>CAZFIQ010000001.1:0-21727 GCA_964519185.1 uncultured Patulibacter sp.
GGCGGCCCGGACGAGCCCGGCAGCGCCAGGCCGATCGCCTCGGAGACGCAGGCCATCGTGTTGGCCGTCGCCTGGACCGGGCAGGAGCCGGCGGCGGGGCAGGCGTCGGCCTCCAGCCGCTCCAGCTCGGCCGCGTCGAGCTCGCCGGTGGTGACCCGCCCGACGCCCTCGACGACCTCCATCCCCGTCATCCGCTGGCCACGGTGCCAGCCCGGGACCGTCGTCCCGCCGTAGAGGAAGACCGCCGGCCGGTCCAGCCGGCACATCGCCATCATCAGCGCGGGCAGCGTCTTGTCGCAGCCGGCGACGCCGACGAGGGCCTGGTAGCCGTGGGTGCGGGCCTGGTGCTCGACCGAGTCGGCGATCACCTCGCGGCTCGCCAGCGAGCTGCGCATGCCCTCGGTCCCCATCGCAATCCCGTCGGTGACGGTGATCGTCGTGAACTCGTGAGGCACGGCCCCGGCCGCCCGCACGCCGCGCATCGCCGCGCGCGCCTGCCGGCGCAGCGCGATGTTGCACGGCGCCGCCTCGTTCCAGGTCGACGCCACGCCGACCGACTCGGTGCCCGTCATCGCTGTTCCTCGCTGTCGCTCGTACGTCGTTCGGCGGGCGCGATCCGTCCGGCCAACGCGGCCGCCGCGTCCCGTCCCGCCTGCTCCAGGGTCCGCAGGTCATCGGCGGGGTCGGCGGTCGTGACCCGGCCCCACGGCGTGGCGGCGGTGGTCAGCGCCTCCCGCTCGTCCTCGGGAACGATCGCCAGCAGGTCGACCGGTCCCGGCGTCGCGGCCGCCAGCGCCCGGGCCGCGGCGATCCCGGCGGCGTCGTGGACGACGGCCAGGACGCTGCCCACCGCGTGGCGGTGCGCGGTCAGCGCCAGCAGGTCGGCCCGATCGACCGCCGTCCCCCAGCGGGGGCGCGCGGCCGCGGCGGCGACGACCGTGCGGGCGACGATGCCGCCCGCCGCGGCGCCGTCCTCCGCGCCGTCAGCCACCGCCAGCAGCTCGCCCTCGCGCCCGTCGCCCGGCAGCGCGGCGATCGCCATCAGCGGCGCGTCGCCGGGATCGTCCAGGCCGAGCGCCGGGAACGCGCTCGCCCGCCAGGCCGCGTGCGCGGCCGCCGACGGCGCCGCCAGCGGACGGGTGGCCTCTGGCGACGGCGACGGCGACGCCGTGCCCGTGCCCGTGCCCGTGCCCGTGCCCGTGCCCTCCGGGACGATCGCCGCTCCGGTGGCGTAGGGACGCGCCGCGCCGTGCTCGTCCGCGAGCGTACGGCCGGTGACCGTCTCCGCCGCGCCGTCGAGCGCGCCGTCGGCCAGCAGCAGGCCGATCACCGCGGGGACGCCGCCGTCGCGGAAGAACCGCACCAGGTCGTGGGCGCCGTCCGGTTGCAGATCGACCAGCCGCGGCCCGGCGCCGCGCGGGTCCGCCGCGACGGCGTCCCCGTCCACGCCGGCGGCCGTCGCGACCGCGGCCAGATGGCTCGCCGCGGCCGGCGGCGCGCCGAGGGCGGCCGCGACGACCGCGGCGTTGCGCAGGCTCGCCGACGTGACCACGTCGCGCAGCGTCCGACCGCGCGAGGCTCCGTCGACCGCGACCGTCCCGGCGACCCACGCCAGGCGGTCCCGCGACTGGTGCGCCGCGGGCGGGCCGGACGTGCCCGGCACGACCACGCCCAGCGCCTCGAGCGCCGAGGCCAGCGCGCCGGCCGCCGACAGCACCGGCGGGATCCCGGACCCCGGCCACGCGCCGGCGAGCGCGCCCCGGTCGTCCGCGGCGGAGATCGCGTCCCAGACCGTCGCCGGGGCCCCGGCGAGCGTGCCCGCCATCGCCGGGCCACCGGGCACCAGCACGGTCGGCACCCCGGCGCGCAGCCCGGCGATCAGGCCGGCGGCGAGCCCGGCGGCGGACGTCGCCAGCACCACCAGCGCCGCGTCGTCGGCGTCGATCGCGGAACCGAGGGCGGACGCCGCGGCGTCGCGCGCCCGGGAGTCGACCTCGTCCGCGGCCGGCGCGACCGGCTCCGGCGGCACCGACAGCAGCCGGACCCGCGGGCGACCGCCCGCCGCCCAGACGCCGCGGGCGACCGCCTCGGCCTGGCGCGGCAGCGTACCCGGGCCCGGGTCGAAGCCGTCCCAGGCGGCGATCACCGCGACGGTCGGGTCGTCGTCCGGTCGGTCGGTCGGCAGGTCAGTTGGGCACATGGCTCGTCAGGCCGCCGTCGACGACCAGGCTGGTGCCGGTCACGTAGCGGGAAAGGTCGCTGGACAGGAAGATCACCGCGTCGGCGACGTCGTCGGGCTCGCCGACCCGCCCGAGCGGGACGATCCGGCGCAGCCGCTCGCCCTTCTCGCCGTCGTCGAGCGACCCGCGGCTCTCGGTGAACTGCGTGCGGACCACGCCGGGGGCCACGCAGTTGACCCGGATCCCCGACGGCCCCAGCTCGTTCGCGAGGCCCTGGGAGAACAGCCGCACGGCGGCCTTGGTCGCGCCGTACATCGCCGACGAGCGCGCCGCCTGGTGGGCGGCGACGCTCGAGACGTTGACGATCGCGCCGGAGCCGCGGGACAGCATCCGCCGGGCCGCCACCCGCGACCCGAGGAACGTGCCCCGCAGGTTGACGTCGACGACCAGGTCGAAGTCGTCGTCGCTGGTCTCCACGACGGGCGTCGCGGCGCCGAGGATCCCCGCGTTGTTGACCCAGACGTCGAGGCCCCCGAGCTGCTCCGCCCGGTCGGCGACGCGCTCCAGGTCCGCGGCCCGGCGCACGTCGCAGGCCACGAAGGCCGCACGGCCTCCGGGCGACGCGGCGATCAGCTCGGCCGTCGGCGGGCCGCCCTCGCGCGGCTCCGCCTGCCGGTCGGCCACCACCACCGCGGCGCCGTGGCGGGCGGCGGCCAGGGCGATCGCCCGCCCGTTGCCGCTCGACCCGCCGGTCACGACGAGCGTCCGCCCGACCAGCAGGCGCTGGCCTCCGTCCCCGGTCGGCGGCGCGTCGTCAGCCATCAGACGGCGTAGGTCCGGCTGGTCTCGACGATCTCGACC
Organism: uncultured Patulibacter sp.; assembly: GCA_964519185.1. Lineage (GTDB taxonomy): Bacteria > Actinomycetota > Thermoleophilia > Solirubrobacterales > Solirubrobacteraceae > Patulibacter. The sequence goes on from CAZFIQ010000001.1 coordinate 3,042, forward strand.
CCGGGGCCGTAGGCCTCGCGCGCCTCCGCCAGGATCGGCTCGTGCGACGTCCACTGCTCGAGGTGCGTCAGCAGCAGCCGCTTGGCGCCGGCGTCGCGGGCGTGCTCCCCCGCCTGGCGCCCGCTCAGGTGGCTGGTCGTCGGCAGCGTGCCGGCCCGCTCGCCGTGGTCCCAGGTCGCCTCCGAGACCAGCAGGTCGACCCCGTCCGCCAGCCGCAGCAGGGCCTCGCAGGGGCCGCTGTCCGCGGTGAACCCGAGCGTCCGGCCGCCGGAGCTGAAGCGGAACCCGTAGCACTCGATCGAGTGCTGGGTCCGGATCGCCTCGACCTCGATATCGCCGATCGTGAAGCGCGCCCCGTCGGTCAGGACGCGGAACCCGAAGACGTCGCGGACGTCCTCGGTCTCGCGGTCGGCCGCGGTCGGCGCGTAGGCCATCGCCAGCCGCTCGGGGGCCTCCGCCGGCGCCCAGGTCGGCAGCTGCCGCTCGTAGTCGGGCTCGTCCCAGACCGGGTGGTAGCGGCGGTGGACGACCAGCTCGAGCGCGTCGGCGATGTGGTCCGAGTGCAGGTGGCTCAGGAGCAGCGCGTCGAGGTCGGTCATCTCCCGGTGGCTCTGGAGCTTGGCGATCGTGCCCGACCCGCAGTCGACCATGATCGTCGTGCTCGGCGTGTGGACCAGGTAGCCGGCCTGCGCCGCGTCGACGCTCGAGATGCCGGCCGACCAGCCGAGCACCGTGATCTGCAGTCCGTCCTGGCTCTCCGCGTGCATCATCGTCCTCCCCCGAGGGCCGTCGGCCGCAGCTCGCGCCCCAGGGCCTCAATGTAGTCCCGCTCGGCCATCCGCAAGGACAGCGGGCAGAGCGAGATCGTGGCTTTCTCCATGGCCGCCAGATCGCTCCCGGGAATACCCGGGCCGGTCGCGCGCTCGCGGTGCAGCCAGTAGTGCGTTCCACCGCGCGGGTCGGCGCTCTCGACGGTCGTCCACTGGTGCGGCGAGCGCGGCGAGTGCGTGGTGACCTCCAGCCCGGCGACCTCGTCGGGGCCGACGGGCGGGAAGTTCACGCACCAGAGCGTGTCGTCCGGGATGCCGCGGTCGAGCGCCAGCTCGATCAGCTCCCGCGAGTAGCGCCGCGCCGTCTCCCACGGCGGCGGCTGGCCCGGGACGAAGTCCTGGCTGAGCGCGACCGTCGGCAGGCCGCGCAGCGCGGCCTCCATCGCCGCGCCGCAGGTGCCGGAGCAGTGGACGTCCTCGCCGACGTTGGCGCCCAGGTTGATCCCGGAGACGACCAGGTCCGGGGGTCCGTCGAGCACCTGGTCGAGGGCCACGATCACGCAGTCGGCCGGCGTGCCGGAGAGCGCGACGTGACGCTCGTCCTCGCGCCGCGCGCGGATCGGGGTCGTCAGCGTGATCGAGTGCCCGGCACCCGAGCGCTCCTCGGCCGGGGCCACGACCCAGACGTCGTCGGAGATCTCGCCGACGATCTGCTCGAGCATCCCCAGGCCGGGCGCGCGGATGCCGTCGTCGTTGACCAGCAGGATCTTGGGGCTCGCCATGGGGCGCTCCGTCCTCTCGCTTCCGCGGCCTAGAGGAACGACGTCTCGCGGGTCAGCCCCCACTGCGGGAACTCGCCGAGCACCATCGACTCGTAGATCCCGTAGCCGACGGCGTCGCCCTCGCGCAGCTCGACGATCGCGTCGCGCAGCTGGTGGACCTCGCGGGCCGTCTCGATCTGGGAGACGTCCTCGTAGATCTCACCTTCGGCGAAGTCCGGTCCCGACCACTTGCCCTGGAACCGGTCCTTGAAGCCGAAGTACCATCCGGTGCCCAGGTGGAAGCCCGTGTCGCTGACCGGCTTGACCTCGATCGTCCGGGTCTTGCCCCAGCCGCAGTCGAAGTGGAACGCCCCGCCGATCAGCCGGCGGTTGACCTTGTCGAACTCCAGCTCCTCGCGCATCCCGAACAGCTCGATCTGGGTGCCGTCGGGACGGTTCTCGAAGCCGGAGAAGTAGGTGGTCTCCCCGTCGACCTGCTGCAGGTGGTGCCGCAGCTCGTAGGTGGATCCGTCGGGACGGGTCATGAAGAACGGACCCCACGACAGCAGGAAGTTCTGCTCCAGCCGGTCGGGAACGTAGATGTCGGGAGGCGTCACGCCCACGTCCATCCGCACGCCCCACGAGTGACCACGCCACCCCATCCAGGTCTCCGGGGTGGCCTCGTAGTAGTCATCCCCCATACGCACCCAACCCTCGGCGGTCATCACCTGGTTGTAGCGCAGCAGGTCGGAGCAGATCCGGTAGCCGAACGGCTCGCGCTGGGCGTCCTTGGCCTCCAGGAACGGCGGCAGCACGGCGCGCAGCGTGAGGTCGTAGGAGAGCGGCACGATGTCGTTCTCGGCGCAGGTGTAGCGGAGCGTCTTGAGCGGCTCCACCACCTGGAAGTCGACCGGTCCGGCGCCGACCCGGTCGAGGTCGTGGTCGAGCTGACGGCTGGCCCGCACGGTCCACTGCTCGTTGCCGCGCGACGCGCCGCCGAAGGCCTCGAAGATGTTGCGGTTGGTGAACTTCTTGAGGCCGGTGTCGATCTGCACCGATCCGTCCTTGGCGAACACGCACCCCCAGATGCTCTCGGTCCACGTGTTGTCCGCCTGTTGGATCGTGGCGAACGTCTCGGGAATCTGGTGGTTGAGGGTCTCGTCGGCCGCGACGATCTTCTGCATGCTCTGGCGCATAACCTGCTCCTCTTGGTTGTTGCAAGTGACTCTAATTTCGGCGCTCGAACGCGCCGCTCTCCCCACGAGAACACCGATGGAGTTCTCTCCAACGGTCCGTCGCGGGCGGCAGCGACGCGCCGCCCGCGACCGGTCCGCTCAGACGCGCGTCGCCGCCCGCTCCCCGGTCTCCCGGGCCCGGACGGCCGCCAGCAGCGCCGGCAGCCGGCGCGGCGCGACGATCGTGGTGCAGCCGGCGGCCACCGCCGCCGCGACGTGCGCCTCGTTGCCGAACAGCGCTCCCGCGACGACCGGCGTGCCGGCCAGCGTCCGCTGCAGCTCCTCGACCGGCGTCTCCGCCTGGTCGTCGACGTTGACCGCGCGGGCCACCGCCTCGTCGTCGTCGTCGGCCGCCAGCACGCGGACGCCGGCCCGCTCCTCCGCCAGGCCGATCAGCAGCGCCAGGTCCGGGTCGTCCCGCTCGTCCGGCTGCTCGACCGCCAGCGCGCCCGCGTAGATCGTGCCGCTGTCGCCGTCGATCGTCACCGTCTGCCCGTCGAGCGCGGCGATCGTCCCCTCGCCGCAGCCGACCACGCACGGCAGGTCGAGCGCGCGGCTGACCACCGCCGCGTGCGACGTCGCCCCGCCCCGCTCGGTGACGATCCCGACCGAGTCGAGCATCGCCGGGACGTCGTCCGGTGCCGTCACGCGGCGGACCAGGATCCCGCCGCTGGTCACGGCGTCGCCGCCGGTCGCGACGCCGACCGCGACCCCCGGGCACGCGCCCAGGCCGGACGCCAGCGGCGTCGCCGCCTGGACCACGGCGGGCGCCAGGCGCCGGCGCATCGCCGCGACCGCCTGGGCCGGCGTGACCCGGGCGAGCGCCTCGTCGGCGTCGATCGTCCCGTCGCGCAGCATCGCCGCCGCGATCCGCACCGCGGCCTCGCCGGTCCGCTTGGCGCTCCGCGCCTGCAGCAGGAACAGCTCGCCGGCCTGGACCGTGAACTCGATGTCCTGCGCGTCGCGGCCGGAGCGCTCCAGCAGCGCCGCGGCCCGCAGCAGCTCGGCGTGGACGTCGGGCGCGGACGTCGCGAGCGCCTCCAGCGGCTGGGGCGTCACCCGCCCGGAGACCACGTCCTCCCCCTGCGCCCGCGGCAGGAACTCGCCGTAGGGCACGTCGGCCCCGTCGAGCGGATTGCGCGAGAACAGCACGCCGGTGCCCGACCGCTCGTCGAGGTTGCCGAAGACCATCGCCTGGATCGTCACCGCGGTGCCGAGGTCGTCCGGCAGGCCGTAGTGGCGGCGGTAGGCGATCGCCCGCCGCGAGCGCGACGAGCGGAAGACCGCGGCGACCGCACCCAGCAGCTGCTCCGACGGGTCGGCCGGGACCTCGGCGTCCAGCTCCCGGCGGTGCGCGGCGCGGATCTCCGCCACGCCGGCCCCGTCGGGCAGCTCGTCGAGCGCCCCGAGCACGACCTCGCCGTAGGAGGCCAGGAAGCGCTCGTGGGTGTCCCGGGCGAACCGCTCGTCGCCGAACTCGTCCGCCAGCAGCGCCTCGACCCCGTCGTCGATCCCCAGGTTGAGGACCGTGTCCATCATCCCGGGCATGCTCACCGCCGCGCCGGAGCGGACGGACAGCAGCAGCGGGCGCGGACCGCCGCCGAAGGTGCGGCCGAGCGACTGCTCGATCTGCCGCACCCCGGCCTCGATCTCCGCCCGCAGCCCGTCCGCCAGCCGCTCGCCGTCCGCGAAGTACGCGCGACAGGCGTCGGTGGTCACGACGAAGGCCGGGGGCACCCGCAGCCCCAGCGAGGTCATCCGCCAGACCGACCAGGCCTTGCCGCCGACGACGTCCCGCGACGGCTCGGCCCGCTCACCGGCCAGGTCCACGATCCACGACACCGCTCACACCTCCCGATCGCGCCCGAACATCCGCAGCAGGTGCTCGTGCAGCTGGAACCAGATGTTGTGGTACGACTCGACCTCGATGCCGCAGACGTAGTCGGACTCGCCGGCGTCGACCCGGGCCAGCGCCGCGTCGAGCCGCGACAGGAACCGCGCGACCAGCGCGTCCTGCTCCGCGATCGGGGCCAGCGCCTCGGTCACACGCCCGTGGATCCGGTCGAGCCGCGCGAGCACCTTCTGGTCGTACGCCTCGTCGGCGTGGTCGTTGGCGATCCGCTGACCGGCGACCTCCTGCGTCTGCCAGTCCGAGACCACGTCGAGCAGCAGGCGGTTGACGCCTTCGAAGCGGTCGAGCGCCGCCTCCAGATCGGCGTTCGCCCGGACCGCCCCGTAGCGGTCCGCGTAGTGCTCGTCGACCCGCGCCGACGCCGCCTTGACCACGCCGTAGCTGCCGCCCATGTCGGCCACGTCCCCGGCCGCGACCGCCTCCGCGACCCGCGGGGCGACCTGCTCGGCGGTCGTGCCGAGGATCTCCGCCAGCTGCGGGGCGCTGGCGAACGGCTTCAGGGTCAGCCCCACCAGGACCTCGTCCATCAGCGCACCACCTCGCCGCTGAGGGTCCGCCAGCTCGACCGCGGCACCTCGACCCGGCGGCTGTAGTCGGTGTCGACCAGCGGCGTGAACGAGCCGTTGAGTCCGTTGTCGATCACCGACCGGCCGAACAGCCGTCCCGAGAACTCGTCGTCGGCGAGCTGGTCCCAGAGCTCCATCGTCTTGGGGTGCAGGTCCCAGTCGAGGTCGTCGACGACCCCGGCGGCCTCCGCGAACGGCAGCGTGTCCCAGCCGTAGGTCTTGGTCGACGCCAGCAGCCGCTCCTCGGGCGTCATCGCGACGAACCGCTGGTAGAGCTTCAGGTGCTCGGTGCTGACCGCCTGGGTGATGCCGGCCCACTCGTCGGCCGGAACCAGCCGCTGACCGCCGTCCTCGGCGTGCTCGATCACGGCCACCTCGTCGATCAGGTTCATGAACTGCTCAGGCTCGCTGAACAGCGTGAAGAACTGGATGATCTCGATCTTGCTGAACTTGGCCGGGTCGAAGACCATCGCCAGCGAGTAGCCCCGCGCCGGCGGAGCCAGCTCGGAGGTCCACGGGTAGCGGGTCGGGCCCATCGGGAAGAAGTCGCGGACGATCAGCGACCGTCCCGGCCCGAGCTCGTAGGGCCCGGAGTCGTGCTGGCCGATCCGCGCGTCGGTGAAGTAGAGGAAGCAGAAGCTCGCCAGCGTCACGTTGAGCCGCCGCAGGCGCTTGTGGTCGTCCGGGTCGATCGGCGCGACCTGAGCGGCCAGCCCGTCGACGATCTCAGCCGGCAGGTAGGCGTCGGTGTCGCCGCGGTCCTTCGGCCCGAGCGCACCGTCGCCGCGCCGCGTGAGCCGGGCCCGGCGGTAGAAGTCGACCACCGTGCGGGCGTCGTCGATCCCGTCGTCGGGCGCGCGGAGCCCCAGGTTGAGCAGCATCTCGCGGCCCACGAAGTACGCGTTGAAGATGTGCCACGACCAGATCGGACCGGTCCGGTTGAGCCGCCGCCAGCTGGCCTCGATCTGCTCGACCGGCCGCGCCGCCTCGATCGCCCGCAGCCGCTCGGGGGTCCGGTGGACCATGTCGATCAGGCTCAGCGTGATGTACGAGTTGATGCTGAAGATCTCGGAGCTGAAGGTCGTCCGGCGGGTCATCTCCGGCTTGAACTCCAGGCCGTGCGCGACCACCACGTCGCTCAGGTCGCCGTCGGACATCGGGCTGCGCATCACGCGCTCGACCTCGTCCGCGCTCAGCGTCCCGAGGTCCCAGGCGGGGACCTTGTAGCCGAGCTCGTCGCTGTCCCGGCGGATGTAGTCCCACCACCGCTGCTCGATCGGAGTGCTCATCTCTCTCGCTCCCTGCGTCGTGTCGTTGGGGTCACGCCGCGACGATCGCGGCCTTGCCGGCGTCGAGCGCGCCGTCGTCCGTGCCGTCGGCGGCGAAGACCATCCGGATCGCCTCGCCGGTCTCGATCGGGCGGGTCGCCTGCAGCGCCATCACGCACGGGATCTCGTACTCGCGCGAGACGATCCCGAGGTGCGAGTGCAGCGACCCGCGCATGCAGACGATCCCGGCGAGCCGGCCGAGGATCGGCCCGAGGAAGGTCGTTCCGCCGAACTCGACGATCGCGATCGTCGACTCCAGGTCGGTGTCGATGCTGTCGATCACGTCCTGCGGCTCCCGGAACCACCGGGCCGTGCCCTCCACTGCCTCGGTCTCGAAGACCAGATCGCCGATGCCGATGGTGTTGCTCATGTCCGCTCCTGCGTGTTCGGTTCGTTGTCCAGCGGCCGGTCGCTGCCCGGCCCCTGCTCCTGCGGGTCGCCGGCCAGGTAGCCGGCGATCGCCGCGTCCGTCGTGTCCCGCGTTCCGGACGCCGTCAGGCGTCCTTGGCGCATCAGATACCAGCGGTCAGCCACGTTCAAGGCCCGTCGCGCCTGCTGCTCGACCATCACCACGCCGACGCCCAGCTCGTCCGTAGCCGTCCGCAGCGCCGACATCAGCCGCTGCACGACGATCGGGGCCAGTCCGAGCGACAGCTCGTCGATCAGCAGCAGCTGGGGCGACCGCGACAGCGCGCGGCCGACGGTCAGCATCTGCTGCTCGCCGCCCGACAGCAGCCCGGCCTGCCGGTCCAGCAGCCGCTCCAGCTCGGGGAACAGCTCCAGCACGGTCTCGATCCGCCCGCCGCCGAGCCGGAGGTTGTCGCGAACGGACATCCGCATCAGCACCGACCCCGACTCGGCGACGAACCCCATGCCCTCCCGTACCCGCACGTGCATCGGCGCGGTCGTCGCCCGGCCGCGCCAGTGGACCTCGCCTGCCAGCGGCGACAGGGCCCCGGCGAGCGCCAGCAGCGTCGTCGTCTTGCCGGCCCCGTTGGGCCCGATCAGCGCGACGATCTCGCCGGCGTGGGCGACCAGGTCGAGGTCGCGCACCGCGGCCAGATCGCCGTAGCCGACGGTCAGGCCGTGGCAGGCGAGCACCGGCTCGCCCGCGGGCGCGACCGGCGTCGGTACCGAGCTCATCGGATCCCCTCCAGGTCGTTGGACGCGGGGCTCTCCGTCGGCTCGGCGTCACCGAGGTAGGCGGCGGCCACCGCGGGGTCGGTGCGGACGCCGTCCGGCGACCCGGCGTAGATCGGCGTGCCGCCGGCCAGCACCGTGACGGTGTCGCTGACCGCCAGCACCATGTCGAGGTTGTGCTCGACCAGCAGCACCGCCGTGCCGGCCTCCTCGGCGAGCCAGCGGATCACGCGACCGAGCTCGGCCGCCTCCGCCTCGTCGAGGCCGGCCGCCGGCTCGTCCAGCAGGATCGTCCGCGGGTCGGTGGCCAGCGCTCGCGCGATCGCCACCAGCCGCCGCTCGCCGAACGGCAGCTCGTGCGGCAGCGCGTCCAGGTGCGGCCCCAGCGAGAACTCCTCGATCGCCCGGACCGCCGCCGCCGACAGCCGCATCGACGGTGCCCGCAGCAGGCCGCCCAGGTAGTCCCGGCGCCGCAGCGGATCCGCGCCGACCGCGATGTTCTCGAGCACGGTCAGGTCGTCGAACAGCTCGACCGACTGGAACGACCGCGCCAGGCCCGCGCGAGCGCGCCGGACCGGTCCCCAGCCGTCGATCGCGTCGCCGCCGAGCGTGACCTGCCCGGCCGCCGGCTTGACGAACCCGGTGACCGCGTCGATCAGCGTCGTCTTGCCCGCGCCGTTGGGGCCGATCAGGCCGTGGACCTGGCCCGGCCGGACCTCGATCTCCACGTCGCGCAGCGCCTGGACGCCGCCGAAGCGCACGTCGAGGCCGCGGACCGCCAGGCCAGCACCGCCGTCTCCCCCGCGCGAGCGGGCCCGCGACGGCGGCGACGGCGCCGGCAGCGCGGTCGGCGTGGCCTCGCGGTCCGCCCGGTTGCGGAAGATCATCCGCCGCAGCCCGCGGCCGACGGCGACGACCGCCGCGCGGTTCATGTCGTACAGCCCGCTGCCGCCGCTGGCGAGCACCAGCAGCACGTAGAGGCCGGCGATCAGCGGCATCCAGGCGTCGAGGCTCTGGACCGACCGCAGCGCCAGGCTGACCACGCCGCCGTCCAGCAGCAGGGCGCCGATCAGCGCACCGCCGATCTGGCCGACGCCGCCGACGACCGTCACCACCACCACGTAGATCGAGGCGAAGACGTCGAACGGCGCGGTCACCGCGGTCGCGCTGGAGAGCGCCAGCACCGCGCCGCCGAGCGCGGCGATCGCCGCCGCCACCACGAACGCGTAGAGCTTGGACGCGTAGACGCTGACGCCGAGCGAGGCGGCCGCCCGCTCGCTGGCGCGGATCGCCAGCAGCCGCCGGCCGATCGGGCCACGACGGAGGTTGGCGATCGCCAGGCAGACGAGCGTCAGCGCGACCACCACGACGACCGCGTAGCGCTCCGGATAGAGCAGCGAGTCGATGTCCCAGCCGAAGATCGAGATCGTGTCGACGGTCACGCCGTCGGTCCCGCCGGACAGCGACCGGTTCGACAGCACCAGCTTGTAGAGCACGAGCGCCAGGCCGAAGGTCGCGATCCCCAGGTTGACGCCGCGGGTGCGCAGGGCCGGCAGGCCGACCAGCAGGCCGATCACCACACCGACCGCCATCGCCGCGACGAGGCCCACCAGGTAGGGCGCGCCGAGGTCGGCGATCACCCGCGCCGCGACCAGCGCACCGGCGCCGGCGATCACGTACTGCGCCAGCGACAGCTGGCCCGCGTAGCCGGTCAGCACCACCACCGACAGGCAGACGATCGCGCCGGCCATCGTCACCGACAGCGCCAGCGCCCACTCCGCCGACAGCGTCGTCAGCAGCAGCCAGATCGCGATCGCGACCGCCGGCAGCAGCACGGCCATCCGGACGCGGCCGCTGCCGACCTGGGGCATCCGCTCCTGGACGTAGCTGCGGACCGGCAGGCCCTGGCCGCGCACGACCAGCAGCACGATCACGACGAAGAACGGGATGCTGTCCGACCAGCCGGGCGCGCTGATGTGCTCGCCGGCCAGGGCCTGCGCCACGCCGATCGCGACGGCCGCGAGCAGCGCCGAGCCGAACGAGTTGAAGCCCGACACCAGGCCGGCCGCCAGCGCCGGGACCACCAGCAGCGACAGCGATCCCGACTGCAGCAGCGTGATCGGCGCGATCAGGATGCCGGCCAGGCCAGCCAGGCCGGAGCCGGCCGCCCAGTTGGCGGCCGCGACGCGGCTCGGCGAGTAGCCGAGCGCCGAGGCCGCCGCCTCGTTCTCGGCCACGGCCGCGGTCACGCGACCGACGTGGGTGTAGCGGTAGACGGCCCAGAGGACCGCGGTGATCGCGGCGGCGATCACGAAGATGATCAGGCGGTCGAGGCCGACCGTGACGTCCGGCAGCAGCGTCACCGACGTCGTCGGGAGCATCGCGGGGACGCTCAGGACCTCGTCCTTGTAGAGCAGCGACACCAGCGCCTGGAGCACCAGCAGCAGTCCGAGCGTGGCGATCACGCGGCTGGTCGCCGACGCGGTCCGCATCGCTCTCAGCACCAGCAGCTGGAAGGCCACGCCGACCAGCGACGTCACGCCGATCGCCAGCGGCACCGCGGCGACCGTCGGGATGCCGGCGCGCACGCGCAGCTCGTAGTAGGCGTAGGCGCCGACCATCACCAACCCGCCCTGGGCGAAGTTGACGATGCCGGACCCACGGTGGATCAGGACCATCCCGTGGGCGACGAGGGCGTAGATGCCCCCCAAGGCCACCCCGAGGACGACGAACTGGATTGTCTGCATGATCGATGCTCCGTGCGGCCGATCCGCGGCGGACCGACCGCGGGCGTGCGGTCGGTCCTCCGGGCTCGGCTACTTGGCGACGTCCGTGAAGCCGTCGGTCTCCTGCTTGAGCGAGCCGTCCGGCTGCGCCTCGCTGATCGCCGCCCAGACCCGCTGGAGCCGCGAGAACTTCTCGAGCGGCGGATCGGTCGGCGTCTGCCACGGCGGCGCGATACCCGTCTCGATCGGCTCGTTGGTCGAGTCGAGCGCCTGCTTGAGCGTCTCCGCGTCGACCTGGTCGAGCTTCTCCGCCACACGGACGAAGAGGTCGGTCGCCGCCCAGGCGTTGGTGCCCAGCTCGGTCAGCTTGGTCCCCGGCTTCTGGGCCTCGAGCTCCTCGCGGTACTGCTTGACCGCCGGATCGTCCGACGACGTCGGCAGCTGGTTGCCGGCCGCGTACAGGCCCTTGGCCATCGGACCGAGCGCCTTGATCGTCTCCGGCGAGATGTTCGTCGCGTTGATCACGATCGGACCCTCGAAGCCGGTCTGGCGGATCTCCTTGACCAGCTGCGCGTTGACCGAGTCGTAGGTCGCCAGGGCGATCCCGTCGATGCCCTTGGCGGTCGCGCTGGCGGCGATCGGCGCCATGTCGGCCTGGCCGTCGGGGATCACGATCTTCTTGCCGATCTTGCCCGAGCCGATCGCGTTCCAGCCCTCCTCGAAGACCTCGGCCGCCCACTGGCAGGAGGCCGGCTCGCAGGTGATGAACGCCGGGTTCTGGACGCCCTTGTCGGCGAGCAGCTTGGCCTCGCCGTAGAACCAGCCGGGCTCACCCGCGCCGACCGGGTACGAGATCGGGCTGTTCAGCTCCTCCGGCGAGATGCCGAGGCCGCCGATGAACGGGATCCCGGCCTTCTCGAGGATCGGGAAGACCTGCGGGAAGAACGTCAACCCGCCGACCACCGCGGTGACGTCCTCGCTGACCGCCTTGCGGGCGCACTGGACGGTCACGTTCGGGTCGAGCTTGGTGTTGCAGACCTCGACCTCGAGCGGACGCCCGCCGATCCCGCCGGCGGCGTTGACCGCCTTGGCGCGGGCCTCGACCGAGAGTCCGATCTCCTCGGCGTTGAGCCCGGGGGCCACCACCGACAAGGTCATGATCTTGATCGGCTCACCCGACGCGGCCTGCGTGGCCTCCGTGGCGCCAGCCGCTTGGCTGGTCGTCGGTTTGTCGTCGTCGCCTCCGCATGCGCTCACCATCAGCGCGAGCGGGACGAGCGCTGCGGCGGTCACCCACCGCCGAACCTGCTTGGGCATTGCACCCTCCTCCTCGTTTCGATGCGTCTCTCCCGGAGGACGGCGCGGCGCATGGTGCGTGGTGCGCGGCCCTCGGTGCTCGATAGGTCTAACCGAGCCCCGGGGACGAGCCTCCAAGCTGCCCCGAAAAGCCGTTAGAGAGATCCCTAACGGCGTTCCCACGGGCGAACGGGGAGCCCGACGGGAGCCGGCGCGGACGCCCGTCCGGGCCGGGAGACGGCGCGCCGCCGCCCGCCGGCGCGGGTGGCCCGGGCGAGCCGCCGTTGGAGGTCCTCACGGCGCCGCCGCGCGTGGCCGGTGGGGCCGGCGACGACGCCGCCTAGGCTCGACGGACGCCCGGCGCGGACCGCCGGGGCGATCCCAGCGGAGCGAGGCGAGCAGACGATGAGCACCCCCAACGACTTCTCCGGCCAGGTGGCCGTGGTGACCGGCGCCGGTCGCGGGCTGGGGCGCAGCTACGCGCTCGAGCTGGCGCGGCGGGGCGCGCACGTGGTCGTCAACGACTGGGCCGGGGCCGGCGGCCCGTCCGCCCCCGACGAGGAGGGACTCCGCGCCGACCGAGTGGTCGCCGAGATCGGTGCGCTCGGCGGATCGGCCGAGGCGTCCTACGACGACATCTCCGACCCGGAGGGCAGTCGTGCGCTGATCGCCGGCGCCGAGCAGCGCACGGGCGCCGTCGACGTGATCGTGTCGAACGCCGGCATCCTCCGCAACGGCCTCTACGAGGACCTCTCCGCGACCGACGTCGACGACGTGCTGGCCGTGCACCTGCGCGGCGCGATCAACGTCACCCAGCCGGCGTGGGCCGGCATGCGCCAGCGGGGCTACGGCCGGATCGTGCTGGTCAGCTCCAGCTCGGGGCTGTTCGCCCACCAGGGCCTCGCCAACTACGCCGCGGCCAAGGCCGGCCTGCTCGGCCTGGGTCGCGCGCTCGCCTTCGAGGGCCGCCACGACGACATCCGCGTCAACTGCGTGCTGCCGATGGCCAAGACCCAGATGACGATCGAGGCACCGATCCCGGAGCACCCGGAGGAGTTCGCCGCGCGCTGCCCGGCCGGCTCCGGCGACCTGATGGCCGACCGCGGCACGCCGGAGGTGGCGACGCCGCTGGTCACCCTGCTGGCCAGCCGAGCGTGCCCGGGAACCGGCGAGGCCTACTCCAGCTGCATGGGCCGCTACGCGCGGGTCTTCGTCGGCGTCGCCGACGGCTGGCTCGCACCTGACGTCACCGCCGTCTCGGCCGAGACCCTGATCGAGCACCTGGACGAGATCCGCGGGATCGCGCCGTTCAGCGAGCCCGACTCGCTCTACGGCGAGATCGCCGGGGTCGCCGAGCGACTGCTCGACCCTTCCGCCTCCCGCTGACCCCGACGCCGCGGCCTGATGCACACCGTCGCCCTGTGCCACCTCCGGACCGCCGTCGACGGTGCCGGTCGCTACGTCCGCGCGCTCGCGCGGCTCCGGCCGACCGACGAGGCCGGCTTCGTGCTCCGCGCCAGCGCCTGGCGCCCCGACCCGACGGTGCCGCGGCTGAGCGGGCCGGCCCGCGGGGAGATCGCCGAGCGGATCGCGCAGCTCGAGGCCGAGGCCGGGCAGCGGCTGGGAACGCCGGGCGGCCTGGAGCTGGCCGTCGACGCGCTTCCCCACCAGCGCGGCGGACCGCAGGCGGCCGACGGCGTTCCGGGTCGCACGACCGTTCGCACCGCCGACCAGTTGCACGCCGCGCTCGAGCGCTTCGCGGCGCTCGCCGCCAGCCACACGGTGGTCGTGATCCGCGCGGCGCCGCCCGCCGGCCGGCGGGCGATCCTCGTGACCCGCGACCCGGCGAACGGCGCGCCCGAGGCCCACGGCATGACGTCGGCGTCGCGTGCCGTGCCGATCCCGCTGGTCCCGCGCCTGCGCGACGACCCGCGCCTGCTGCGCGAGCTGGAGCGGATCGCCGCCGGGGCCGAGACGGTCTGCCGCGACGTCTGCCGGATCGACGTGGCGATCCACGCCGACCGGGTCACGGTGCTCGGCGTCCGGCCGGCCGTGCGGACCGCGGAGGCGGGCCTGCGGATCGCCGTCGACCTGGTCGACCTCGGCCTGACGTCGGTCGGCGAGGCGCTCGACGGCGTCCCGGCCAACCTGCTCGGCCAGCTCCCGGCGGGCGGCGATCGCGCCGCGGCCGACCTGGCCCGGGTGCTGGCCTGGGCCGACGAGCGGCGGCTGCTGCCGATCGTCGCGCCGGGCGTCGACCGGCGTCGGGCGCTGAGCGACGCCGACCAGCTCGACGGCTCCACCCGACCGGTCGTCGTGCTGCCGCGTCCCGGTGACATCGAGCGGCAGCTCCACGACTTCGCCGTGGCCGCCGAGCGCGACCGGATCTCGCGGCTGGCGCTGCTCGTCAACCGCGCCCTCCGCGACGCCGACCTGCTGCGGCTGCCGGCCGGACCGTGGGACTGCCTGATCGGCCCGCCCGACGATCCCGGGGCCCGCGTGCTCGCCGCTCGGCTGCTGCGTCCGCAGCGCGCCGGCAGCTCGCTGCTCGACGTTCAGCTGGTCTGATCGCGGCCGAGCTGCCCGCGCCCCGGCAGCCGCCCCCGCAACCGCAGCACCAGCAACGCCAACTGGGCGTTGAGCTGCGCGGCGGCGTCGGTGCGGACCGCCCGGCCGACCAGCCGCTCGATCCGGGCCAGCCGGTAGCGGATGGTGTTCTCGTGGACCTCCAGCAGCTCCGCGGTCCGCCGGATGCTGCGGTCCTCGTCGAAGAACGCCGCCAGCGTCTCGATCAGCTCCAGCGGATCGTCCTCCCCCAGCAGCGGGCCGAGCGACTCCTCGACGCAGCGGTCGATCGTCGGCCGGCCGGCTTCCAGCAGGAGCAGCCGTCCGGTGCCGAGGTCGTCCTCGTCGATCACCGCCGAGCGTCCCGCCGGGCAGTACTGCCGCATGCACTGGACGACCTCGCGGGCGTGCGCGTAGGCGCTCGGGTAGCCGCCCGCCTGCGGGCAGGGCGACGACACGCCGACCAGCCACGGCACGGCGTCCGCCGCCCGCTCCGTGCAGGCGCGCTGCAGCAGCCGCGCGGCGGCGGCCTCCGTGTCCGACGCCTGGAGCAGCAGGGCGACGCCCTCCATCGTGCTCGCCGCCAGCACCGACGTCCGCGGAGCGACCGCGGCGACCGCCGCCACCACCTCGTCGACGTCGGGCGCCGGCTGCCCGGCGCCCGTGGCCACCAGGCAGGCGACCGCCGGGCGATCGAGGGCGAACCCGCGGACCTCGGCCTGGCGGCGCAGGGCGGCGGGATCGCCGGACCCGCGGAGCAGGTCGACCACCAGGTTGCGGTCGCCGCCGTGGTCGTCGCTCGCCGCGCGCCGCTCGGCCATCACCTCGAGCGCGACGATCGCCGCCGCGCGCCGCGCGACCATCGAGTCGAAGGTGCCGAAGCGGGAGGCGGTCTCCATCAGCAGCACGCTGCCCCACCGCTCGCCGCGGCTGAGCACCGGCGCGACCAGGTAGCGATGGTGCAGCCCCGCTGCCGGCAGCGGCCCGATCACCGCCAGCTGCTCGTGGTCGAGCGACGCGAGCGCGTCGGCGACCAGCGGATGCTCGCGGACGACAGGGTCGAACAGGCGCGGCTGGATCTCGGTGCCGTGACGCTCGCGGCTGGCCTCGACCGCGAGCGGCCGGTGGTGGGCGTCGTAGACGCCGCAGAGCTTGCCGGTCAGCTCGCCGACGGCGCTGGCGATCTCCGCCAGGTTGCGGCCCTCGAGCACGAGCGCGGTCAGCCGCGCGTCGGCCGCGCTGGCCCTCCGCAGCACGTTGTTCTGGCGGTCGACCGTCTCCAGCGTCTGGCGCAGCTCGGCGGAGGCGCGGGCCTGGGCGAAGGCCACCGCGGAGAGCTTGGCGAAGGCCGCCGCGGTCTTGCGGTCGGCGTCGCCGAAGACCAGCGGCCGGTTCTTCGGGTCGAGCGTGATGATCCCGATCACCTCACCGCGCAGCAGCATCGGCACGCCCATCATCGACCGCACGTCCCACGCCCGCACCGTCGACTGGAAGAGCCGCCCGTCGTTGGCGGCGTGACGGACGATCACCGGCTCCTTCGTCTGGAGGATCTCCTGGGTGAAGGCGTCGGCGGCCATGCCGATCCGCATCCGCTGGACCCGGGCGTCGGTCAGCTGCTCGGAGTCGTGCCCGACCCGACCGCGGAAGATCGTGCCGCTGCCCTCGCGCAGGTACACGGTGCCGCGTGGCACCCGGACCAGCTCGCAGATCCTCACGAGGATCAGGTGCAGCAGGTCGTCGAGCTCGCTGTTGCCCGCCAGCGACTCGGCGACGTCGCTGAAGGCACCGACCACGTCGACCGGACCCTGGGTTACCGGCACGTGACCAACGGTGCGGATTCTCGTCGCGACCATCCCCGTTCTCCTCCCTCGCTCTCCTAGCGCGACCGTACCACCACGGTGGACACGCGATCGCAAGGTTCCGTCGCCGTCGCCAGGCGGGCACAGGCCCGTTCGCGTCGACGGCCGTACGCCCGGCCATCCATCTGGTAGACGGCCCCGGCGGGCCCCGAGCCCCGGCCGCGACGGGTCGCGCGGGGCCGGCCGGAGAACGGCGGCCGGGCCACCGACGGTCCGCGGCTCCCCAGCCGCCGGCCGGTCCGCGGCCGGCGGCCTCCGCCGTTGGAGACGGCTACAGCGCCGCCTCGTTCCTCAGCGCCCGGTGTAGCTCGGGTCGCGCTTGTCGCGGAAGGCGTCGAGCGCCTCGGCCATGTCGGCCGTCCGGGTCGCCAGCACCTGGGTCCGGTTCTCCAGCTCGATCGCGGCCTCGAGCGAGGACGCGTCGACGTTCTGGGCCAGTACCTGCTTGGTCATCCGCACGCCGAACGGCGAGTTGCGGGCGATCTCCCCCGCCAGCTCGAAGGCCTGGTCGAGCAGCGCGTCCTCGGGCACCACGCGGTTGACCAGCCCGATCCGCAGCGCCTCCTCGGCGTCGATCGGGCGGCCGGTCAGCATCAGCTCCGACGCCGCCCCGAGGCCGACGATCCGGGGCAGCAGATGCGACACGCCGACGTCGCAGCCGGACAGCCCGAGCCGCACGAACGCGACGTTGAACTTGGCCGCGGGCACGCAGATCCGGATGTCGCAGCCGAGCGCCAGCGCCAGGCCACCGCCGGCCGCCGCGCCGTTGACCGCGGCGATCACCGGCTGGGGCAGGCCCCGCAGCGCCAGCGCCATCACCCCGAGCTTCTCCTGCCGCTCGTAGACCTCGATCACGTCGTCGGCGGTGCCGACCGCGTCGGAGCCGTTGAGGTCGAGGCCGCTGCAGAAGCCGCGCCCCTCGCCGGTCAGGACCACCACGCGGGTCGCGCGGTCGTTGCCGATCCGCCCGAACGTCGCCACCAGCTCGTCGATCAGCTCCCAGGTCAGGGCGTTCAGTCGCTCGGGACGCCGGAGCGTCACGAGGGCGACGCCCTCGGGAAGGGACTCGACGGTCAGTGCGGGGTGCGTCATGTGGCGTGGTGCTCTCGGAAGGGCGCCTGTCGGCGGCGTTGCTGTCCCGACGACGCGCGCCAGGTGAGGATGCGCGGCGAAATTCGCGCCTTCCGAAGATCGCGCGAATCCGATCGGCCGCGGCAGGACTCGGTACCCGTGCGTTGGAGGCATCGACAAAGCCCCGCGGGCCCCGGTGGTCGACCCGGGCGGCATGTCGCTTCGCACAATCCGTTTCGCGGGGGGCGGTGGCTGCGGGCGACCGCCGACGCGATGCTTGCCGACGACGGCCGGCGGCCGACGGCCGCCCGCCCCTGCCCGCCACCCGAGGAGACCGCCCCGATGAAACGCACGATCTTCGAGCCCGAGCACGACGCCTTCCGCGACGCCGTGCGCGCGTTCATCGCCAAGGAGGCGCTGCCCCACACCGACGCCTGGGAAGCGGCGGGGATGGTCGACCGCAGCTTCTGGACGGCGGCGGCGGCCAACGGCTTCGTCGGCTTCCAGGCGCCCGAGGAGCACGGCGGCGCGGACCTCGAGGACTTCCGCTTCAACGCGATCCTCGACGAGGAGATGATGTACGCGGCCGCCGTCGGCGACAACTTCTCGCTCGAGAACGACGTCGTCGCGCCGTACCTGATCGAGCTGACGAACGACGCGCAGAAGGCCCGCTGGCTGCCGCCGTTCACCCGCGGCGAGCTGGTCGTCGCGATCGCCCTGACCGAGCCGTCGACCGGGTCGGACCTGCGCTCGATGCGCGCGACGGCGGTGCGCGACGGAGACGAGTACGTGATCAACGGCTCGAAGACCTTCATCACCAGCGGCGTGCAGGCGGACATGACGATCGTCGCCGCCAAGACCTCCGAGGGCCGCGGGCCCGACACGCTGTCGCTGTTCGCGGTCGACGCGGACGCGCCCGGCTACCAGGTCGGACGCAAGCTCGACAAGGTCGGCCGTCGCGCCCAGGACACCGCCGAGCTGTTCTTCACCGACGTCCGCGTGCCGGCCGCCAACCGGATCGGCGAGGAGGGCAGCGCGTTCGCGTCGATGGTCCGCAACCTGCCGACCGAGCGGATGTCGATGGCGGTGATGGCCGTCGCCGCGTCCGAGAAGGCGCTCGAGGTGACGCTCGACTACGTCAAGGAGCGGACCGCCTTCGGCACGCCGATCGGCAGCTTCCAGGCCAACCGCCACGCGCTGGCCCAGCTCAGCGCCGAGGTCACCGCCGCCCGGGTCTACGTCGACCGCTGCATCATGGGCGTCGTCGACGGCACGCTGACCGCCGACGAGGCGGCCGGCGCCAAGCTCGTCACGACCGAGCTGCAGTGGCGGGTCGTCGACCTCTGCCTGCAGATGCACGGCGGCTACGGCTACATGGACGAGTACCTGATCTCGCGCCTCTGGCGGGACGCGCGGGTGCAGCGCTTTCCTTCTTCGGCGGTGGCGCACCTGCTGTG
>CAZFIQ010000001.1:21737-45184 GCA_964519185.1 uncultured Patulibacter sp.
GCGGGACGGACGGGTGCAGCGGATCTACGGCGGCACCAGCGAGATCATGCGCGAGATCGTCGGCCGGAGCCTGGGGCTGTGAGCGCCGCCGGACCGGCCGTGGCACCGCGCGGCGCGGTCGTCACCGGCGGTGGCCGCGGGATCGGCGCGGCGATCGTCCACGCCCTGACCGCGAGCGGGCTCGACGTGGTCGCCGTGGCCCGCAGCGCCGACGAGCTGGAGGCCACCCGCGCCGCCGTCGAGGCGGACGGTGGCGGGCCGGCCACGGGCACGGGGCCGCGCCGGGGCGTCGTCTTCCCGCTGGTCGCCGACCTGGCCGACCGCGACGCCTGCGCCGCGGTCGGCCCCGCGGCGGCCGAGCGGATCGGCCACGACCCGCAGATCCTCGTCCACGCCGCCGGCATCGCCACCGTCGACCTGGTCCCCGATCTCCCGTTGGAGACGTGGGACCGGACGCTGCAGATCAACCTGACCGCGCTGCTCCAGCTGTCGGCCAGCCTGCTGCCGGGGATGATCGCCGCGGGCAGCGGGCGGATCGTCGGGATCGGGTCGCTCTACGCGCGGATGGGCGTGCGGAGGATGGCCGCCTACACGACGTCGAAGCACGCGCTGGTCGGCCTGGTCCGGGTGCTCGCCGCCGAGCACGCGCGGCAGGGGATCACCGCCAACACCGTGGTTCCGGGCTGGATCGACACGGAGATGACCCGGCGCGAGGCCCAGCGCACCGCCGAGACCCGCTCGATCAGCCGGGCCGAGGCGGAGAAGTTCCTGCTGCGCGGCCAGCCGATCGGCCGGATGATCGCGCCGAGCGAGGTGGCCGACCTGGTCGCGTACCTCTGCAGCCCCGCCGCCGCCGCGATCACCGGCCAGGCGATCGACATCGACGGCGGGTCGTTCCAGGGCTGAGCCCCGAGCCGCCCGCTGCACGTCAACCGGGCGCGCAGCCGCCGTCCCGCCCGGCGCACCTCGCGCTGCGCGGTGGCGGGGCGGGCAGCGCGCAGCGCGGTGGCCGGCCGGCCGGGGCCCTCGCCGGGCTACGGGGTGACCAGGACCTTGGCCGACGCGGACGCGTCGAGCTGGACGCGGAACGCCTCGTCGATCCGCTCGAGCGGCAGCTCGTGGGAGATCAGCGCCTCCGCGTCGATCGCGCCGGAGGCGAGCGCCGCGATCACCCGCGGGAACTCGTCGGCGTAGCCGTAGGACCCGCGCAGCACCAGCTCGCGCTCGACCAGCCAGTCGGGACGGATCTCGACCGGCGGGTTGCCGACCGCGGCGATCACCACGACGCCACCGGGACCGCACGACTCGATGCACGCCTTCAGCGTGCCCGGGGCCCCGGCGCAGTCGATCGCGGCGACGGCCTTGCCGCCGCGTCCGCGCACGCCCGGACCGGTGATCCGGCGGACCGTCCGCACGACGTCGTCGGCGAGCGGGTCGATCGTCACCGTCGCGCCGAGCCGCTCGGCCCGCGCACGGCGGAACGGCGACGGGTCGGCGACGACGATCGTTTCCGCGCCCGCCAGCCGCAGCGCCGCGACGGCGCCGAGGCCGATCGGCCCCGCCCCGCTGACCAGCACCGTGCCGCCGGCCAGCAGCCCGCCCTCGACCGCCAGGCCGACGGCGCGGAAGGCGACCGCCAGCGGCTCGGCCAGCGCCCCGGCCCGGTCGGAGACGTTGTCGGGCAGCGGGAAGACCGTCTCGCCGACCACCGCGCGCGGCACCAGCACGCGCTGGGCGAACCCGCCCGCCGCGCCGTAGCCGATGCTCTGCGTCAGCCCGTCCGCGCACAGCTGCGGAGCGCCGCGACGGCACTGGTCGCAGGTCCCGCAGGGGATCAGCGGGCGGACCGTTACGCGGTCGCCGACCGCCAGGCCGTCGACCCCGGGCGCCGCGAGCACGCGCGCACTGAGCTCGTGGCCGAGCACCTGCCCGGGCTGCACGGCGAAGCCGTGGCGGTAGCTGTGCAGGTCGGAGCCGCAGATCCCGCAGTGCACGACCTCCAGCAGCGCCTGGCCGTCGGCGGGCTCCGGGAGCTCGCGGTCGACGACGACCACGTCCTCCTTGGCCCGCCACTCGGCGGCGCGGATCGTGCCGCTCACGTCACTCCCCGGACGGCGGCGTCGCGAGCGCGTCGAAGATCGACTGCGGATCCTCGACCAAGTGCTTGAGTCGCACGATGAAGCGCCCCGCGGTCATCCCGTCCAGCGCGCGGTGGTCGAGCCCGATCGTGAACCGCGCCAGCCGCGACACGACGACCTGGCCGTCGCGGACGACCGGTGCGTCCCACGAGCCGCTGATCCCGAGGATCGCGATCTGCGGGGTGCTCGGCAGCGGGAACCCGCCGTAGATCTCGAGCGTCCCCATGCTGGTGATCGACAGGTGGCCGCCGGCGAACAGCTTGGGATCGGGCGACCCCGCCCGGACCTGCTCGACGACGTCGCGGAACTCGGTCACCAGCTGCTCGCCGGTCTTGCCGGTGACCTCCGGGAAGACCGGGACGACCAGGCCGCGCTCGGAGTCGACCGCGACGCCGACGTTCGGCGCCTCGGGGATCTTCCGGGTCCAGTTCTCGTAGTCGACCTCGGCGGCGACCTCCGGGAACTCGCGCAGCGCGACGGCGGTCGCCGCCAGCACCAGGCCGGTGAAGGTCGACGGGATCCCGTCCGCCTTCTGCTGCTTGACGAGCGCCAGCGCCGCCGCGATGTCGACGTGGGTGAACTCGGTCGCGAGCGGCACGTCGATCGTCCGCTCCATCCGGCGCGCCATCGCGCGCTCGACCGGGCTGAAGCGGACCCAGCCGTCCTCGCCGGCCTTGCTCACGCGGCGGCCCCGCCCTCGACCGCGATCTCCAGGATCGGGTGGCCGACCTCGACGTACTCGTCGGGCTCGCAGCAGATCTTGTGGATCGTGCCCGCCCACGGCGCCGACAGCTCGACGGTCGCCTTGTCGGTCTCGACCTCGGCGACGACGTCGAACCGCTTGACCGGGTCGCCCTCCTTGACAAGCAGCTCGACGACGCGGGCCTCGACGAGTCCCTCGCCGATGTCGGCCAGGTTGAAGACGCGGATCTCCGGGGTATCTGCGCTCATCGGAGCACCTCCTCGAGGGCGGACACGACGTCCGCGGTATGGGGCAGGAATTCGTCCTCGGCGTGCGCCGGGGGGCAGGGACGGTTCAGGGCACTGACCAGGCGCGGGGCGGCCTTCAGCGCGCCGAAGCCCTCGGTCGCGAGCAGCGAGACGACCTCGGAGGAGATCGAGCAGCGGCGGATGCCCTCGCCGGCGACGACCACGCGACCGCTGCGCGCGGCCTCGGTCAGGATCGTCTCCTGGTCGAGCGGCGCGAGCGAGACCAGGTCGAGCACGCCGACCGCGATCCCGTCGCGCGCCGACAGCTCCTCCGCCGCGGCGGTGGCGATGTCGAGCATCGGGCCGTAGGAGATCACCAGCGCGTCGTCTCCGTCGCGGGTCCGGCGGGCCTGGGAGATGTCGACGTCGGTGACGACGTCCTCCGGCTCGACGCGGTCGCGACGGTAGAGCCGCTTGGGCTCCAGGAAGACGCACGGCTCGTCGCTGCGGATCGCCTCCAGCAGCAGCGCGCCCGCGGTGTCGGGGGTCGACGCGGCGATCACGCGCAGGTCGGGCGTGTGGGCGAAGTAGGTCTCCGGGCTCTCGGAGTGCAGCTCCGA
Organism: uncultured Patulibacter sp.; assembly: GCA_964519185.1. GTDB lineage: Bacteria > Actinomycetota > Thermoleophilia > Solirubrobacterales > Solirubrobacteraceae > Patulibacter. The sequence continues at coordinate 25,426 of CAZFIQ010000001.1, forward strand.
AGCGCGGATCCGCCCGCCGACCGGCATCCGGATCGTCATCGGCATGATCGACGGATCGCTCATCCGCACGCCCATCCGCGCCACATGGGTGCAGATCTGGTTCAGCGCGGGGAAGATGAAGCCGTCGAACTGGATCTCGATGATCGGCCGCATCCCGTTGAGGGCCAGGCCGACGCCGGTGCCGACGAGGCCCGCCTCGGCCAGCGGGGTGTCGACGACGCGGTCGGCCCCGTGCTTGTCGCGCAGGCCGGAGGTGATCCGGAAGACGCCGCCGAGCACGCCGACGTCCTCGCCCATGATCATCGTCGTGGGGTCCTCGGTCAGCGCCGTGTCGAGCGCCGCCTGGAGCCCGTCGGCGATCGTCAGGCCGCTGCGCGACCGCGGCCGCTTGGTGGTGGTGCTGCTCATGCCATCCCCCGCTCGACCAGGAACTCGTCCATCGACTTCTCGATCTCGGTCTCGACCTCGGCGTCGATCTCCGCCGACCGCTCGGCGAAGCCGTCCGCGTCCGCCAGCTGCTCGCGCAGCCGCGCGACCGGGTCGCGCGGCTCCCACGCCGTCACGTCGTCCGCGTCGCGGTAGAGCTTGGGGTTGTCGGACGTGGTGTGCCCGCCCATCCGGTAGGTGACCGCCTCGATCAGCGTCGGGCCGTGGCCGGCGCGGGCGCGGGCGATCGCCTCGGTCGCGGCCGCGCGGACCGCGCCGAAGTCGTTGCCGTCGACGCGCACGCCCGGGAAGCCGTAGCCCTGCGCCCGCAGGTAGAAGCCCTCGGCCCGCGTCTGCTTGGCGGTCGAGGTCGAGATCGCCCAGCCGTTGTTCTCGAGCACGAAGACGACCGGAGCGTCGAAGACCGCGGCGTAGTTCATCGCCTCGTGGACCTCGCCCTGCGACGACGAGCCGTCGCCGAAGAAGACCACCGACACGCGATCGGTCTTCTGCAGGCGCGCGGCCCAGGCCCAGCCGGCGGCGTGCGCGGTCTGGCTGCCGACGGGGATCGCGAACGGCGCGAATCCGCGGCCCTTCCAGTCCCACGGGCAGTGGTCGATGCCCGAGTAGAACCGCAGCAGCTCACGGGCGGTGATCCCGCGCAGCAGCGCGACCGACGGCTGCCGGTACGAGGGGAACACCATGTCGTCGTCGCGCAGGTCGAGCGTGACGCCGATCTGCGCCGCCTCCTGGCCGCGGGACTCGCCGTACGAGTCGATCGCACCCTGCCGCTGGAGGGCCAGGGCGAGCCGGTCGAACGTCCGCCCCCGCTGCATCGCGCGGTAGACGCGCTCCCAGTCCTGCAACGTGGCCGTCGTTGCCGCGCCGGCCGTCATCGGCGGGACTCCGGGCTGCTTCGTGTGACACTGCGCATGCAAGGCAGTCTGGTCGAAGCGGGCCGTCACCCCGGTCGCGCGGGCGTTCTCGGGTTGTGGACTCCGACAGCCGCGGCTGCGGCCGCCCCGCGAGACGGGCCGCCGCGACCCCGTCAGCGCCAGCGCTCGGGGCCGTGCTCGCCCCCGACGCGCTCGGCCCGCCCGCTCTGCTCGAGCCGCAGCAGATCGCATTCGAGCGCCGGCAGCCACCACCGACCCTGGTCGGCGGAGAGTGGTCCGCCGGCCCCGTGGACGGCGAGCAGCAGCTCGTACGGGGTGGCCGGCGCGGATGCGGCCGCGAGGACCGCGGCCGTCCGCTCCAGCCGGGCGCCCAGCGCGTCGCGGACGCGAGCCGCGGCGGCCGGGACGTCGGCGATCGCCGGACCGTGGCCGGGCAGCGCCAGCCGGGCCTCGAGCGCCAGCAGCGCGTCGAGCGAGGCGAGCATCGTCGGCATCGCCGCCGCGCCGAGGCCGGCGTCCAGCACGATCTGGCGCGGCGCCAGCAGCTGGTCACCGGAGATCAGCAGCCCGGCCTCCGCCGCGTGCAGGCAGACGTGCGCGGGGTCGTGGCCGGGCGTCGCGATCACCCGCCAGGCTCCGTGCTCGGTGACGAACGTCGCGTCGTCCGGCAGCGGCCGCGCGACGTCGGAGACGTCGACGATGTCGTCGCGCGCGTCGATCCGGGCGACCGCCTCGACCAGCTCCGCCGGCATCCCCGCGCGGTCCAGCGACCGGCGATTGGGCGGGACCTCCGCGGGCGGCCCGAACGCCCCGGCGTGGAGCCAGGCGTCGGCCCCCGACGCGTCGCGGACGCCGGCCAGGCCTCCGGCATGATCGAGGTGCGCGTGCGTGCAGACGACCTCGCGGACGTCGCCGAGCGTCGCCCCGATCTGCCGCAGCGCCACGGCCAGCGGCTCCGCCCCCGGCATCCCGGTGTCGACCAGCAGCAGGCCGTCGTCGCGGCGCAGCGCCCAGGCGTTGACGTTCAGCACCCCGTGGTGGTGCATCGGCAGGCAGAGCCGCCAGACGCCCGGCACGACCTCCGTCGTGCGGACCGCGGCCCGGGCGTCCGCCGCCACGCCGCCGGGCCGTCCCGCGGCGGCCCCGGCCGTCATGCCCGGGAGCCGCTCACGGGACCGACGGGCGCCGGCCGGTCGACCGTCGCCCGTCCGCGGATCACCGGTGGTGCACCGTCCCGCCGGCGAAGTCCGAGGCCTTCGCCGACTGCAGCACGGACTTCTCGATCAGCTCGTAGTCGAGCTCGTAGCCCAGGCCCGGCTTGTCCGGGGCGGTGACCCAGCCGTCGGCGTCGGGACGCATCGTGTCGGCCGAGTACTTGTCGAGGATCCCGTACGGCACCGGGATCTCGACGAACTCGCCGTTCAGCGTCGCCAGCGACACGTGCAGGTGCGCGGCCTGGATGTGGACGGTGCCGTAGTGGTGCGGCTCGTACGGCACGTTGAACGCCTCGCAGAGCGCGGAGACCTTGCGCATCGCGGTGATCCCGCCGATCCAGTCGCCGACGCTGCGCAGCTGGTCGACCGACGAGCTCGCCAGGAACTTCGGGTAGGCGCGGAGGCCCTGGGCGACGTTCTCGCCGCCGGCGACCGGGGTCGTCGAGCGCAGACGCAGGTCGCGCAGGCCGAGCACGTCGGTGTCGACGATCGGCGCCTCGAACCAGTAGAAGTCGAGCTCGTCGAGCACGCGGGCGACCTTGAACGCGCCGCGCTTGTCGTACGAGTTGACCGGGTCGATCATCAGGTCCATCGTGTCGCCGACGGCCTCGCGCAGCTTGCGGCAGAGGCGGATGTCATCGTCCGGGTCGCCGTACGGGTGGATCTTGTAGGCGTTGAAGCCCTGATCGCGGCACTCGAGCGCCAGGTCGATGAACTCCTGGTCGGTCTCGTACATGACCGTCGACGCGTAGGCCCGGATCCGCGAGCGCGCGGCGCCGAGCAGGCGGTAGATCGGCTCGCCGTGGATCTTGCCCAGCAGGTCCCAGAGCGCGACGTCGACGTAGCTGGTCAGCGTGTTCGGCTGCTCCAGGCGGTCGGTCAGCTTCTGCGAGATCTCCTCGACGTGGTGGGGATCCTTGCCGATCAGCTCGCGCGCCAGGAACGGCGCGCCGCCGATCGCCGCGGACGGCGAGAGCAGCCAGGTCAGGCACTCGCCCGTGTGGCCGGTGTCGGTGTCGATGCTGATCAGGATCGGCTGGATCGAGATCGGCTTGGTCCGGCGCACCCACTGGAAGGTGTGCTCGATCGGCTCGAGCACCTGGATGCGGACGTCGGTGATGGTGGTCATGGGGCGTTCTCTTCTCGCTCGTGGTCCTGAAGGGGTGGTCGGGCCGGCCGCGGACGGCCCGACGGGTTGCGGGCCGGCGACGGCCCGCGGCGGGATCAGTACTCGGCGACGGTCGCGTCGTCGACGACGTCCCAGTCGACCTCGTAGCCGAGGCCCGGCGCGGTCGGGGCGGACACGATGCCGTCCTTGCTCATCTCGATGTGGTCCTTCATGCCGAAGCCGAGCGGGCCCTCGGGGTACGGCATCTCGAAGTACTCGCAGTTGGAGCTGGCGAGCATGTGGTGCAGGTGCGCGGCCTGGACGAGCGTCGAGCCGTAGGAGTGCGGCTCGGCGCGACGTCCGTGGGCCTCGGCCAGCGCGTCGATCTTGCGCATGCCGGTGATCCCGCCGACCAGGTCGCCGACGACGCGCAGCGCGTCGGCCGACTCCTCGCGCAGGAAGTTGGCGTACGGCCAGATCCCGCGGCTGGTCGACTCGCCCATCAGCACCGGGATGTCGAGCTCGCGCGCCAGGTGGCGGTTGCCGGCGACGTCGTCGTCGCGGACCGGGTCCTCGTACCAGTAGTAGCCGTGCTGCTCGAGCGCGCGGCCGACCCGCAGCGCGTCCTGGAAGTCGTAGCCGCTGGTCGCGTCGAACATCATCCGGTAGTCGGGGCCAACGGCCTCGCGGACGGCGGCGATCAGGCGGATGTCCTTGTCCGGGTCGGTGTAGCCGTGCAGCTTGCAGGCGTGGTACCCGGTGTCGCGGATCGTCAGCGTCGCGTCGATGAAGCCCTGGTCGTCGGCGAAGACCTCGGTCGTCGCGTAGGCCGGGATCTCGTGGCGGTAGGCGCCGAGCAGCTGGTAGATCGGCAGGCCGGCCTGCTTGCCCGCGATGTCCCAGAGCGCGATGTCGATCATGCTCGCGGCCTTCGGCGGGATCAGGTAGCGGACCATCCGCATCATCTCCTGCCAGAGACGCTCGCGATCGTGCGCGTCGGCGCCGACGATCAGCGGCTTGAAGTAGTGGATCGCGGTCTCGGCGATCTCGCGCGGGGCGGCCGGCAGCCAGGCGGTGCTGACGCCGGTGATCCCCTCGTCGGTCTCGAGCCGCAGCACCGACATGCTGTTCTGGATCGGGGGAATGTCCTCGCGCCACTGGAAGGTGAACCCCTCCGGCTCGAGGACCTGGATCTTCATGTCGGTGATGCGCACGTTTCCTCCTGGGGCTGGCCCGTCACGAAGCGACGAGCCTGATGTTCAGGGTACGTCCGCCCCGCGGCGGGCTCGCGCCGCGGGGACCGGACGGTTTGGCTGGTTCGACAAGTGGCCGGGCGGACCACCGCCGACCCGGCCTCAGGGCCGGATCTGGACCTTGATCGCGCCGCCTCCGGCCCGGTCGCGCGCGGTCGCGAACGCCGAGCCGGCCTCCGCCAGCGGGAGCGTGTGGGTGACGATCACCGCGGCGACCGCGGGCCGCCGCTCGGCCAGCGCGATCGCCGCGTCGAACTCGTCGAGCGTGTAGAGGATCGCCGCCGCGGCGGTGATCTCCTTGACCAGCGCGGTCAGGCTCAGCTCCGCGTCCCAGTCGCCCTTGCCGAACGAGACGATCCGGGCCCCGGGCCGCGCCGCGTCGATCGCGTCGGCGAACGCGCCCTTGCTGCCGACCGCCTCGACGATCCGGGCGAAGCCGCCCGTCGGCACCGCGGTGAGCACCGGCAGGCCCAGCTGCTCGCAGGCCCGGACCTGGTGCGGATGCCGCGCCAGGACCGTCACGTCGAGGCCCTGGTCCTGCGCGCAGACGGCGGCGCAGAGGCCGATCGTCCCGGCGCCGACGACCAGCAGCGGATCGCCGGCCGGCACCTCCGCCCGGGCCACGCCGTGCATGCCCACCGCGAGCGGCTCGACGAGCGCGCCGACCGTCGGATCCATGCCCGCGGGCAGCTCCCGCACGCGGTCGGCGGGAACGACCAGCTCCTCCGCCAGCCCGCCGTCGATCTCGCTGAGACCGACGAACCGCGCGAGCGCCTGCGGGCAGCGGTGCTGGAGGCCGGCCACGCACTCGTCGCAGGCCCCGCACGGCACGTGCGGGACGACGGTCACGAGCCGGCCGTCGTCGGCGACGCCGGCCAGCTCGTGCCCGAGCGTGACCGTCACGCCGCCGCCGTCGACCGCCGCCAGATCGCTGCCGCAGATCCCGGCGGCCAGCACCCGGATGCGCACCCCGTCGCCCGTCGGCCGCGGGACCGTGGCGACCGCCACGGTCCCGGGCCCGGAGCAGCGGACGGCGCGGATTCCGTCAGCGGCCACGGCGCTACTGCTGCGCCGGCGGCGCGTAGAGCAGCGGCATGAAGAACCCGTCGTTGGTGGCGGGGTCGTCGAGCTCGGGGAAGCCGGCGACGACGACCTCCTCGGGGGCGACGCCGATGCGGTTCTCCGGCGTGAACGTGATGGTGCCGTTCATGCCCTCGTAGCCCGAGACCTTCTCCAGCGCCTCGCGGATCTTGTCGGCGTCGAAGGTCTTCTCCTGCTCGATCGTCTGCTTGAGCAGGTAGAGCATGTCGTAGAACGGCGAGGACGACAGGCCGGACTCGTCGAACTTCGGCTGCTTGCGCAGGCGGTTGACGTACTCGTTGACCCGCTCGTTGGGCTGACCGCCCGGCTCGAACGTGTAGTTCTTCAGCTGGATGACCGCGAGCTTCTCCTTGATCTGGTCCGGGATCTCCGACTCGAGCACCGGCTTGAAGAAGTAGAAGTGCGAGACGATCTCCGGGTACCACCGGAGCTGCTGCAGCGCCTTGTGGAACGCGATCCCGTTGGTCGGGTTGGTCAGGTTGGTGGCGATCGCCTCGGCGCCCGCGTCGCGCAGCTTGGTCAGGTAGCTGACGAAGCTGGTCGCGTCCTGCGGGAAGGTCTGGGTGCTGACGATCTCGCCGCCGAGCTCCTCGACCTTGGCCTTCAGCGGCGCCTCGGTGTCGTCGCCGAGCGAGGTGCCCTCCTTCAGGTAGCCGATCTTCTTCTGGCCCTTCTCGGTCACCAGGTACTCGGCCATCGCGTGGGCCTCGGGCTCGATCCCCATGTAGGCGGAGAACGCGTACTTCACGTCGTCGCCGTTGGAGTTCTTCTCCGACTGGCTCCAGTGCGCGGTCAGGATCTTGGCGTTGCTCAGCAGCGGGTTGCCGGCGCGGGCGACCTGGTCGCCGATCGGGCCGAAGACGTAGCTCAGCTTGTCCGCCTGGGCCTTGCGGACGGCCGCCGGCTGACCGGTCGGCGAGCCCTGGTCGTCGATCTCGACGACCTTGACCTGGCGGCCGTCGATGCCGCCGTCGGCGTTGATCTCCTCGACGGCCATGTCGAGCTGGATGAACAGCGGCGCGTAGGCCGTCGCGAGGAAGCCGGTGGTCGGCTTGAACGCGCCGACCCGGAACTCCTCGTCGGTGGCGCCGCCGGCGTTGTCTGAACCGCCGCCGCCGCCGCACGCGGCCAGCAGGCCGGCCGCCGCGACCGCGGCCCCGGTGGCGACGGCGCGCCGGACGAAGGTCCGCCGTGCCATCTTCGGGCCCCGGGAACCGTGGGTGGACTCAGTGCTCATGGTGGTACTCATCTCTCCTAGGGGTGGGTTTTCACCGTCGGTCGCGACGGGCGGACCGGCCGGGATCGGCCGGACTCCGTCGCGGGGAAGGACGACGTGGGCGACACGGTCGGTCCCGGCCCGACGAGCGCGGGATGCGGTCTCCACAAGCCAACCGCAGCCGCGACGAGCCGATCGCAAACCGCCCGCGCCCCGCCTGTCGCTTTCGCCAAGCGGGTCTTCGGCGATTGCCGACGACCCAGTGGCAGAGCGGGTTCAGGCGCTCTCGGAGGCCGTCGCGGGACCGCCGTCGGGGGCGCCCGGAGCGTGCGAGACACCCATATAGGCCTCCTGCAGCGCGGCGGTCGCGCGCAGCTCGTCCGGGGTGCCCTCGGCCGCCACGCGGCCCTGCTGCAGCATGTAGCCGTAGTCGACGATGCCGAGCGTGCGGTTGACGACCTGCTCGACCAGGACGATCGTCACGCCCTCGTCGCGCAACCGCCCGAGCGCCGCGAAGACGCTGCCGACGACGATCGGCGCCAGGCCGAGCGACGGCTCGTCGACGAGCAGCACGTCCGGCTCCCGCATCAGCGCCTGGGCGATCGCCAGCATCTGCTGCTGCCCGCCGCTGAGCATCGCGGCCTGGTCCTTGGTCCGCGACGTCAGGTCGGGGAACAGCTCGAGCACGCGCTCGCGTCGCCGGGCCTGCTCGGCCGCGTCGATCCCCATCCGGTAGACCGCCACGTCGAGGTTCTCGGCGACGGTGTGGGTGCCGAACACCCGGTGGCCCTCGACCACGTGCTGGAGGCCGGCGTGGGCGATCGCGACCGCTCCCCGGCCGTCGATCCTCTCGCCCCCCAGCCGGACCTCGCCGGCGCTCGGCGTCAGCAGGCCGGAGATCGCCTTCAGCAGCGTGCTCTTGCCGGCGCCGTTGCGCCCGAGCACCGCGACCATCTGGCCGCGGGGCACGGCGATCGAGACGTCGTGGAGCACCGGGACGTGGCCGTAGCCCGCGTCGATGCTCCGCACTTCCAACAGCGGATCGCTCATCTCAGTCCCCCATGTAGGCGACGGTCACTTCGGGCAGCCGCAGCACCTCGTCGGGCGCACCGACCGCCAGGATCCGGCCGCGGTCGATAACCGCGGCCCGGTCGGCCACGGCGACGACCATGTCGACGTGGTGCTCGATCAGCACGACGGTGATCCCGGCCCGCTTGGCCGCGCGGATCGCCGCCATCAGCTGCTCGATCTCGAGCGGGCTGAGGCCGGCCGCAGGCTCGTCCAGCAACAGCACCTTCGGCCGCAGCATGATCGCTCGCGCGACCTCGACCAGCCGGCGCTTGCCGTGCGGGATGCTGTCGCCGACGACCTCGGCGACGTCACCCGCGCCGAGCATCTCGAGCAGGTCGCGGGCCTCCTGACGGAGGCGCTTGCGCTCCCGCGAGGCCCGGCCCAGGTTGGTCAGGACCTCGAAGCCGCTCGCCCGCTCACGCCGGTAGGCGCCGAGCAGCACGTTGTCGAGACCGTCGATCTGCTCGAGGATCCGCGGGGTCTGGAAGGTCCGCGAGACGCCCGCCCGGGCGACGCGGTGCGACGGCGCGCCGGTCATGTCCTGACCGTCGATCTCGACGCGGCCGGCGTCGGCCGCGTAGAGCCCGGAGATCACGTTCAGCGTGGTCGTCTTGCCGGACCCGTTGGGACCGATGATCGCGAAGATCGACCCGCCGTCGACCTCGAAGCTGAGGTCCTCCAGCACCCGGACGCCGCCGAACGCCTTCGACACGCCCTCGACCGTGATCCCGGCCGGCGGCTCGTCGGCGCCGCGGCGGACGCTCTCGGGCAGCTCGACCTCGATCGCGGGCATCGCGGTCGGGTCGATCGGCGCGTGCAGGGTCGACTCCTCCTCGATCGCCGCGGCGACCGCCGCCTCCGCCCGCACCTGCTCCTCGGGCACCCGGCCGATCCGCTTGCGGAACGCGCCCCAGAGGCTCTCGGCGACCCCGATCAGCCCCTTCGGCGCGAAGACCATCAGGATCAGCAGGACGACGCCGTACACGAGCATCTGGTACGAGGCCAGGAAGGTGAAGATCTCGGGCAGCGCGTAGAAGACGATCACGCCGATCACCGGTCCCCAGATCCGCCCGGCACCGCCGACGACGACCGCGACCAGGAAGAAGATCGAGACCGTGGCGGAGAAGTCCGGCGCGGTGACGACCTGGTTGGCGACAGCCATCATCGAGCCGGCCACGCTGCAGGTGACCGCGCAGAAGATGAACGCCATCAGCCGCAGCCGGATCGGCTGCGCGCCGATCGTCGACGCCGAGGCCTCGCCCTCGCGGAGCGCGGCCAGCGCCCGGCCGAAGCGCGAGCGGGCGATGTTCGCGACCACCAGGAAGGCGATCACGTTGAGCGCGACGACCACGTAGTAGAGGTCGTTGCTCGTCAGCTGGTAGGCGCCGATCTCCGGCGGCATCACGCCGACGATGCCGTTGTTGCCGCCGGTGAAGCTCCACTCCCGGACGAGCCCGCCGAAGACCTGGTTGAGCGTCAGGCTGACGAGCGCGAAGTACCAGGCGGAGACCCGCAGCGACGGCAGCGCGAAGGCGACGCCGAAGAGCAGCACGATCGGCAGCGAGACGCCGGCCGCCAGGAAGAACGACCAGTCGTGGTTGACCATCAGGATGCCGGTGGTGTAGGCCGCGATCCCCATCAGCGCGCCCTGGCCGAGGAACGGCACGCCGCCGAACCCGAAGAGCACGTTGACGCCGAAGGCGACCAGCATGAAGATCCCGATCTGGGTGCCGATCAGCAGCCAGTAGACGTCGCCGGAGATCAGCGCCGGGAACAGCAGGGCGAAGGCGAGCGCCAGCAGCGGACCGAGCAGGCGCTTGGCGGAGCGACGGTCGAGCGGGCGACGCCGTTCGGCGGCGGTGCCGCCGGTCAGGGCCAGGTCAGACACTGCGGGCCTCCTTGGTGCCGAACAGGCCCTGCGGGCGAACCAGCAGGATCGCGAGCAGGACGACGAAGGTCGCCAGGCTCTGGTAGCCGGGGGTCAGCTCCGACGACGCCACCGCCTGCGCGAAGCCGATCACGTAACCGCCGACGAGCGCCCCGCGGTTGCTGCCGATCGTGCCGATCGCCGCCGCCGCGAAGCCCGTCAGCAGGAACTGCGCCGACAGGTCGGGCGAGGCGAGCAGGATCGGGCCGGCCAGCAGGCCGGCGACGCCGGCGACCGCGCCGCCGACCGCGAACGACCAGCGGGTCAGGCGCTTGGGGTCGATTCCGCGCAGCTGGGCCGACTCGCGGTCGGTCGCCACGGCGGCCAGCGCGATGCCGATCGGCCGCCGGTTCATCCACTCGAGCCCGAGGATGATCGCGATCGCGACCACCACGACGAACGCGTCGTAGGAGCTGACCGGCGTCCCGCCGATCTGCACCGTGTCGAGCGAGAAGCCCGGCGGCACGTCGACCGAGCGCGGGTTCGCGCCCCAGAACTCGGACACGATGTTCTGGATGATGATCGAGAACGCCAGGGTGGTGATCACCCAGGCCATCGAGGTCGCCGACCGGCGCAGCACCGGGCCGGCGGCGATCCGCTCCTCGGCCAGGCCGAGCGCCGCGGAGCCCGCCAGCACGACCAGCAGGCCGACGATCCAGGGCAGCCCGAGGATCGTCATCGCGACGGCGGCCAGCATCGCGCCGACCATCACGAAGTCGCCCTGGGCGAAGTTGAGGATGTTCGTCGGCCGGTGGATGACGTTGAAGCTGCAGGCGACCAGCGCCAGGATGCTCCCCATCACCAGGCCGTCGTGGATGATGTTCAGCACGACGGGCCCCCCTCCCCGCGCCGCGACGTCGGCGGACCGGGTCGGGCGGGGTGGTTCGGGGCCCTGCCGGCAGGGCGTGAAGTGGCGGACATGGTTCTCTCCGGTCGGATCCGCCCACGGGTGTGAGCGCGATCACGTGACGAAGAGAGCGTTCCGCTCCGACGTCCGTCGGGCGACGAACTGGCCTCGCGGCGTTTGTCGCCATCGACAAGCGCGCCCCGGGCCGTCCGGATCCGCCGGGAAGCGGCCCGCCGCACCGTCCGGCGAAAGCGAGAATTTCCAGGGATTTCTGCGCCGAGATCCGGCGTGCCCGCGGCCTCCCGGAACGACGACGACCCGCGCCGGGGGACGGCGCGGGTCAGCGACTCGGGGCGGGACGTCGACGTCCGGTCCCGTCGGCGGCCCCGCGCTGCTCCGCGCGCCGCCGCCGTGCTCGCCGGGAGGGCTCTACCAGTTGTGGTAGGCCACCCGCAGCTGCGTGTACTTGAGCATCCCGTGCTTGCCGTCCTCGCCGCCGTAGCCGGACTCGCCCTGACCCGCGTGGTGGGCGTGCAGCGCCTCGCCGACGGTGCGGTTGATGAACAGCTCACCGACGTGCATCCGGCGCTGGGCCTCCATCACCGACGCGTAGTTGGTCGAGTAGAAGTAGCCCGCCAGCCCGTAGCGGGTGTCGTTGGCGATCGCGAACGCCTCGTCGAGCGTGTCGAACGGGATCACCGGGATCACCGGACCGAAGGTCTCCTCCCGCGCGACGGCCATCTCCGGCGTGACGCCGGTCAGCACCGTCGGCTGGTACCAGTGGCCGGTGGCGAACTGCTCGCCCTCGGGCCGGCCGCCGCCGACCGCGACGGTGGCGCCCTCCTGCTTGGCCCGCTCGACCGCCGCGGCGACCTTCTCCACCTGCGGACCGCAGGCCATCGGGCCGACGTCCGGATCGGTGCTCGGGTCATCGACGGTCAGCGCGCCGACCGCCTCCGTGTAGCGGGCCACGAACTCGTCGTGGATCGCGCGGTCGACCAGGATCCGCTCGGCGCAGCCGCACTGCTGGCCGGACGACACGAAGCGGGCGGTGACCAGCGCCGGGACGGCGACGTCCAGGTCGGCGTCGGCGGTGACGATCGCCGCCGCCTTGCCGCCCAGCTCGAGCGCCACCCGCGTCAGGTTGGGCGCCGCGTCGGCCATGATCGCCTTGCCGGTGTCGCGGTGCCCGGTGAAGGTGATCAGGTCGGTCTTGGGATTGGTCGTCAGCGCCCGGCCGGCGTCGGTCGCCCCGGTCACCAGGTTGAGCACGCCGGGCGGCAGGATCCCCGCCTCGTCGATCAGCCGGACCGCGGCGATCGTCGCCAGCGGCGTGACCTCGCTCGGCTTGGCGACGAGCGTGTTGCCGGTCACCAGCGCCGGGCCGAGCTTGCGTCCGAAGGTCGCCAGGCCGTAGTTCCAGGCGCAGATCGCGGCGACCACGCCGTACGGCACGCGGGCCAGGTTGATCGTCTCGTTCTCCGTGTCGGAGGGCAGGATCTCGCCCTCGATCCGGGTCGCCCACTCGGCGTTGATGTCGATGAACAGCGCCGCCGCGCCGACGTCGCCGCCGGACAGCACGTTGGCCTTGCCCGACTCCAGCCGGGTCAGCTCGAGCAGCGGCTGCATGTTCTCGCGCAGCAGGTCGGCGATCGCGTGGAGCGCGGTCGCACGGGCCGTCGGACCGGTCCGCGACCAGGCGTCCTGGGCGGCGCGGGCGGCGTCGAGGGCGGCCTCGACCTGGGCCGCCGACGCGGACGGCACCTCGATCACGTCGGCGCCGGTGGTCGGGTCGTCGACGACGAAGCCCGCGGCCTCGCCGGCGTGCCACTCGCCGTTGACGTAGATCGGAGCGGCGGCGAGCCCCGCGGGGCTCAGGTCGGTGCTGCTGGCGGTCGCCATGTTCATCTCTTCCTCTGCGTGTGCTTCCTGCGGAGCCGGCGGCTCCGGACGGGCGGTGCCGGGGCCGGCACCGCTTCGGGGGAGCGGAGCGCCAGGCGCGCTCCGCTCGGGGCGACTACCAGTCGTTCTCGCCGTAGTGGATGACGCCGCGGACGTTCTTCGCGTCGCGCATGTCCTGGTACCCCTGGTTGATGTCCTCCAGCGCGTAGGTCCGGGTGATCATCTTGTCGATCGGGTACTTGCCGCTGATGTAGAGGTCGGCCAGCGTCCGCACGTCCTGCCGCGGCGCGCCGCCGCCCATCTGGCTGCCGCGGATCTGCTTGTTCATCGCGGTCAGCCAGGCCGGGTTGAACTGCGCGTCGTTGGTCTCGAACGAGCCCATCCCGACGATCGTCAGGATGCCCAGCTTGGCGGTCAGCTCGAGCGCCGGCTGGATCATCGCGCCGGTCACCTCGCCCGGGGTCAGGATCACCTTGTGGGCCATCAGCCCGTGGGTCAGCTCGCGGATCGGCTCCTCGGCCTCGGCGATCGACGCGTAGGTGTGCGTCGCGCCGAGCAGCTTGGCCTGCTCCTGCTTGAACGGCACCGGGTCGATCACGATCAGCATGTTGGCGCCGGCAGCGACCGACGCCATCAGCGCCGAGGCGCCCAGGCCGCCGAGCCCGACGATCACGACGTTGTCGCCGGGGCGGACGTCGGCCACGCGGGCGGCGGCCATGTAGCCGGCGGTCGCGCCGCAGCCGAGCAGCGCGGCGACCTGCAGGTCCATCTCGTCCGGAACCTTGGCCAGCGACGCCTGGTTGACCGTCGTGTAGGGGGCGAAGGTGCCCGCCATGCAGAACTGCCCGGCCTCCTGGCCCTGGACGGTGACGCGCTTGGTCAGGTCGGAGATCGCGTGGCCGGTCAGCGCGTACTGGGTGAAGTCGCAGACGTTCTGGTGACCGATCCGACAGGGGTAGCAGTCGCCGCAACCGGGGATCGCGGAGATCACCACGTGGTCGCCGGCCTTGTAGGTCTGCACGCCCTCGCCGACCCGCTCGACGATCCCGGCGCCCTCGTGGCCGCCGAGGATCGGCGCCTCGAACGCCTGGTCGCCGGTGACGATGTGCTCATCCGAGTGGCAGAGCCCGGACGCCGCCAGCCGGACCAGCACCTCGCCGGCCTTCGGCTCGCCCATGTCGATCTCCTCGACCGACCAGTCCTGCTTGGCTCCCCAGAGGATCGCGCCCTTGGTCTTCATGTCCCGCTCCAGCCTTCTGTCGTTTTCCGCCCGCGCCGCTGCCGGGAGATCCGGCGGCGCGCCGGCGACGGGGTGACGGCGTCGGCGTCCTCGTCGACCGATCCCATCGTGGCGAGTCTCTCCCTCGGCCCCCCGCGGGTGCAACGGGGCGGTACCGCGACGGCTTGTGCGTTTCGACATATCCCGCGTGCGCTCGATCACGGAGGCGAGCCGGAGCGACCGCCCGCGCCGGCGCTGCGCGGGCGTCGCCGCCGGGCCCCTGGCGACTCCCACAAGCGCGCGCCCGCCGGCCTCCGGTCCGGCCGACGACCGCGACCTAGGATCGAGCCGCAGGAGCCGGCCACGTCCGTGTCCGGAACAGGAGGGCGGGACCGGTGCCAAGGACCACGATGCACGCAACGAACGAGACGGCCCCGGGCAGGCGCCCGTGAGCGCGCTCGGCGGTACCCACCCGCCGCAGAGCACGATGCTGGCCGCCGCCGTCGGCGCGGCCGTCGGCGCCGGCCCGTTCGTCGCCAGCTTTGGCCGGCTCGGCGCGTCGGGGCACCCGGTTGCGGACGGCTTCGTCGTGCGGCCGCTGCGGAGCGGCGGAACCGACCCGTTCGACCTCGACGGCGCCGGCCGCGAGGAGCTCGGCAGCCAGCTGGGCGCGCTCGAGCTGCGCTGCGGTCGCCGGCTCGGCGATCCCGCCCGGCCGCTGCGGCTGACCGTGCTGGCGCTGCCGCGGGTGCTCGACGTGCCGATCGACCACGAGCTGGTCGGATCGCCGTCGGGCGCGGCCCCCAGCGTCCGCGGGGTCGGCACCCTGGCGGCGCTGCGCGACGCGATCCGCAGCCTGCGCGCCCGCTTCCCCCGCCGCACGCTGGTGGCGATCGCGCTGCCGGACGAGCGGACGGTCCGCTTCACCGGGACGCTGGTGACCCGCGACGCGGTCCACGGCACGATCGCGACCCGCAGCAGCTGGTCGCCGGGTCCGCGGGCCGGCGTCGAGCGCGCCCCGGAGCACGCGATCCAGGCCCACTGCGACGAGCTGGCCGCCGCGGCCGAGGTCGCCTGCAGCGACATGTGCTGCGTCTCCGTGGCGATCGTCGACGGCACGCCGACGGTGATGGCGATCACGCCCGCCGTCCGCTCGCCGCTGGCCGCGCTGCGGGTCGCGGTCGACCTGCGCGACCACGGGCTGATCGGCAAGGCGGAGGCGCTGCGCCGCGTACCGCTGTCGCTGTTCGTGGCGGAGGCGGGCGGCCCGGCGCGGGGCACGGCCAGCACCGACGTGGCGCGGCTGCTGGAGTGGGCCGACCAGGCGCCGCGGGTGCCGGTGACGGCCGCCGCCGACTGTCCGCTGCCGACGGTCCGCTGCGCCGCCGACGTCGCCGCGCTCGACCCGGCCGCGGCCGCCGCGCTGATCGAGCCGACCGGCGATCCGCGAACGGTCGGCGACCGGCTCTGGGAGATCGCCGACGCCGTCGACGCGCGCGGGATCGACGGCGCCGCGCTGGCGCTGACCGACGCGCTGCGGCGGGCGACCGGCACCGCGCTGCCCGCGCTGCCCTGGCGCGCCGTGGTCGGGCCGGAGCACGACCCGGCGGCGCGGGTGCTCGCGGCGCGGCTGGGCGCGCCGCCCGACGACCCGGCCGGGCGGCGACTCGCCTAAGGACCGGGCGCGACGCGGCGTTCGCCCCGCCGATCAGTCCTCGTCGTCGGCGATCCGGCCGCGCAGCCGCAGCACCAGCAGCGCCAGCTGGGCGCTGAGCTGCGCCGACGAGTCGTTGCGGACCGGCAGGCCGGTCAGCTCCTCGATCCGCGTCAGCCGGTAGCGGATCGTGTTCTCGTGGACGTCCAGCCGCTCCGCCGTCCGCCGGATGCTGCGGTCCTCCTCGAAGAACGCGGTCAGCGTGGTCAGCAGCAGCGGCGTCTCCTCGAGCAGCAGCGGCCCGAGCGTCTCCTCGGCGAACCGGTCGGCCACCTCGCGGCCGGATCCGACCAGGAACAGCCGACCGGCGCCGAGGTCGTCGACCGCGACCACCGACGAGCGGCCGGGGACCGTGAAGTCGTCCAGGCAGCGCGCGACCTCGCCGACGTGCTCGTAGGCCTGGACGTAGGCATCCGGCGCCCGGCAGATCCGCGAGATCCCGACCAGCAGCCCGTCCTCGGCGGCGAGCCGGTCGCAGGCCTCGCGGACCTTCTCCCGCGCGACGCCGACGTCCGACGCGCCCTCCGGCAGCTCGAGCACGACCGCCACGCCCTCCGCCACGCTGGCGACCAGCGACAGCATGCCGGGGGCGATCTCCTCGAAGACGTCGGCGATCGCCGTCGTGCTCGGCAGCAGCTCGGCCGCGTCGGTGCGGCAGCTGAACAGCGCCAGCACCCGCGGATGGTCCAGGTTGAGGCCCAGGAACTCCGCCCGGCGGCGCAGCATCGCCAGGTCGCGGTGACCGCGCAGCAGCTCGTTGAGCAGCGCCGCGCCGGCGTCCCACTGGGCGGCGATCGCCCGCCGCTCGGCCATCACCTGGAGCGCGACGATCGTGGCGGCCCGGCGGGCGACCATCGAGTCGAACTGGCCGAACCGCGAGACGTGCTCCATCACCACCAGCGTGCCCCACAGCTCGCCCTGGCTGAGCACCGGGGCCGCCAGGTAGCGGTGGTGGACGCCGATCGACGGGATCGGGCCGACGACGGCGACCTTGCGGGCCTCCAGCGCCGTCAGCGCCTCGGCGATCTTCGGGTGGCTGCGGACATCCGGGTCGAGCAGCCGCGGACGGACGCCGTCGGGGTCCCCGGGCGCGCCGGCGGCCGCCAGCTGGTGGTGGTCGCCGTCGTAGATCGAGCAGGGCTTGCCGGTCAGCTCGGCGACGGTGGTCGCGACCTCGGTCAGGTCGCGACCCTCGAGCGCGAGCGCGGTCAGTCGGTCCTCGACCGCGCTGACCCGCCGCAGCACGCGGTTCTGGCGGTCGACGGTGCGCATCGTCTCGCGCAGCTCGGCCGACGCCTGGGCCTGCGCGACGGCGACCGCCGAGAGGTTCGCGAAGCCGGCCGCGGTCTCGCAGTGGGCGGCGGTGAAGCGGTGCGGGCGGTCCTCGGGGTCGAGCGTGATGATCCCGATCACCTCGCCGCGGATCAGCATCGGGACGCCCATCATCGAGCGGACCTTCCAGTCGCGGACCGTCGACTGGAAGAGCCGGGGGTCGGTCGCGGCGTGCTGGACGATCACCGGCGCCTTGGTGGTGACGATCTCGTGGGTGAAGGCGTCGGCGGTCATGCCGATCTGCAGCCGCCGGACGCGGGCGTCGGTGACGTTGCTGGCGTCGTGGCCGACGCGGCCGCGGAACCGGTTCTGGTTCTGCTCGCGCATGTAGACGGTGCCGCGCGGCACGCCGACCAGGTCGCAGATCTTGACCAGGATCAGCCGCAGCAGGTCGTCGAGGCCGCGGTCCTCCGCGAGCGCCTCGGCGACCTCGCGGAACGCCCGCAGGACCGCGGCGGCGTCGCCGGACGGAACGTCCGGCGCGTGGCCCTGGCTCTCGTGGGTGTGGGGGTCTACCAACGCGATGGTCTCCACCGGTGCCTCCGTTGCTCGTCCCGATCCGGAGCGGTGCGGCCCGTTCGCCCGACTCCCGTGTGACGTGCACCACTCTCCCGCGGAGTCGGCCCCGGCTCGCCCGGGAGACAGCCGGGCGTTTGGAGGTATCGACAATATCAACGCCTCGATCGCCGTCAGAGGGGTGGATTCCTGCCGCCCGCGCGTCGATTCTTGGCGAGATCGACAGCCGCCGGGGAGCCGCACGGCCGCTGCCCAGCGGCCCTACGGTCCCGCCTGGCGAGATCACCAACCGCCGCGAGCGCCGGACCCCACGGCTCCGGGCGCCGCTGCGAGCGTGGCGGGCATGAGCAGCACCAGCCAGGACGGCATCACCGTCGATCACCCGCACGAGCACGTCACCCGGATCACGCTCGACCGCCCGGAGCGCCGCAACGCCCTGGTCTGGCCGATGCTGAGCGAGCTGCTGCGGGTGGTCACGGCCCTGCGCGACGACCCCGCCCGCGCGGTCCTGCTGACCGGCCGCGGCGAGACCTTCAGCGTCGGGCTCGACCTGGGCCACCGCGACGACCCGCTCGGCACCGGCGACGACATGGTCGACGTCTACCGCCGGCAGGAGCTGCTGTCGCGCCTGGTGATCGGACTGCGCGACCTGCCGCAGCCGGTGATCGCCGCGATCGACGGCCCGGTCGCGGGCGGCGGCTTCGCGCTGACCCTGGCGGCCGACCTGCGGATCTGCACCGAGCGCGCGGTCTTCGACGCCGGCTTCACCAAGATCGGGCTGTCCGGCGGCGACGCGGGGATCTCGGCGCTGCTGCCGCGGATCGTCGGTCACGGTCGGGCGGCCGACGTCCTGCTCAAGGCGCGCGCGGTGCGCAGCCCGGAGGCGCTCGAGATCGGGCTGGTCAGCGAGGTCGTCGCCGACGCCGACGCGCTGGCCGCGGAGGCCGAGGCGACCGCCGCCCAGATCGTGCGGCTGGCGCCCTACGGCGTCTGGATGACCAAGCAGCTGCTGCGCCGCGCGGCCGACGGCCTGCCGCTGGAGACCGCGCTCGAGCTGGAGAACCGGACCCAGGTGCTGGGCACCCGGACCCACGACGCCGGAGAGGGCGTGCGCGCGTTCTTCGAGCGCCGTCCGCCGCGCTTCGAGGGTCGCTGAGCGCCCTCGCGACCGCGTGCGATTCGGACGGCCCGGGGCCCCCGATCGCACGCAGCGCGCGGATGCGGCTACCGCGGCGCCATCCGGATCGCGCCGTCCAGGCGGATCACCTCACCGTTGAGCATCGCGTTGTCGACGATCGCCACGACCATCGCCGCGTACTCGGACGGGTCGCCGAGCCGGCTCGGGTGCGGGACCGACGCCGACAGCGAGTCCCGCGCCTCCTGCGGCAGCGACGCCAGCAGCGGGGTGTCGAACAGCCCCGGCGCGATCGTCGCGACGCGGATCAGCGACTGCGCCAGGTCGCGGGCGACCGGCAGCGTCATCGCGGCGATCCCGCCCTTCGACGCGGCGTAGGCCGCCTGCCCGATCTGGCCGTCGAAGGCCGCCACCGACGCGGTGTTGACGATCACCCCGCGCTGCCCCTCGACCGGCTCGTTGGCGGCCATCGACGCCGCGGCCAGCCGCAGCACGTTGAAGGTGCCGACCAGGTTGATGTCGATGATCCGCTGGAAGACGTCGAGCGCGTGCGGCTCGCCCTTGCGGAGCACGCGGGTCGGCGGGCCGATCCCGGCGCAGTTGACGGCGACCCGCAGCGCGCCGGCGCGCTCGGCCGCGGCCACCGCCTCCGCCACGCTGTCGGCGTCGCGGACGTCGCCCTCGATCACGTCGATCCCGGACCGCTCGCCGAGCCGCTCGCGGGCGCCGGGCACGTCGAGGATCACCACGTGGGCACCGCGCTCGCGCAGCGCCTCGACGGTCGCGCCGCCCAGGCCGGACGCGCCGCCGGCGACCAGCGCGACGGCGCCGTCGAGGGGAATCGAGGGAACGGTCATGCGATCTCCTGCTCGGTGCTGATGA
>CAZFIQ010000001.1:45194-46033 GCA_964519185.1 uncultured Patulibacter sp.
GTTGGACAGCCGGTCGGCGATCAGCTCGTGCGCCTCGGCGACGATCCGCTCGATCAGCTCGCGGGCGGTGGGGACGTCGTGGATCAGGCCCTGGACGGTGCCGACGGTCCAGACGCCGCGGTCGAGGTCGCCGGTCTCGAAGACCTGCCGGCCGCGCGCGCCGGCGACCAGCTCGCGGAGGTCGTCGAACGTGCCGCCCTGGTCCTCGATCGCGACGACTTCCTGGCTGACCGCGTTGCGGGCCACCCGCGAGGTGTTCCGCAGGGTCCGGAAGATCAGCTCGGTCTCGGTTTCCGCCGCATCGACGATCCGCTGCTTGACGGCGTCGTGGATCGGCGCCTCGGTCGTGCACATGAAGCGGGTGCCCATGTTGACCCCGTCGGCGCCGAGCGCCAGCGCGGCGACCAGTCCGCGGCCGTCGGCGAACCCGCCGGAGGCGATGATCGGGATCTCCAGCGCGTCCGCCGCGGCCGGGATCAGGACCAGGCCGGCGATGTCGTCCTCGCCGGGGTGCCCGGCGCACTCGAAGCCGTCGATCGAGACCGCGTCGACGCCGACCGCCTGCGCCTTCAGCGCGTGCCGGACCGACGTGCACTTATGGAGGACCTTGACCCCCGCGGCGTGGAAGTCGCCGATGTGGTCGGTCGGATTGGCGCCGGCGGTCTCGACGATCTTGACGCCCGATTCGATGATCGCCTGGCGGTACTCGCCGTAGGGCGGCGGCGTGATCGCCGGCAGGATCGTCAGGTTGACCCCGAACGGCTTGTCGGTCAGCTCGCGCGTACGGGCGATCTCCTGGACGAGATCCTCCGGCGTCGGCTGGGTCAGCGCGGTGACCA
>CAZFIQ010000002.1:0-5304 GCA_964519185.1 uncultured Patulibacter sp.
GCGGAGCGACCGCGCTCAAGGCCTGCCGGCTGCTGAGCCGCCAGCGGGACGACCTGGGACGCGCCGAGCGTCCCGGCCCGCAGGCGGCTCAGCAGCCGGCAGGCCTTGAGCGCGGTCGCTCCGCCGACGGCGGGGACGGCCAGCGCCGCCGCGATCCGGCCGGCGTCGGCCCGGGCGAACCCGCGCGCGCGAGCGGCGGTCAGCACCGCGCCGCTGCGCGACACCCCGGGCCACAGCGCGGCGGTCTGGACGACTCCGATCGCCAGCGCGTCGACCGCCGTCGCGTCCTGCCAGCGGCGGTCGGCGGGTCGGGGGCTGGCCGAGCGCGTGGAGTCGGCTCTCCCCCGCCGGTCGGCGAGCGTCATCGCCAGCGATCCGCCGATCAGGCCGGCGGCGATCGTCGCGTCGCCTCCCAGCCGGGCCTCGATCGGCCGCTCCAGGCCGAACGCCGCGATCACCGCCGGCAGCGAGGCGAGCGCGATCCCGCCCGCGGCGTGGGCGGCGGTGCGCGGGTCGTCGGCCGCGGCGCGCGCGACCGTCCAGGCCTCGCGTCGCAGCCCCACGGCGAGCCCGGCCAGTGTGCCGGCGTGCGCGCTGACCTCCAGGCTCTTGGCGGCCTCCGGATCGGCCGGGCGACGTCCGCGTCGGCCGGCGGCCAGCCGGGCGACGAAGGCGACGTGCGCCGAGGACGAGATCGGCAGCGTCTCGGCCGGCCCGTGGAGCAGCCCGGCGAGCAGCGCCGCGGCGAGGCTGCGGCGAGGGCTGATGGTGGCGGGCGAGGGCACTCGCCGAGAGTAGGGATCGGCGGGCCGCCGAGCGGCACCGAGCTCGATCGCGGTCTCGTCGCGTCGCTGGCGCGATCGTGCGATCCGGGTGGCGCTGAGGGCGCCGATCGCCCGTTCACGGCGCTCGCGGGACGAGACCGCGATCGGTGGGTTGCGCCTACGCTGTCGGTCATGCCGGTACCGCTCTTCGACCCCGCCGCCGCGCTCGCGCCGCTGCGCGACGACCTCCACGCGGCGCTGCTGCGGGTCGCCGACGACGGGCGCTTCGTGCTCGGGCCGGAGGTCGCGGCGTTCGAGTCCGAGTTCGCGGCCTGGATCGGGTCGGAGCACGCGATCGGCGTCGCCAACGGCACCGAGGCGATCACGATCGGCCTGCGCGCGCTCGGCGTCGGGCCGGGCGACGAGGTGGTCGTGCCGTCGTTCACCTTCTGGGCGAGTGCCGAGGCGATCCCGCCGACCGGCGCGACCCCGGTCTTCTGCGACGTCGACCCCGACACGATGTGCGTCACGGCGGACACCGTCGCCGCCGCGGTCACCCCGCGCACGAAGGCGGTGATCGCGGTCCACCTGTTCGGCAACGTCGCGCCGATCGCGGAGATCCGCGACCGCACCGGGCTGCCGGTGCTGGAGGACGCCGCGCAGGCCGCGGGCTCGACGGTGGTCGACGCGAACGGCGTCGTGCGCCGGCCCGGCGCGCTGGGCGACGTCGGGACCTTCAGCTTCTACCCGTCGAAGAACCTCGGCGGGTTCGGCGACGGCGGGGCGATCACGACCTCCGACGACGCGGTCGCCGAGCGGGTCCGCACGCTGCGGTTCCACGGCAGCTCGGACAAGGTCGACTACGTGGAGATCGGCTACAACAGCCGGCTGGACGAGCTGCAGGCGGCGGTCCTGCGGGTCCAGCTGCCGTACCTCGACGGCTGGGCGGCGGTGCGGGCGGATGCCCACCGGCGCTACGCCGCGGCGGGGCTCGGCGAGCTGGTCGCGCTGCCCGTCCCCGCGCCCGGATCGACGCCCGCATGGCACCTCTACGTGGTGCGCCACGAGCGGGCCGATGCGCTGGTCGCGGGGCTGACGGCCCGGGGGATCGGCGCCCGCGGCTACTACCGCACGCCGGTCCACCGACAGCCGCCGATGGCCCGCTACCGGCCCGCCGGCGGCGTCGACCTGCCCGCGACCGAGCGGCTGGCCGGCACGCACGTGGCGATCCCGGTCAGCGCGACGCTCGGCGACGCCCAGGTCGCCGAGGTCGTCGCCGGGGTGCGCGCGACGCTCGCCGCCTAGACGGACCCCGGAACGACCGCTCGCCGCGAGACCCACGCGAGCGGTCGATCGAGTGGGTCCACGGGGCGTCGATCGACCCTCGCCGCACGATCGCGGCGAGCGGTCGATCTAGCGGATCCGGACCGCCAGGTTGGTGGTGCGCTTGCCGTTGCCCAGCCGCAGCGTGTAGCGGCCCGCCTTGACCGTGCGCGTGGCGCGCGCGGTCAGGCGGGTCCCCTGGGCCCGCAGGCGACCGCTGGCGTAGGTGCGGCCCAGGCGGGTCAGGCGGGCGGGTACGGTCCGCGACCCGGCCCTCGTCGAGACGGTGCAGGTGACCCGCTGGATCCGGTTGCCGGTGACCCGGCAGACGACGGCGGCGGAGCGCCCGGCCTTGCCGGTCTTGCCCTGCTTCCCCGGGGCGCCGGCCGCGCCCGGCGCGCCGACGGGGCCGACGGGTCCGGCCGGGCCGACCGGCCCGACGATCGAGAGCCCGGGTGCGCCCGGGTCGCCCTTCGGCAGCTCGCCGCCGGTGCCCTGGAGCGTGACGGTCGGCGCGATGGTGGTGCCGGCGTCGCCGCGCAGCGTCAGCTGCGCGGTCCGCTCACCCGCGGCCGCCGGGGCGAAGCGCACCAGCACACGGCAGCTCTCGCCGGCGGCCAGCGTCGCGTCCGCGCACTCGTCGCGGGTGACCAGGAAGTCGTCGCCCTCGGGGCCGCCGACCACGGCGCGGCGCGGCTGCACGCCGTCGACGTTGGCGGTGAACTCGATCGCCTGGGCGGCGCCGATCGTCGCCTGCGGCTGGGTCGCGAAGCTCACCGTGCTCGCGGTCGTGGACAGCGGGCGCACCAGCTCGAGCGCGACGACGTCGCCGAAGCGCACCGCCTGGTCGGCGGCCGCCGCCGGCGCGCCCGCGGCGAACCGCACGCGCCACTGCGCGCCATCGCCGGCGGTCTCGCCGTTGACGGTCGAGATCGCCGCGCCGCTGCGCGACCAGTCGCTGACGCAGCCGGTCGGGACCGACGTCGTCCGGGCGGTCTCCAGTACGCCGCTCAGCGGGGTCCCCGACGGGATCGTGACCGCGCAGAAGCGGATGTCGCCGTTGCCCGGGTCGACCGAGAGCGCG
The DNA here is from genome assembly GCA_964519185.1 of uncultured Patulibacter sp. Taxonomy (GTDB): domain Bacteria; phylum Actinomycetota; class Thermoleophilia; order Solirubrobacterales; family Solirubrobacteraceae; genus Patulibacter. Next base: position 3,172 of record CAZFIQ010000002.1, read on the forward strand.
ACGGGGACGTTGGTGCCGTCGGCGACCGCCGGGGTCGGCATCCAGCGCGGGTCGGCCGGGTTCGCGCGCTGCGGCGGGTTGGAGTACCAGCGGGCGTTCGAGAGCGCGCGGATGCCCGCCTCGGTCGCGTTCATGTCGTTGGCGGAGCTGGGGTACGCCGTCGTCGGCAGGTACTTCATGCTGCCGACGGCCACGGGGACGCTCGTATCGGTCCGCTGCTGGCTGAGCAGGAACTTGATCGGGTTGAGGTCGTCCGCGGTGGTCCAGGCCGGTCCCTGGATGTCGACGCCGCAGGCCTTCAGGCCGATCACGGCCCACGCCGCGGAGGGCGTGTTGTTCTCGGTGATGAAGTTCTCGGGTGCGATGCCGAAGCCGCCGGTGGTCGGGTTCAGCCGCCGGTGGAGGAAGTCGATGCCGTTGGCGATCGCGGTGTCGGCGGGCGTCATGCCCTCCTGGCAGAGCATCGAGAGGACCGCGCCGGTCATGTCGATGTCGCCGTTGCCGCCGGTTCCGCCGCTGAACGACCAGCCGCCGAACGCGGTGCGGCCGTTGGCGTCCGGGGTCGTCCCGACCTTCTGGGCACCGAGCAGGTTGGCGACGATCTTCTGCCGGACGCCCTTGGGCAGGTGCAGGCCCTCGGTCGCCAGCAGGGCGAAGCCGTCGCTGTTGGGGGCGAACGTGCCGAAGCTGCCGTTGGTGGCGTTCCAGCGGCTGGCCAGCGACGCGGTCAGGTTGGTCGTCGGGGCGAGCTGGGTGACCCGGATTCCGGCGGCGCTGGCGATCAGCGTCTCGCGGCCGATCGAGCCGGCGTTGTTGGCGTTGGGCAGGGTGCCCCAGGCGCTCGTGTAGCCGTCGAAGACGAACTGCTGGAGGCTCTTGGGGACGCCGGCCTTGTGGACGTCGGCGGGGTGGATCCCGCCGGCGGCCAGGGTCGTCACGGCCCAGTTGCCGTTGAAGCCGGGCGGCCCGCCGGTCGGGCTGGGGTTGACGGCTCCGGCGGCGTTCCGGTCCTGCTGGTCGGCGATCCAGGCGGCGCCGGCGCTGACGGCGGCGTCAATCTGGGTCTGGGTCGCCGGGGCCGCGAGCGCCGCGGCTGGGAGGGTCAGCGCGCCGGCCGCGAGGGCGGTGGCGGTGAGGGCGACTCGCCGCCATCGGCGAGTGGGTGCTGCATGCATGTCGTTGCTCCGGTTCTGCGACGACATCACGCGCGACGTGGGCCGGGGCGCACGTCGATCACGGACGCCGTCGTGTCGCGAGACGGGTGGCCTGTATGCGTTTCGAACGGATCTTCGGGCTCGGGATCGTCCTCGCGACTCGCCTTCCCGGACGGTCTCCCGTCCAGTGGCCGACTGCGGACCCGTCGTCGACGGACCCCATGAGTCGCTCGTCCCCCACACCGCTGCGCGTCAGCCCCGGATTCCCACCGGAGTTCCCCGCTCGAGACGCCGGGGACGGTAGCAGGCAGCGCGCGGTCGCCGGACAGCTGGCGCAGCCGCGCATCGCTTTTGACGCGTACACGCGCGCCCGCGATCGCTGCGGCGGCGCTGGCGGTTCGCCGCGGTGAGCCTGCTAGCGTCCGCACGCAGTTCAGCGGAACGTGGTGCAGGGAAGTCCGGTGGAAGACCGGCGCGGACCCGCCACTGTGAGCGACCAGGAGACCCGCACGCCAGCGCGCGGCCACTCGGGACCACCCCGGGGAAGGCGCGGGAGCCTCCGCAGTCGCGAGCCAGGAAACCTCCCCGTCCGCCACCGTCGACGACCCCCTCGGGACTAGGGGAAAGGACACCATGGCTGGTACCAACTCGGCGCCATCGCGCGTCGCTTCATCGCTCGCCGCCCGCGCGATCCTCCGGACGGGAGCGATCCTGCTGTCCGCCGCGACGATCGGTGGCCTGTCCGCCGGCGTCGCCGGCGCCGCCCCGAGCGACCAGGGCGTGCGCATCGAGGGGCGCACCACCACCCTCTACGAAGGCGTGCTGCGGACGGACGGCCACGCGATCGCGACGCCGGCCGACGGCAGCACGCCGCGGCGCTGCGACGGCACCAACAACGCGGCGCACACCACCCCGGGGCCGACCCCGACGGCCGCCTCCTCGGCGGCGATGCGCAGCGTCGGCATGGACTTCGACGGCA
>CAZFIQ010000002.1:5314-11758 GCA_964519185.1 uncultured Patulibacter sp.
TGCCGACGCTGCGCATCGCCGCCGAGGAGGCGGCCGTCGGGGTCGGCATGGACTTCGACGGCACCTGGACGCCGGGCTTCGAGGACTACTTCGTGACCCGCTTCGGTCCCGACGGCCAGGACCCCGACGCCAACCACTACTGGGGGATCATGGTCAACGGGATCCTGACCTCGGTCGGGGGCTGCCAGTACCGGCTGAGCCCGGGCGACCAGACGCTGTGGACCTACGACGCCTTCAGCATGCGTGACTGGCTGCGGCTCGACGGCCCGACCGGGATCGGCGAGCCGATGGCCGACGTCGAGCGGGGTCCGGTGGTCGGCACCGTCCAGCGGACGTTCACGGTCGGCCTGGGTCAGCCGTTCGTGGTGACCGCGATCAAGAACCAGGCGACGGGCGGCCTGGGCGCCGCCGGCTACCGGGTCCCCGCGCCCGGGGTCCAGGTCGCGCCGGTGATCACGGCGCCGAACGGCGTGCAGACGGTCGTCGAGGGCGATCCCGCGACGGTCGCCACCGACGCCGCCGGTCGCGCGGCGCTCACGTGGAGCAGCCCCGGCTGGAAGCGGATCAAGGCCACCGGCGTGGGCTACGTCCGCTCGAACCGGCTGGACGTCTGCGTGCTGACCGCGGAGGGTGCGGGCTGCGACGCGCCGCCGCTCGACACGACGCCGCGCGAGCCGCCGCCGTCGGTCGTGCCGCCGCCGAAGGTCACGCCGACGGGCAGCAACCTGCTGCTGATCCGTGGGGTCTCCCGCGCTCCCGCGCGGTTCGCGGTCGGCGACCTGCAGGTCCAGCGTCTGCGGTTCCACGGCGACGCGCACCCCACGGGGATGGTCGGCCTGCGCTGGGAGACCGTCGGCGGGGCCACCCGGGCGTGGCGGATCGACTACCGCCTGGCGGGGGACCGCAAGGCCCGCTGGCGCCGCGCGACGGCCGGCACGTCGCAGCTGTCGGCCCTGCTCGATCTGCCGACCGGCCGGGCCGTCGACCTGCGGGTCCGGTTCACGGCCCAGGGCGGCCGGTCGGTCACCCGCACGGTCGGCACGGTCGTGGTGCCGACCGACGATCGGGTCCGCCAGGTCGCCGTCCGCGGGCGGTACGCGCGCCTCAACGACCCGATGGCCTGGCGCCGGTCGCTGACCGTGCTCCGCCGCGGTGCCACGGTGCGGACGACCCTGCCCGCCGGGCGGCCGGCGATCGTCGTCCGCAGCGACGCCAAGCGCGCGGTGATCGAGGTCCGCTCCGGCAAGGCCAAGCCGCAGCGACTGACGATCGGCGGTCGCGCCGACGGCCGCTCGGCGGTGATCCGCGCGCGGAAGCGGGCGTCGCGGTCGACGGTCCAGGTGCGGGTGGTGTCCGGGACGGTGCGGCTCGACGGGGTGGCGGTCACGCCGTAGGACCCCAGTGGTGCCGAGTGGTGCCGAGCGGTCCCCAGTGGTGCCGGGCAACTTGTCCTGACGCCTGTCCGTCGTTACCATGCGACATGGAAGCGACGGAAGGGCGGGGCCGGTGACGGCGACGATCGAGATCGGGCAGGCGGCCGACGGGCTCGCCGCGGTGCAGGACGACCTGCGCCGTTCCGCTTCGGCTGCCGACGCCTCGCAGGAGCTGGTGCTCCACCGCCTGCGGAAGACCTTCGACCGTGCGTTTGCCGCGCTCGACCAGGACGTGCGGGTGCAGGTGCCGATCGAACGACGGCGGACCTTCACCGAGCTGATCGAGACCCTCGGCACGTTGGCCAATCGACACGACGACGCGGTCCTCACGCTCGACGAGGTCGACGGCCTGCTGAACCGGATCGAGGCGGCCCGGCACGTCCTGCGCGACGCGCTCGACCACGCCGACGAGCTGGCCGTCGCCGATTCCCAGGCGCTGATCGAGCAGCTGTCGGCGTGGCTGCCCGGCGTCCAGCAGAAGGAGCTGGCGATGCTGCTGGGCGTCCAACCGCGCACGCTCCAACGGTGGCGGGCCGACGGCGGCCGGCCGCTCGACGAGCGGCAGCGGCTGGTCGCCGACCTGGTCGCGGTGCTGCGCCACGGCTGGACGCCACGCGGCGTGCTGCGCTGGTTCGAGCGACCGCACCCGGCGCTCGACGGCGCGGCCCCGGTCGACCTGCTCGACGACGAGGCGCACGCGCCCGCGCTGCGGACGGCTGCGGTCGCCGGACGGGCGATGCGTGCCACGTGAGCGTCGCCCGCCCGTGCTCGCCGTCGCGACGACGGTCTGGCGCTGGAACGACTACGACGTGGCGTGGTGGGCCGACCACAACCACAGTCCCGGGCGCTGGCACGACGAGCACAGTCCGCCGACCCAGTACGTCTCGCTGTCGCCGTCCGGGGCGTGGGCGGAGATGGTCCGGTTCTTCGGCATCCGCGACGCCGCGGACCTGCGGGACGCCCGCCTGAACCTCTGGCGCGGCTGGCTGCGGTTGGATCAGGTGGCCGACCTGACGGCGCCCGGCGCCTGCCGTCGTCATGGGCTGCCCGCCGGGGCGCTGACGGCGGATGACCACGGCGTCTGCCAGCTGGAGTCGCACCGGCTGCGCGGGCTCGGCTACCGCGGAGTGCTGACGCCCTCCGCGGCGTTGCCCGGCGAGGTCAACCTGGTGGTCTGGGGCGCACGGCGGCAGATCGCCTGGGTCGCCGCGGCGCCCCACGATCCGATTCCGACGGCACCGGCGATGCCGTCCGATCTGCCGACCGAGCGGGTCGCGGTCGGCGGGCCGGCGGACGATCTGCTTCCGCGGATCGCCCATCACCGGTCGTAGCCCGCTCGTCGGGTCGCCGTGCGAGCATCCGCAGCGCCGATGCGCGTCTGGATCGACCTGACCAACAGCCCGCACGTCCTGGTCCTGCGGCCGGTGATCGACGACCTGCGCCGCCGCGGGCACCAGGTCGACGTCACCGCCCGCGACTTCGCCCAGACGCTGGGGCTGTGCGAGCGCTACGGGATCGAGCACACGCCGATCGGCCACCACCGCGGCGAGCGGCTGCCCGACAAGGCCCGCGGACTGGCGTCCCGCTCGACCGCGCTGCTGCGCTGGGCGCGGCGGGTCGGCGGCTGGCCGTCCGGCGCGCGGCCGTTCGACGTCGCGATCGGCCACGGGTCGAACGACGTCTCGGTCGCCGCGAAGGCGCTTGGCATCCCCGTCGCGACCGCGTTCGACTACGAGTGGGCGACGGTCCAGCACCAGATCAACTGCCGGATCGCCGACGCGATCGTGATCCCCGACGTGATCCCCTTCGACCGGCTCGACCAGTACGGCGCCAAGGGCAAGATCCGCGCCTACCCGGGGCTCAAGGAGGAGTACTACCTGGCGGACCTGGAGCCCGACCCGGCGGTCCTCGACGAGCTGGGCCTGGACGCGTCCGCGCCGCTCGCGGTCGTCCGCACCCCGCCCGAGGTCTCGCTCTACCACCGGTTCCACAACGACCGCTTCGCCGACGTCCTGCACCGGCTGCGGGAGCAGGGCCAGGTGGTGGTGCTGCCGCGGACCGACGCCCAGCGCGTCGAGCTGCGCGAGGCCGGCGGCTTCACGATCCCCGAGCGGCCGATCGACGGCCCGTCGCTGGTCGCCCTCGCGGACCTGGTGGTCAGCGCCGGCGGGACGATGAACCGCGAGGCGGTCGCGCTCGGCACCCCGGTCTACACGACCTTCGACGGCAAGCCCGGGGCGGTCGACGACGCGCTGATCGCCGCGGGACGGATGGGGCGGCTGGAGGACCCGGCCGCGGTCGTCCTGGAGAAGCGCGACCGCAGCGGCGACGACGGGGGCCGGATCCGCCGCGACCCGGCGCTGTTGACCGATCGGCTGCTGAGCGCCGTCGAGCGCTGAGCCGCGCCGGCCGCCCGGGCCGGCCGCGTCGGGTTCCGTCGCGTGGTTCGTCCGAAGTCGACGAGCAGCTCGGTCGGCGCTCCGCGGCGCCGGGGCGGGCGGTCAGGCCCCGGCCCAGCCGATCGTCCGTAGCGTCTCGCGGACCAGGGTGGCGGCGACCGGGGCCAGCGACGCGGTCACCCCGGCGGCGAGCACCGCCGCCACGATCCACTGCCACGAGCGGCCGAGCGCGGCGACTGCCACCAGCCCGGCCCCGGCCAGCGCCTCCAGCATCGCCATCGTCCGCAGCGCCGACGAGTCCCAGACCCAGAGCAGCGCGATCGCCTCGCCGACCAGCAGGCCGCCGAGGGCGCCCACCGACGCGCCCTGGAGCCAGGCCCGGACCTGCGGGTTCCAGCGGACACTGACCACCGCGCCGAGCATCCCGACGGCTCCGCCGATCACCAGTCCCGCCGCGCCCCAGCCGACGCCCAGCCGGAACGCCCGCTCGGCGCCGAACCCGTCCGCCAGCCAGACGGAGAGCCCGTAGTAGGTCAACGACCCCAGTGAGATCGCGGTCGCGCCGGCCACCGCGCCCAGCAGCAGCGCGGACGGTCCACGGCGCCACGCCGCGATCGCGCCGGCGACGTGGGCGGCGACCAGCCACGGGCCGCCCAGCCGGGCGAACTCGGCGGACCCGCGGAAGGCGCCGGCGTCGGTCCAGCGGCCCATCCAGCCGAGGCCGAAGCCGATCAGCAGGACCAGCGTCGCGACGACGAACAGCGGGATCGGGTGGCCGGCGGGCGTCGCGACGTCCGGCGCGGCCGGCGGCCGGCCGGGTGACGGGGCGGTCCTCGCGCGTCGAGCTTCCGAGTGCACGTCCTGATCGTCGCACGCCGGATGTTGCGTGGAGGTGAGGAGCCGCTCTGCGGCGGCAGGCGACGCCGACCCGGTCACGCGGGCGGGGTCGTCCTCGAGCGGTGGCCGCGCCGGAGTGCGCCCGCGCGCCATGAGAGAATCGGCCGGATGCGCCGTCGGCCCGCCGCGCTGCAGTTCCACCGACTCTCGCCGCTGCAGGCGCTGGTCGACTTCGTGCTGGCCGTCGGCGCCTACTGGCTGGCGTTCCGGATGCGGTTCGACCTGCGGCACGTGTCGGAGGTCTCGCCGAAGTACGCGGACCTGTTCGACAACACGTGGTACCTGGTCGGGATCTGCGTGGTGCTCGCGATCTGGGCGACCGGTGGCTACCACCGGCCGTGGCGCCACACCGACGGCCGCGACGACTTCCGCACCGGGCAGGGCGTGATCCTCGGCCTGCTGGTCTTCCTCGGCGTCAACGGCGTGCTGCGCCCGTCGACCTGGACCAGCGTGTCGGAGGGCCTGACCGTCACCTACCCGCCGCCGAGCATCTACGGGCTGGCGGCGGTCGCCGGGCTGATGCTGATCGTCGGCGCGCGGGTGATCGTGCGGGCGGTCTCCGAGCGCTCGCTGCTGTTCGGGCTCGGTCGACGGACCGCCGGCCGCGCGGTCCTGATCGTCGGTGCCGGCGAGGGCGGGCGGCTGGTCCTGCGCGAGATGGTCCGCAACCCGCAGCTCGGCCTGCGGCCGGTCGGCTTCGTCGACGACGACCCGGCCAAGCAGCGCACCCGCGTCGACGGCGTTCGCGTCCAGGGTCGGATCAAGGACCTGACGCGGCTGCTCGACGAGCTCGAGCCGGACGAGATCATCATCGCCATCCCGTCCGCGCCCGGCACGCTGCGCGCGGACGTGCTGCGCGCGGGGCGCAGCCGCGGCGTCCCGGTGCGCACGCTGCCGACGGTCTTCGAGCTCCTGCGCGCCGGGCAGGCCGCCGCCGTCCGCCAGGTTCGCGAGGTCGGCGTGGAGGACGTGCTCGGCCGCGAGCCGGTGCGGATGGAGCTGGACCGCGTCGGGGCCTACCTGCGCGACCGCACGGTGCTGGTGACCGGTGCCGGCGGGTCGATCGGCGGCGAGCTCTGCCGGCAGATCGCCCGCGTCGGCCCGGCCCGGCTGATCCTGCTCGACCACGCCGAGGACAACCTCTTCCGGATCGAGCGCGAGCTGGTCGAGGACCGCCAGGTGCCCGACGACTGCGTGACCTCGGTGATCGCCGACGTCAAGGAGGGCGACCGGATCCGCGAAGTGCTCCAGGAGCACCGTCCGGACGTGGTCTTCCACGCCGCGGCCTACAAGCACGTCGGCCTGATGGAGGCCAACCCGGTCGAGGCCGTGCGCAACAACTCGATCGCCACCCGGCTGCTGGTGCGGCTCTGCGGCGAGGCCGGCGTCGAGCGGTTCGTGCTGATCTCGACCGACAAGGCGGTCCGCCCCGCGACGGTGATGGGGGCCAGCAAGGCGCTGGCCGAGCTCGCCGTCGAGCGGGCGGCGCAGCGCTGGCCGGAGACGCGCTTCTCGTGCGTGCGGTTCGGCAACGTGCTCGGCTCGAGCGGCTCGGTGGTGCCGATCTTCCAGCGGCAGATCGCCCGCGGCGGCCCGGTCACGGTCACCGACCCGGAGATGACCCGGTACTTCATGACGATCCCCGAGGCGGTCCAGCTGGTGATCCAGTCCGGCTCGATCGGTCGCAGCGGGAAGATCCTGGTGCTCGACATGGG
>CAZFIQ010000002.1:11768-24536 GCA_964519185.1 uncultured Patulibacter sp.
GCTCAAGCCGGACGAGGACATCGCGATCGAGATCGTCGGCGCGCGCCCCGGCGAGAAGCTGCACGAGGAGCTGTTCAACGGCTTCGAGACGCTGCGGCCGACCGACGCCGACCGGATCCACAAGGCCGAGCGCGTGGCGTTCGCTCCCGACGCCGTCGAGACGATGTTCGACGAGATCGGGCTGCTCGTGCTGGAGGGCGATGCGGCCGGGGTGGCCCGCAAGGTCGAGGAGCTCCAGCGGACCCACAACGACGACGCGGCGAGCGCGAACGACGACGGAGCGGGTCCCACGGGCACCCCGGGGAGTGACGTCACGTCGAGCCCGAGCGCTTACACTGGACCGCTATGACCGTCGAGGTCCCCGCGCTCGCGGCCGGTTTCGCGAGCCAATTCGACACGATCGGGCCGTACGTCGGCTTCGGTTCCCTGATCGCCGTGATCGCCATGGCGATCCTGGTGTTCTCCCAGGGCCGCGAGCTCCAACGGCTGCGTGAGTGGGCGGGCTCCGCTCCGGAGCGGCTCGACGCGCTCGAGCAGCAGCTGCAGGAGGAGCGGACCGCCCGGCCGCCGGCCGCCGGTCCCGGCCGGCTCGCCCCGCACCCGGGAGCTCAGGTCCCGCCGACCCCGCCGGTTCCGGCGGGCGCCGCGCCCGCGGTGGGGGCCGGAGCAGCGGCGGGTGTCGCCGGCGCCGCCGTGCCGCCGGCCCCGCCGCTGGCGGCCGGTGCCGCGGCCGCCGCACGGGTGAGCGCCGGCGGGGCGACCCCGCCGCGTCCGGTTCCCCCGGGCCCGGCCAACGTTCCCGGCCAGTCGACGCGGGTCGTCCCGGCGGTGTCGTCGACCACGCCGCGCGCCACGACCGCGGCCGGCCGCGCCAACGCCGCCCGGCAGCGCGAGCCGGAGCCGCCCAAGCGCTCGGTCGGCCAGCTGATCGGCGTCGCGCTCGTCGCCGTCGTGGTGGTCGCGGGCGTGCTGTTCGCCACCGGCGTGATCGGCGGCGACACGACGCCGCCGACCGCCCAGGAGAACGAGGATGCGCAGCGCGAGCAGGAGCGCGAACGGACGCAGCCGCGGGCGAAGACCTACAGCGCGCCGCAGGTCTCCGTGACGGTGCTCAACGCGACGGGCCAGAGTGGCCTGGCGAAGACCGGCAGCGATCTGCTCGACAACAAGCGGTTCGCGACCGGCGCCGTCGGCGACTACACGGAGAACGGCGCCGGGGTCTTCAAGGACCAGTCGATCGTCGCCTACCGCGAGGGGCGCGGCAACCGCGACGCCGCACGCGACATCGCCAAGCACCTGGGCCTCCGGAGCAGCGTCGTCAAGCAGATGGACGACGCGATCCGGTCGGCCGTCAGCGGCACGCCGCGGATCGTGGTCGTGCTCGGCCAGGACTACGCCAACCAGGACGGCGCCGCCCCGGCGGACGCCAACCAGACCGGAACATCGACGACCGGCACCCAGACCGCACCGCCGAGCGGCACCGACGGCGCGGGTGGCACCGGCGACGACTCGATCACCGGCGACGTCACCGGCGACGTAGTGGCCGACACCACGGTCGGCACGCCGTAGGTGATCGTCGGCGCTCCCGGCTCGCGGCCGGCTGCTGCGGGCAGGAACCGCCGTGCGGTCGCCGAATCCGGCAGTTGCCCCCTTCCATGATCCTGCTCGCACGCCACGGTCGCACGGCCTACAACCACGAGGGTCGCTTCCAGGGACAGGGGCCCGTCCCGCTCGACGCCACGGGCCGAGACCAGGCGACGGCGCTCGCCGACCAGGTCGCCGAGCGCGGCGACGTGGCGCGGCTGATCTCCAGCCCGGTCACCCGGGCCCTGCAGACCGCCAGCTACGTCGCCGCGCGCACCGGCCTGGTGCCGGAGGTCGATCCCCGCTGGGCGGAGACCGACTGCGGAGCCTGGCAGGACCGCAGCTTCGCCGAGGTCGAGCGGAGCGATCCGGAGGGCTTCGCCGCGTTCCGGCGGCTGGACCTGGACTTCGCCGCCCCGCGCGGCGAGCGTTACGGCGCGCAGCGCGACCGCGTGCTCGCCGCGGTCGACGACCTGCGGGGCCAGGACGACGGCACGGGCGCGATCCTCGTCGTCTGCCACCGCAACGTGCTGCGCCTGCTGCTCCGCCACGAGCGCGGCGAGGATCCGGGCCAGGCGGGCGTCCCCAACGGCCAGCTGCTGGTCCTGTGACCCGGGTCGCCCGCATCACCTTCGGCGTCCTGATCGTCGCGACCGTCGCGGCCTTCTTCGTCGCCCAGCGGCTGAAGAACCAGCCGGCGGTGATCCAGATGTCGCGGGAGTACGGCGGCTTCACCCGGGTCTTCTCGCCGAACGGCGACGGCCGCCGCGACGTCTTCACCGTGCGCTTCATGCTCAAGCGACCGACCCGGGTCACCGTCGAGGTCGTCGACGACGCCGGCCGCCGGGTGGCGACGCTGACCGAGAACCAGCAGGCCGAGCGCTACCGGCGGATCCGCCTGCAGTGGGACGGCCGCGGCGACGACGGCGAGGTGGTGCCGGACGGCCGCTACCGGCTGAAGTTCGTGCTGCCCGACGAGGGGCGCAGCGTGGTCTGGGCCAGCTCGTTCCTGCTCTCGACGCGGCCGCCCCGGCCGAAGGTCGCCGGCGTCACCGCCGACGACACGCGGCAGCGCAGCGCGCCAGCCGTGCTGCCGACGGTCGACGGTCAGCCCGTCGTGGCCGAGCTGGAGCTGAACGGCTGGCGGCCGAAGGCCCGCGTCGTGCGGACCGCTCCGGGCACCTCCGAGGTCGTCGCCGAGCTGCCGGTCACGGTCACCGAGCGGGCGAACCGCGGCACCCGGATCGGCGGGAGGCTGCGCTCGCTGCGGGGCGAGGCGCGCTGGGACGGCACCGTCGACGGCGGCCGGCCCGCGCCGCCGGGGACCTACGTGATCCAGGTCTGCGTCCAGGACGCGGCCCAGGTCGAGGGCTGCGGTCCGACGGCCGGCCCCGACGGGATGCCGCAGGCCGAGCCGAGCGGACGGATGCGCGGCCGCGGCGGCGTCACGGTCCGGCGGGTCGCGGTCCAGGCCCCGGTGGTGCCGGCGGCGCCGGGCGAGCGGCTGACCTTCTTCGTCGACGCCCGCGGCGAGCGCTACCGCTGGATCCTGCGCCGCGTGGGAACCGAGCGACCGGTCTCCAGCGGCACCGCGACCCGTCCGGCGCTGCGGGTTCTGCCGCGCTCGCGGCGCAGCGCCAGCTACCGGCTGACGGTGATCGCGGGCGGCGAGCGGGTCGACGTGCCCGCCACCGTGAACGCCACCGACGATCAGCGGGTGCTGGTGGTCCTGCCCGCGCTGACCTGGCAGGGCCTGAACCAGCTCGACGACGACGGCGACGGGCTGCCCAACGCCCTGCCGTCGATGGCGGGCGAGAGCGCCACCCGGATCCGCAGCCCGCGCGTCTTCGGCAGCCTGCCGGCGAGCTGGGCGACGTCGGTGGAGCCGGCGCTCGAGTGGCTGGTGCGCCACCGCAAGCCGTTCGCGATCACCAGCGACCTGGCGCTGGCGCTGCAGGACGGCCCCGACGACCGCGACTCCGGTCCGCAGCTGGAGTCGTACCGCGGCGTGCTGCTGGTCGGCGAGGCCCGCTGGACCACCCCGCAGGCGGCCGAGCGGCTGCGCCGGTTCGTCACCGACGGCGGCACGGTGGCGGTCCTCGACCCCGCCAGCCTGCACCGGTCGGTCGAGCTCGCCGGCACGCCGCAGCGTCGTCGCTTCGAGAGCCCGGGCCCGTTCGACCCCGAGGACGCGTTCGGGATCGTCAGCCGCGGTGCGGTGCGGCTGGACGGTCCGCTGGAGAACGACGAGGACCAGATCGATCTGTTCGCGGGCACCGACGGTCGCTTCGACGGCTACCCGACCGGCTGGCCGGCCGAGTCGCTCGGCGACGGCGATCGGGTCGCCAGCGCCGTCGACGGGTCGGGCAACGCGGTGATCGTGGCGGCGCGGCTCGGCCGCGGCCTGGTGATCCGCACCGGCCTGCCGACCTTCGCCGCGCGACTGGCGGACGACCCCGACACCTCCGAGCTGATGAGCAGCGCATGGCGACGGCTCTCGCGCTGACCGCGATCACCCTGGCGGCGACGCTGGCGCTCGTGCTGCGCTCGCCGCAGACCCGCGCCGGAGCGCTCGCGGTCGCGATGATCGGCGGCCCGGTGATCCTCGCCGCGCAGGTCTGGGACACCGCGCCGGTCGAGCGGCTGCGCGACAGTCCGGCGCTGCTCGCGGCGGTGGTCGCCGGCGGCCTGCTGCTGCTGGTGGTCGGCGCGGCGGCGTTCCGTCGCTGGCCGCTGGCGGTGCCGGTCGCGGTCGCGCTGGTGCTGCCGTTCCGGCTGCCGCTCGACCTCGGCGACGGCTCGCCGGTCAACCTGCTGCTGCCGCTCTACGCGGTGACGGGCGCGGCCGCGCTGGCCTGGGTCTGGGAGCGCGCGCGGCAGGACCCCGACGGTCCGGAGGCCGACCCGCGGCCCGGCTTCGCCGACGTCGCGCTGCTGCTGGTCGTCGTGCTCTACGCGGTCCAGAGCGCCTGGTCGGTCGACCAGGGCAAGGCGGTCGAGCAGGTCGCGTTCTTCTACGTGCCGTTCGCGTTGCTCTACGTGGTGCTGCGGACGATCCGCTGGACGCCGCGGCTGGTCGCGCGCTGCTTCGGCGTGGCGGTCGTGCTGGCGCTGGCGCTGGCCGCGGTCGGGTTCTACGAGTACGCGACCCGCCACGTGCTGCTCAACCCGCGGATCATCGCGTCGAACCAGATCGAGGACGCCTTCCGCGTCAACTCGCTGTTCTTCGACCCGAACATCTACGGGCGCTTCCTGATGCTCGTGATGCTCGGCGTCACCGCCTACATGCTCTGGGCGCGCCGCAACCGGCTGGTGATCGCCGCCGCGGTGGTGCTGGTGGTGCTGTGGGCGGCGCTGGTGCTGACGTACTCGCAGACCAGCTTCGTGTCGCTGCTCGTCGGCCTGGCGATCCTCGGGGGCCTGCGGTTCGGTCCGTGGAAGGCGTTCGGCGCGGTGCTGGCGGTGCTGGCGGTCGCCGCGCTGCTGCTGTTCGCGGCGCCCTCCGCGCTGCACATCAAGGGCTTCGACGGCGACAGCCTCGACGACGCGACCTCGGGCCGGGTCGCGTTGACCGACGGCGGGGTCCGGCTGTTCGCCAACCACCCGGTCGTGGGCGTCGGTTCGGGGGCGTTCGCCCGCGAGTACCGGCGCGCCGAGCACGCCGGGCAGTCGGACGCGGTGGCCGCGTCGCACACGATCCCGATCACGATCGCCGCGGAGCAGGGCCTGATCGGCCTGGTCGCCTACCTGGTGCTGCTGGTGGCGGTGCTGCGACGGCTGCTGCGCGACGCCGAGGACAGCGCCGCGCGGGCCGCGATCGCGGCGATGACGATCGCCTTGATCGTCCACACGATGGGCTACGCGGCGTTCCTCGAGGATCCGGTGCTGTGGGTGCTGCTGGCGGTCGGCGGCAGCCTGGCCACCCAGCCGCCGCCGGCCCCGGCGCGGGTTCCGGCGCGTCGCTCGCCGTCGCCGCCGCCGGTCGGCGCGGTCGCCGGGGAGGCACCGTGAGCGGCGCGGTCGCGCCCGGTCGCTGGTCGCGCCGTGGCGTTGCGCTCGGTCGTCCGCCGCGCGGGGGCGTCGCCGGTGGCGTCCGCGGGAGCGGCGGGTGCGCCTGACGCGCGGCGCCGCCGCGGAGTGGATCGTCCTCGGCGTCGGGGTCGGGCTGGCGGTGGTCGTGTGGGCGCTGGCCCCCAGCGCCGGCAACTACGACACGGTGCTCAACCTGGTCTGGGCGCGCGAGCTGCTGGACGGGCGCGCCCCGGGCTTCGAGGCCTACGCGGCGTCGACCCCGCACCCGGCCTGGCTGGCCGTCGGGGTGCCGGTGGTGGCGCTCTTCGGCGAGCACGCCGACCGGGCGATGGTGCTGCTGACCGCGTTGACGTTGCCGGTGCTCGCCGCCGCGACGGTGCGCCTGGGCCGGCGGGCCGGCGAGGCGATCGCGGCGGCGTCGACGGCGGACGAGCCGGCCGCGGCGGACCGGCGGGTCGCCCGGACCGGCCTGGCGGTCGGCCTGACGGCGGGCGCGCTCACGCTCTCCAGCTTCGCCTTCCTGCTGCTGGCGGCCAAGGGCTACCTGGACATGCCGTTCCTGGCGCTCGTCGCGTGGGCCGCCGTCTGGGCGATCGAGCGGCCGACGGCGTGGCGCGGCCCCGCGATCCTGCTGCTGATCGCCGGCCTGCTGCGTCCGGAGGCCTGGCTGCTGGCCGGCGCGTACTGGCTGTGGTGCACGCTCCGGGGGCGGTGGTCGGCGTCGGGGGCGGTCGAACGCCGACCGGTCGTCGTTGGACACCCCGGAGACGTCGAAGGCCGACCGGTCGGCGTTGGGGGCGGGCCCGACGGGGCCGACATCCCCGGCACGCCTCGTGTTCCCGGCCGGGGGCTGCAGCTGGCGACCGTGGTCGCCGCGCCGCTGCTGTGGATGGCGGTCGACGCGGCGGTCACCGGGAACCCCTTCCACTCGCTGACGGCCACCAGCCAGCTGGCCGACGAGCTGGGCCGCGAGCGCGGGATCGCCCGCGCCCCGCGGCTGCTCGCCGAGCAGCTGGTCGACCAGGCCCGGCCGCCGGTCTTCGCCGCGGGCGCGCTCGGCCTGGTCGTGCTGCTGCTGGGCCACCGGGTCGGCCTGGCGCGGCCCTCGCGGCGGGTCGTCGTGGTGCTGCTGACGCTGCTGCTGGCGGGCGTCGCGACCTTCCTGGCGGCCGGCGTGGCGGGCCTCTCGCTGATCCCCCGCTACCTGTCGGTGCCGGTGGTCGCGATCACCGTCCTGGCCGCGCTGGCGGCGATGGGCTGGGTCGGTCTGCCCGCCGGGCACCGCTGGCGTCGTCCGTGGGCGGTGCTGGTGCTGATCGGGGCGGTCATCGGCGTCGGCACGTACCTGACGATCAAGCGCGACGCGGTCCGCTCGCTCGGCTCCGAGCTGCGGTTCCTGGCCGACGCGCGACAGGACGTCCGCGACCTGATGCTCGATCCGGCGGTCGTCGCGGGGGCGCGCTGCGGTCCGATCAGCCTGCCGACCTACCGCCTGGTGCCGGAGATCCGGCTGCAGCTGGACGTCGACGGCGACCGGGTCATCGCCCGCAGCGACCCGCGGGCCGGGGCGCTCGGCGCGACCGAGCGCGGGGTCGCGATCACGGTCGACGAGGGCAAGTTCGCCCAGCGCTACGGACGGGCCGACGGTGTCCCGCGGACGACCCAGCCGGCGCCGCCCGGCTTCGCGGAGGCGGCCCGTAGCGGCGCGTTCGTCGCGTGGGTCCGCTGTCCGTAGCCCGTCGTCGACACGTCGCCCGCTCGCCTGCCGCCCCGTGACCGCGTGCGATCTGGTCCCAGGAGCGCCCCGGATCGCACGCGGTCAGGCGGCGAGGAAGCCCAGCACCGCCGTGGCGGCGGCACGGCCCGACGCGACCGCGCCGTCCATGTAGCCCATCGATACCGGCGAGACCTCCGATCCGGCCCAGTGGATCGGGCCGATCGGGGCGCGCAGCGCGTCGCCGAGCCCGGTCCAGGTGCCGGGCGGCAGGAACGCGCCGTAGCAGCCGCGGGACCACGGCTCCGCCGACCAGTCGCGCTCGACGTGCTCCAGCGGATCGGCGGCCTCCGGCCCGAACCAGCGGACCAGGCAGCGGATCAGCTCGTCCCGGCGCCGCTCCGGGGTCCAGGCGGACGCCTCGCGCGCGGCGCGGCCCTCGAAGAAGCCGACCAGGATCCCGCAGGAGCCGTCGGGCGGGCTGTTGTCGTAGAGCACCTTGACCGGGCCGGCGTCGCTGACCACCTGGCCCGAGAGCCCGCGGTCGCGCCAGAACGGGCTGGGGTAGCGGACCATCGCCTTGATCACCGAGCCCTGCGGCACGCGCTGGGTCAGCTGATCGCGCCGGGCCGGAAGCGGCGGGTCGTAGGCGATCCGGCCGGCCAGGGTCGGGCTGATCGCGACCACCACGGCCGACGCCGTCGTCGCCCCGGCGTCGGTCGTCACCGTCACGGTCCCGCCGGTGACGTCGATCGCCCGCACCGGCTGGCCCAGCCGGATCGCGTCGCCGAGCTCGTCCGCCAGCCGCTCCGCGATCCGCACCGACCCGCCGACGACCCGCCGCTCCTGGGCGCCGCCGGTGGTGGAGATCATCCGCATCAGCCCGCCGCTGCTGCGGCAGTACGCCAGCAGGTGGAGCAGCGAGACGTCGGTCGGATCGGCGGCCCAGACCGCCTCGCAGGCCAGCGTCAGCATCGTCCGGGCGAAGCGCGTCCGGGCGTGGCGGCGGATCCACGTGGCGAACGTCAGCTCGTCCCAGCGGGTGGCGTGGCGGCCGGCCCACGGGGCGGCTGGATCGACGGAGCGGGACATCCACGCCAGCCGCCAGAGCGCGACCTGCAGGTCGACCAGGCCGCCCAGGGCTCCGGCGCCCGCCCGCGGGATCTCGCCGCGGAACGCGTGGATCCGTCCGCGCAGCTCCAGCAGCTGGCGCCCGCTGACGTGGGTCGGGAAGGTCTCCAGGCCGAGCTCGGAGATCAGCGCCAGCACGTGGTCCTGGCCGGGGCCCACCCACTGCCCGCCGATCTCCGCGCGGCTGCCGTCGGCGAAGGTCACGTTGGAGGTCCGCCCGCCGACCCGGTCGCGGGCTTCCAGCACCACGACCCGTCGCCCGGCCCGGCGCAGGTCGCGCGCGGCGGTCAGCCCGGCCAGGCCCGCTCCGACGACGACCACGTCGAGCGCGGGCGCGGCGGGGGCGACGGACGGTTCGGGCATCGGCAGCGAGGCTACGCCACGGCGATCGCTGCCGTCCACGCCGCCGGCCGATCACGTTGAGACGACGAAAGCCTGGGGTGGTGCCCAGTGTTGGTCGGCGGCGTCCACTCCTAGCATCGAATCGGCCCTTTTCGGCCTGTTCGATCCCCCGTCCGGAGCTTCCGACCGTGTCTCGCCCATCCCGCCTCCTGATCGCCACCTCCGCGCTGTCGCTGGCCGGCCTCGGGGGCGCCTCCTCCGCGTCCGCCGAGACGCCGCTGCAGGTCGCCCCCCACGCCCCGTACGTCTCGTCCGTGCTGACCGATCCGCCGGACACCGTGTCGTGGAACCTGATCCCGAGCGATCCGCTGTTCACCTCGTCGGCGACGATCGGGGGCACCCCCGTCGCATGGCACTTCACGAAGCCCAACTTCCCCCCAGCGTGGGACATCGCGCAGGGTCGCGGGATCCGTGTCGCGGTGATCGACAGCGAGTTCGATACGGACAACCCCGACCTTCGCGACAAGCTGATCGTGCGGTTCAACCTCGCGAGCGGCAAGCCGCAGTACCGCACCGCCGACGTCAAGGCGAAGCCCGGAGACGCCTTCCACGGCAGTCACGTCGCGGGATTGGTTGGTGCCCACTCCGACAACGGGCGGGGAACGACCGGCGCCTGTCTGGACTGCGGTCTGGTCGGCATCAAGGTCGGCACCAGCGGCGATCCGTCGGGCACGTCGATCGCGGCGAACGTCGCCAGCGACATCGTCGAGGCGATCGACTACGCGCTGACCCAGGGCGTGCGCGTGATCTCGATCTCGATCGGCTTCCAGCGCCACTACCCGGAGGTCGAGGCCGCGGTCAACCGCGCGATCAACGCCGGGGTGGTGGTCGTCGCGTCGGCCGGGAACAGCCAGCAGACCGCACAGGCCGGACAGCCCAACTACCCGGCCGCCTACGGCCCGGCGATCGCGGTCGGAGCGACGGACGCGAACGACCAGATCGCCGAGTTCTCCACCCAGGGGGCGTTCGTCGACGTCGTCGCGCCGGGGAAGGACGTGGTCTCCACGACCGATCCCAACGACCAGAACGTCACCACGTTCGAGGCACAGGCGCCCCAGGTGGCGGTGACGGTGAAGTCCGGCACGTCGATGGCCACCCCGATCGTCTCCGGCCTGGCCGCGCTGATGCTCAGCGTTCGCCCGGACCTGAGCCCGGCCGAGGTCGACTCGCTGCTCAAGTCGACCGCCCGCGACCTCGGCATCCCGGGCCCGGACCCCGTCTACGGCTACGGCCGGATCGACGCGCTCGCCGCCGTCAACGCCGCCCGGGCCTACGTCCGGCCGGTCCCGCCCCCGCCGCCCGCTCCGCCGGTGGCGCCGCCCGCGCCGGCGGTCGTCTTCCCGAGCATCGTCAAGGGTAACCTCAAGGCGTCGCGGGCGAGCAAGGTCACGCTCAAGGTCCAGCGCGGCAGCAGCGCCGTCAAGACCACCTTCGCGCTGCGCACCGCGTCGAAGTACCGCGTCAAGGGCAAGCGCCGCACCGTCACGCTGGCTCCCGCGCGGACGGTGACGATCCGTCCGGGCAAGGGCACGCAGTCGGTGACGCTGACGCTCAGCCGCGACGGACGCAGCCTGCTGCGCCGCCAGCCGAAGGCGAAGGGCCTGCGGGTCGTGGTCAGCGCCACGCCGAAGGTCAAGGGCGCGAAGGCCAGCCGCAGGACGGTCACGCTGAAGCGGTAGCGGTCCGGCCGGCCGGTCAGGCTTCGGTGACGGTCGACGGGGTCGTCCCGTCGCCGACGCCGAGCGCGCCGCTCAGCCCGTCGCGGCCCGCGATCCCCAGCTTGCGGTACGCGTTGGTCAGGTGGAACTGGACCGTCTTCGGCTGGATCACCAGCTGCTCCGCGATCCCCGCGTTGCTCCAGCCCGCCGCGGCCATCCGCGCGATCCGCTGCTCGCTCGCCGTCAGCGCGTCGCGGCCGGTCGAGGCGCTGCGTCGCGGGCGCAGGCCGCTCGCGACCAGCTCGGCCCGGGCGCGCTCCTCGACCACGTGCGCCCCAAGCCGGGCCGCCACGTCGGCGGCGGTCCGCAGGGTGCGGTGGGCGGTGTCCGCGCGCTCGGACTGACGCAGCGCGCTGCCGAGCAGCAGCAGCGCGTGGACGTGCTCCAGCTCGGCCCCGGTCGGCCGCAGGATCCGCTCCGCGCGCTCGAGCAGCGGCCGGGCGCCGACCGGGTCGTGGCGGATCTCGAGCGCGATCGCACCGGCCGTGCGCAGCGCGACGCCGTGCGGGCGGGCCAGCCGGTACCGCTCGGCGTCGGCGATCGCCTCCGCCACCAGGGCGTCCGCCCGCTCGTGGTCGCCGGCCGCCGCCAGCGCGTAGCCCGCCAGCGGCTTCCACGGGCAGAACGGGTGCGGCGCGCCGATCGCGCCGACCAGCGCGCCGCAGGCGACGAACCGCTCGTGGGCGACGGACCACGCGCCGCGCTGGAGCTCGCGCCGGCCGGCGGCGTCGAGGAACATCGCGTAGGGGATCGACCCGGGCCACCGTTGCTCGGCGTCCGGCACGTCGAGCGCCTCGTCGGCGGCCACCACGTCGCCCCGCTCGAGCGCGACGATCGCGACCACCGCGCGGGCCGAGGCCGCGAACATCTCCCAGCCCGGCGTCGCCAGCGCGCGTCGCGCGTCGCGGTCGGCGTCGGCGAGTGCGCCACGGTAGAGCCGGGGCCACGAGCGCAGGTACGCGGCCGACGCCTGCGCGTGGATCGTCCCGGCCGCCTCGGCCCGCTCGAGCGTCGCGGTCAGCACCCGGTCCGAGTCGTCGAGCGCGTCCGACCAGGTCAACGTCGCCGCGATCTGGGCCAGCACGATGCCCTGCGGGTCGCCGTCGTCGAGCAGGCGCCCGTCGGCCCAGGCCCGGAGCGCCAGGTCGACGACGGTGGTCGGGTCGTCGCCGCGGATCCCGCGCTCGAGGGCGATCTCCGCCAGCAGCGCGCGCCCGGCCGGGGTGTCGGCGGTCGCGGCGCGGTCGAGCAGCGGGGCCAGCCGCCGCTGGGCCTCCGGCTGCAGCCGCGCGTCGAAGCGGGCCGCGCTGATGAACGCGGCCTCCAGCTCGGCGGTCAGCACCCGGGTCCGCTCGTCGTCCGGTGACCCGAGCACGGCGAGGCCCGCGTCGAAGGCCTCGGCGGCGGCGACGAGCTCGCCGCGGGCGTAGAGCGCGCGTCCGCGCAGCAGCTGGGCCTCGGCGATCGCCGCCGGAGCGTCGAGGCGCTCGGCCGCGGCCGCCAGCGTGTCCGGGGCGGCGGTCTCGCCGGCGGCCGCCTCGGCGCGGCCGAGCTCGAGCAGCACGGTGGCCAGCTTCCTGGGCGGCGGCGGCTCCTCGACGGCGCGACGCAGGTAGGTGACCGCGCTGGCCGGCAGCGCGTGGCGCATCGCCCCGGCGGCCGCGCGGAGCAGGTCGTCGACCGTCGCGGCGTCGGCGTCGGGCGTCGAGCGCAGCAGGTGGGTGGCGATCCGCTCGGGGTCGTGCCCGTCGTCGCGGAGGACCCGGGCGGCGTTCAGGTGCATCACCCGGCGGCTCGCGGTCGGCAGCGCGCGGTAGACCGCGTCGCGGACCAGCGGATGGGCGAAGCGCAGCGGGTCCGCATCCTGCAGCAGGTCGCAGGCGGCCAGCCGGTCGAGCGCGGCGGCGGCGACCGCCAGCGGCCGCTCGGCCAGCCGGGCGACCTGGCGGACCGCGGCGCCGTCGCCGAGCACCGCGGCGATCCGGGCGATCGCGTCGTCGCCGGGGTCGAGCTGGGCCAAGCGGCGCCGGACGTGGCGGTCGACGCTCGGTGCGCCCTGCCCCGTCAACCGGCGCCAGCCCTCCAGGTCGGCGTCCGGGCCGGCGCTGTCGGCGAGCGACGCCAGGCTCAGGTGGGCCAGCAGCGGGTTGCCGCCGGTACCGTCGACGCAGGCCCGAATCAGCGGCG
>CAZFIQ010000002.1:24546-31589 GCA_964519185.1 uncultured Patulibacter sp.
CGCAGCCCGGCGTCGCGCGCCAGCGCGGCCACGCCCGCGGCCGACAGCGGCGACGGACGCAGCGGGTCGGTGGCGGCGCGCAGCTGGTCGAGGAGCGCGTCGTCGGTCCCCCGCTCGCCGTCGCGGATCGTCGCGACCACGACCAGGTTGGCGCGCTCCGGGCGCTCGACGGCGTGCAGCAGGGCGCGGAGCGACGCCGGATCGGCCCACTGCAGGTCGTCGGCGAGCAGGCACAGCGGGCGCTGGTCGCCGGCGTTGCACCACAGCCGGAACAGGCCCTGCTCGATCGCCTCCTGGGCGCCCGGGGCGGAGCTCGCGGGATCGATCAGCGACTCCGCGAGCAGCGCGGTGCCGGCGAGCAGCGTCGCCCGCGGCAGGTCGTCGGCGTCGGGCAGCGGTTCCAGCAGGTGGCGCGCCAGGCCGAACCCGAGCGTCGCGTCGAGGGGCCGGGCGGTGGCGCGGGCGGTGCGGAACCCGCGGCGGCGGGCGACCCCCGCGGCCGCGTCGAGCAGGCGGGTCTTGCCGATCCCGGCGGGCCCGGTCAGCAGCAGCAGCCGCTGGTGCCGCGGCAGCGGCGCGGCGAAGAAATCGTCGATCGTCCGCAGCTCGGCGTCGCGTTCGACCAGGGGGCTCGAGGATGGGCGGGGCACGGGGAGCGCTCGATGGATGCGGACGACCGCATCGTACGCCGTACCGGTCCGCTCCGGATCCTCCCCGGACTCGGCGTCCGGAACCGGGGGCGTCGATCAGCCGGGGTCCGGCTCGGCGTCGACGACCAGGCCCCGGTCGCGCAGCCGGTCGCGCAGCAGCGCGTTCTGGTGCTCGGCGGTCTGCGTGAGCGCCCACGCCCGCAGCTCCGCGTCCGGCGCGGTCCGACGCCCGGCCTCGGCGGCGACCGCCCGGGCGAAGGCGTCGGCGTCGGGCGCGACGACGATCGCGCGGTCCCAGGTCCGCACCCCGGCCAGGTCGGGGGTGACGGTGCGGCGGCCCAGGCGAGCGGCCTTGAGGATCCGGTAGGGCAGCCCCGCGTCGTTGAACGGGTCGACCCGGAACGGCAGGACGCCGACGTCGGACAGCCGCAGCAGCTGCGCGGCGACGACGTCGGACTGACGGCCGAGGAACGCGAACGGCGCGTGGGCGCGGCACCAGGCGAAGTCCGGGTCGTCCGCGCACTCGTCGTCGTGGACGGTGCCGACCAGCAGCAGCTGGAGCGCGGGCAGCCGCTCGCCGAGGCCGCGCAGCAGCCCCCAGTCGGTGCGCCGCCCGAGGTGCCCGAGCGAGAAGCCGACGACCTCCGCGGTCGGGTCGGGCGCCGGGAACGCGTCGGCGGCGAGCGGGCTGAGCAGCGCCTCGTGACCGTCGGCCTCCGCCAGCTCGCGCAGCTTGCCGCTCGACGCGACGGTCAGCGTGGCCCGCCGCGAGGCCCGTTCGTGGAGCGCCGTCAGCCGCGCCCGCCGCGCGGGGTCGGCGTCGCCGGCCGCCTCGTAGCGGTCCCAGCGCCAGTACCAGAGCTCGGCTCCGGTGCGGTCGCAGAGCGCGGCCGCGACCGGCTCCTGGGTGGCGTGGAAGATCACGACCACGCGCGGCGTGCGGCCGTTGGCGTGGAGCCGCGACAGCAGCGTCTGGGCCTGCCGCCGGGCGACCGCCGTCGCCGCTCGTCCGTCGCCCAGGCGCAGCGAGGCCCCGTAGCCGCCGCGAGCGCCCCACGGCGGGTCGAGGGCGATCACGTCGGGCCCGCGCAGCAGATCCTCGGCCTGGTCGCGCAGGATGAACTGGCTCAGCGGCCGCGGCAGCAGCAGGACGCAGGCGGGACGCAGGTCGCGGGGCACGGGTTGAGCGTAGAGGCAACGGCTGCCGGCACCGCGACCGGGGTTGCCGCCGCACGACCTCCGCCGCCACGGGTCGCGGGCCGCGCCGTCGTCGTGACGGTCGTCGTGCGCCGTCCGCGGCCCCACGGACTACGATCGTCGGTCGATGGCGCCGCACCCGCTCCGCCGCCTGGCGACGTCCGGCGCGGCCTACCAAGCCGCCAGCCTGGTCGCCGGCGTGCTGGCGCTGGTCACGCTGCCGCTCTACACGCGGCACCTGACCCCGGGCGAGCTGGGCGCGGCGGAGACGCTGCTGACCTGGATCATCCTGCTCTCGATCGTGTTGCGGGCCGGCCTCCAGGAGGCGCTGCTGCGGCACTGGTTCCTGGACGCGGACGCCGGCCGGCGGTCGCGCCTGGCCCGGCGCGTGACCGGCACGGTGCTGGCGGCGTCGACGGTGGCGGCGATCGCGATCGCGGCCGCCGCGGGTCCGATCTCCGAGCTGCTGCTGGGCGAGCCCCTGCCCGGGCCGATCCGCGCGACCGCGGTCGGCGTCTGGGCGTTCACCAACCTGGAGGTCGCCAACGCGCTGCTGCGGGCCCAGGAGCGCCGGCGGCTCTACCTGCGCGCGTCGCTGAGCAACGTACTGCTGACGGTGACGATCACGATCGTGCTGGTGGTCGTGCTCGACCAGGGCGCCTCGGGCTACCTGCTGGGCAACTACGTCGCGTCGGCGGCGGTGCTGGTGGGCGTCTGGTGGAGCCAGCGCGACCTGCTCCGGCGGCCGCGCGATCCGGGCGCCGCGCCCGTCGCGCTGGGGCCGCTGTTCCGCTTCGGCCTGCCCACCGTCCCGCCGGAGATCGCGGTCTTCGCGCTCAACCTGATCGACCGCCAGTACCTGATCCACACCACCGGCCTGGCGAGCAACGGGATCTACTCGGCGGCGGTCAAGCTCGCCACGATCGTGATCGTCGTCGCCCGGGCGTTCCAGGCGGCGTGGCCGCCGCTGGCCTACGACCTGAGCGACGAGGAGGCGCCCCGGGCCTACGCCCACGTGGTGCGGGCCTACGTGCTGGTGCTCGGGCTGATGGTGGCGGGCCTGACGCTGTTCCGGCACCAGGTGGTGGCGGTGCTCGTCGCCGAGCAGTTCGCGGCGGCGGCCGGCGCGCTGCCCTGGCTGGCGCTCGGCTGGGCGCTGTGGGGGCTGACGTGGGTCTTCACGTCGATCGCCGGCCGCGAGCAGCGGACCGGCCGGACGCTGCCGGCGGCGCTGCTGGGGCTGGTGGTCAACGTCGTGGTGCTGATCGCGCTGGTGCCCTCGCTGGCCGCGACCGGGGCGGCGATCGCGCTGGTCGCCGCCTACGTGGTGGCGCTGACGATCTCGCACCTGCGGACGCGCCAGCTGCTGCGGATCCCGTTCGAGTGGCGGCGGCTGATCGCGGCGGTCGTCGTGCTGGCGGTCGTGGCGGCCGGCGTCGACGGGCTGGCGCCCGCGACCGGCGTGGACGGCGTGCTGCTGCTCGTCGCCGGGCTGGCGCTGCTCCCGCCGCTGCTGCTGGCGACCGGAGCGGTCCGCGTCGGCGAGCTGCGTGCGGTCCGTCGGATCGCGTCTCGGGGCGGCGCCTGAGCCACGTTCACGCTGTACGCTTAGCCCGGGCGGAAACTGGGTACTAGGAACTCGGATCCCGACACTCAGGGATCCGTGAGGTTGCTGCGCTAGCGTTGCGGAGATCCCCCATGAGCACGAAGAAACGCGGAAAGCCCAACAAACGCTCCGGAAGCCCCGGTCACAAGCGGCCAGCGGTCGCCGCGGTGGCGGCGCCGACCGAGCTGAGCTTCGACCGGATCGGCAAGCCCGAGATCGACCGGATCCTGCGCGAGCAGATCGGCGTCCCCCTGCCGACGGTCCTAGACCGATCATCGCTCCTGACGATCCAGGCCTTCATCGACGAGCTAGAAGCGGAGGACGATGCCGTCGCCGCCGTCCGTGAAGTCGAGATCGAGCTCGGCCTGGACCTGGGCGTCGAGGAGATGCCGGAGCTCGAGCCCGAGCAGGAGCTCCGCCTGCTACGCGCCGACGGAGCGCAGGAGCGCCAGATCGCCGAGGTCGACAAGCGCCTGATCGGGATCTGCCGCGAGATGATGGTCAGCCTGGAGCGCCGTGCGGTCCGGGCGGAGAAGGACCTGCAGCAGGCGCAGCGCAAGGCCGAGCAGGCGGAGACGCAGGCGGGGCGGCACGAGCGGCGCGCGGAGGAGCGCGTCGCGGAAGCGCAGGAGCTGCGCGGCAAGCTGGACAACGCCGACCGCGAGGTGGCGTCGTTGCGCGAGGCTCTGGCGGCGGCGGAGAACCGCGGCGAACAGCTCGCGCACGAGCTGGACGAGACTCCGGACGTCGTGCCCGCGGACGAGGCGTCGGTCGAGGCGGTCGAGGAGCTGCGGCAGCAGCTCGCCGAGCGCGAGGCGCTGCTCGTCGACGCGCACGCCGAGCACGAACGGCTCGAGCTGGCGCTCGAGGACGCACGGCGGACGATCACCCGGTTCCAGCGCGAGGCCGACGGGTCTGACGGGGATGACGAGGACGAGGACGAGGAGCTGCCGGAGGTCGAGTCGGTACTGGAGGCGGTGCAGGTGGCCTCCGAGCGCTGCCGCCACCTGGTGTTCAGCGAGCGGGCCTTCGAGACCGCCGCCGACAGCCCGTTCTGGCGCCCCGACATGGTGCTCCAGGACTTCGTCAAGCTCGACAAGGTCGCCGAGGCGTACCTGCGGCCCGAGGGGATCGGCCAGCCGGTCGGTCAGTTCGCGCAGGATCTCGGCCTCGACTGGCGCTCCGGCGTGGGCGAGGTCTGGTACGGGATCCACCCCAACGACTACCACTTCAACTACGACGGCGAGACGCTGCGGGTGGCCGAGCACGTGCGCGTGGCGAACGGCTCCGGCGCGCAGCGCTGCGCGCGGATCTACTGCGCCTTCCACGCGGGATCGGACCAGGAGGGCGACATCCCGCGCGGGGTCTACGTCGGGCCGGTCGGGCGCAAGCTGCCGGACTCGACGACCGGCTGACCGCCGGCCGGGGCCCGTCGCCGCTCCGGCCTCCGAGTGCCCGGGCGCGGCGGGCCGGACGCCGCCGCGGCCCTTAGACGTCGTCTCAAAATCAGTGGTCGTCTGGTGTGGTCGATGACCGAGGAGGGCGCCGTCCGATGCCCGAGAGTCAGACTGGGTGTCTGACTGAGGGTTCGGGCGGTGATCCGGCGACGTGTCAGCGGCCGCACCAGGGGGCCGATCATTTTGAGACGACGTCTTAGCCCTGCTGGGCGGCGGCCTGCGGCTCGCGGTGGGCGTTGAACGCCTCGGCCGCCTCGCGGATGCCCTCGCCGTGGCGAGGGAGGAGCGCCGCGCGCACGTGCCACCAGTAGCGGCGCGGCGAATGCCCCGGCAGGACCACGGCGGCCAGCGCGCGGAGGCCGTACGGGAACGCGGCCAGCGGGCGGCAGAGCCGCGCGTAGGTCGGCCCGTGGTGCGTCACCAGGTAGCGCTCGTGGTTGCGGTGGAACTCGACGATCCGCCGCTTGGCGCCGTCGCCCGTCGACAGTCCCTCGTGGTGGACGCAGCGGGCGGCCGGGACGTGGAGGGTGTGCCAGCCGGCGTCGGCGAGGCGCCGCTGCAGGTCGACCTCGTCGCCGTAGACGAAGTACTCGGGGTCGAGGTGGCCGATCATCGCCGACGCCTGGACCCGCACCAGCAGGCAGGCGGACTGGCACCAGTCGACGCGCCGGGTCGCGCCCGGACCGGACTGGACCACCAGCCGCTTGTGCAGCAGCAGCGCCTGGGCCAGCGCGGTGCTGAAGGTCGGGAAGCGCCATGCCGACGGCTGCTCGCGACCGTCGGGCCGGAGCAACGCCGCCCCGGCGCAGGCGGCCTGCGGGTCGCGCTCGAGGGCGTCGCGCAGCTCCTTGGCCGCGCCGGCCCGCAGCTCGCTGTCCTCGTTCAGCAGCAGCGCGTAGCGCCCGTGGGCCTCGTCGAGCAGGCGGCTGTCGTTGGCGGCCTTGCCCTCGCGTCGCTCGAGCGCGATCACCCGCGCGCCGACCGGATGGTCGCGCGCGATCCGCACGCTGTCGTCGGTCGACGCGTTGTCCAGCACCAGCACCTCGGTCGGCCGGTCGAGCAGGCGCTGCTCGCGCTCGATCGCGTCGAGGCAGGCGGCCAGGAGCTCCGCGCCGTTGGTTCCGACGACGCAGAAGCTGATCAGCGGCGTATGGGAACCCGGGGCAACCGCAGGCGGCACGGAGATGACCGTACCGACGTGGGCGCCCCGCTGCTGGCGCGGGGCGTGCGGTTGCAGTTCCCCGACCGACTGATTCGCGGTTTGCCCGCTCTGGCCGGGCCGATCGCGAACGAGTCGGGAGCTGGGCGGTGCAGGCCCGCCTGCGGCGGGGAGGACCGTCGCGCGGCGTGGCGTAGGGGGCTCCGTCGTGCCCCCCGACCTGCCCCATCCCGGCGAGCTGATCGCCGGCTACCGGATCGAGCGACGGCTCGGCCGCGGCGCCACCGGCGTGGTCTGCCTGGCCCGGCAGGTGGCGCTCGACCGTCCCGTCGCGCTCAAGCTGGTCGGGGCCCCGCTCGCGACCGACCCCGCGTTCCGCGAGCGGTTCCGGCGCGAGGCCCGGGCGGCCGCGGCGCTCGACCATCCGAACGTCGTGACCGTGCTCGACAGCGGCGAGGACGCGCACCGCCTGTGGCTGGCGATGCGTCTGGTCGACGGGCCGGACCTGCGGGTGCTGCTGCGGCGCAGCGGCCGGCTGGAGCCGGTCCACGCGGTCTCGATCGTCGAGCAGGTCGCCGCGGCGCTGGACGCCGCGCACGCGGCCGGCCTGGTCCACCGCGACGTCAAGCCCGCCAATGTCCTGGTCGAGGACGCGCCGGACGGGGCGCTGCACGCCGAGCTGGCCGACTTCGGCCTGGCGGGCGGCGCCTGGTACGACGAGGACGGCCGACCGCTGCCGGAGGGCACCCCGGGCTACGCCGCGCCCGAGCAGCTGGCGGGACAGCCGGCGACCCCCGCGGCGGACGTCCACGCGCTCGGTCGCGTGCTCGCCGAGATGCTGACCGGCGATCCGGCGACCGTGACCGATCCGGGGTCGTCGGGCTTCGCGGCGGTCGTCGCCCGCGCGACCGATCCCGATCCCGCCTGGCGGTACCCGACCGCGGGAGCGCTGGCGGTCGCGGCCCGCGCGGTGC
>CAZFIQ010000002.1:31599-33237 GCA_964519185.1 uncultured Patulibacter sp.
CCGACGGCGGACGAGGTCGGTGCCGACGACGCCGCGTCGCCGTCGCGGCGGGCCACCACGCTGATCGCGTCGCCGCGTCGTCGTCGCCGGGGCTGGCGCTGGGCGCTGCCGTTGGCGGTCCTGGTCGGCGTGCTGTCGGGGTCCTTCGTGGCGATCGGTCAGGTCCGCGTGGATCCGATCGCCTCCGGCCGCGCCGAGATCCCGGCGACGCCCCGCTCGACCTCGGGGTCGGGCGGGACCGGGGGAGCGGGGCGGTCGACCGCGGGCGGATCCCGTGGGACGGGGAGTGCGGCGACGGGTGGCTCCGGCGCGGCTGATCGTACGGCTGGTCGCGGGTCGTCCGCGGCTGACCCGCCCGCGGGCGGAGCCGCAGCGGCCGATCCGGCCGCGAGCGCGTCCGGCGGGCCCGCCGACGCGGTTCCGGCGGCAATCGGCGCGGACGCGTCGTCGTCGGCCCCGCGGAGCAGCGCGGCGGCCCCGGGGGTCGCTCCGACCGACGCGGCGCTGCCCCCGGCGCCCGGGACCGAGCGGTTCGGCGGGGGCAGCTGGGCGCTCGACCTGCCCGCGGCGGCCGGCTGGGAGCAGACGGCGGTCCAGGAGCTGGCCGGCGGACGGACGCTGCTGACGCGCCTGCGGCGAGCCGACGGGGCGCGGTTGATCGTCGAGCACCGGCCGGGGCAGACCACGGTCTTCGGTCCGTGGCCGGGCGAGCCGTTCGCGGTACGGCTGCCGGGTGTCGGGCGGACCGAGGCGGTGCTGTTCCGCGGCGGCCGGTTCGCGATGTGCCGCGACGCGGTCTGCGCGGCCGCGCCGGTCAACGGCCCGAGCGGCGGGGTGTTGCTGGTCGCCAGCGCGGTCAGCGACGACCAGGCGCGGAGCGCGCTGCGCCGGGCCGCGCGCGGCCTGCGGGTCGACTGACGGTCGCGACGGCATGCGATCCGGGCCCTGGAGCGGCCGGCGGCGCACGCGGTGGCCAGGGAGGCCCCGGCCACCGCGCGACCGGGTGCGATTCGGTCGCCGATGCCACCCCGATCGCACGCCCTCGCGGTGGGGTGCGGGGGCCGATAGCGTGCGCGGCGGTGCAGATCCGGATCGTCGACCCCTCCGCTTACACGCCGCCCTACGACCACGCGCTGTGCGCGGCGCTCGGGCGGGCCGGCGACGACGTCACGCTGGTGACCAGCGCGTTCCCCTACGGCGCGGTGCCGCGTCCGGCGGGCTACCGGGTCGAGCACGGCTTCTACCGGCGCGCGGTCGGCCCCGCGGGATCGCGGGCGCGCCAGCTCTCCAAGCTGCTCCAGCACGGGCCCGACATGCGGCGGCTGGCCCGCCGGTCGCGCGGTGCCGACGTCGTGCACTTCCAGTGGCTGGCGGTCCAGCACGTCGACCCGTGGCTGCTGCCGCGCCGCGTGCCGCTGGTCGTGACCGCCCACGACGTGCTCCCGCGCGAGGCCGCTCCGGGGCAACGCCGGGCGCAGCGGCGGCTCTACGGGCGGATGGACGCCGTGATCGTCCACTCCCGGAACGGCCGCGACCGGTTGGTCGACGACCTCGGCGTCCCCGCGGCCAAGGTCCACGTGATCCCGCACGGCGCGTTCGCGCACCTGGCGGCGGTCGACCCCGCGCCGCTGCCGGCGG
>CAZFIQ010000002.1:33247-40843 GCA_964519185.1 uncultured Patulibacter sp.
GAGCTGGCCGCGATCCCGGCGGAGCGCCCGGTCGTGCTGCTGTTCGGCCTGGTCCGCCCGTACAAGGGGCTCGACGTGCTGCTCGACGCCTGGCGCGCGCTGGCCGCGGGCGGCGATCCCGGCGCCGACCTATGGGTGGTCGGTCTGGCCAAGTACGACGTCGCGGCACTGCGCGCGTCAGCCCCCGCGAGCGTGCGGTTCGTCGATCGCTTCGTCAGCGACGGGGAGACGGCGGCGGTCTTCCGCCGGGCGCAGGCGGTCGTCTTGCCCTACCGCGAGATCGACCAGTCCGGCGTCCTCTTCACCGCGCTCGCGTTCGGTCGGGCGCTGGTCCTGAGCGACATCGGCGGCTTCCCGGAGATCGCCGCGGAGGGCGCGGCGGAGCTGGTCCCGGCCGGCGACCCGGTGGCGCTGTCGGCGGCACTGCGCACCCTGATCGACGATCCCGCGCGTCGCGCGTCGCTGGCGGAGCGGGCCGCGTCGCTGGCGGCGGGCCGGTACTCGTGGGACGCGATCGCGGCGGCCCACCGCGACGTCTACCGGTCGCTGACCGGCGGGTAGCGACTGCGGGCGCCCGCGGCTCGTCGCCGAGACGGCCGTCGGAGTGACTGCCGTGCGATCCGCTACCTCTACGGTGGGCAACCGCACAGCAGACGACGGGCGGCCCTTGCCGGCAGATTCTACTAACGGTAGTATTTGCCCATGCCGAAGCTCAGCCTGCCCAAGCTCTACGGCGCGCTCGAAGGACTGCCGCTCGGCCGCGCCGTCGCGTCGCGGCTCTACCGGACCGCGGCGCCGTACTTCCTCACCGTCCCGGTCGCGCTCGACCACCTGCAGCCCGGTCGCGCCGAGGCGTCGATGCGGGCCGTCCCGTGGACCCGCAACCACCTGGGCACGGTGCACGCGATCGCCCAGTGCAACCTGGCCGAGTACGTGATGGGCGCGCTGGCTGAGGCGACGATCCCGCCGACCCACCGCTGGATCCCGCGCGGGCTCAACGCGACCTACAACGCGAAGGCGACCGGACGCCTGCGGGCGACCGCCACGATCGACCTGCCCGACGAGCTCGGCGACAAGCAGGAGCTGCCGGTCGACGTGCGGATCGTCGACGCCCACGGGGTCGAGGTGGCGACGATCACGATCCCGATCTGGGTGACGGTTAAGGACCTATCCCGGTAGGGGCGCGGTCCGTGGCGGCCACGGACACGTCGGATCTCGCGGGTGGGCGGGTCCCGATCCCTCACTCAGGCAACCAGCCTGGGTCTCGGAACCCGAGAACGATGGGCGGGCGGGTCGCGGTAGACCGGCCACCACGACTCCACACCCCTATAGGGATAGGTCCTAAGCCCACGCGGGGGTAATCACGCTCAGAGCAGGGCGGCGAGTACGTCGGGGCGGATGTGCCGTGGGTCGACCTCTCACTCGGGGTGGACGGAGGATGGCGGCATCACCTCGCGCACGTCCAGCCACTCGTAAAGCGGCCCGCCGCCGGGGCCAGGCTCGGACGAGACCCAGGCGGCGATCTCGAGCGCGCGCTCGCGGGACTCGACGTCGACCATGTACCAGCCGGCGATCAGGTCGCTGGTCTCCGGGGGCGGGCCGTCCGTGGTGACGGGCGCGGCGCCCTCGCCGCCGTAGCGGACCCAGGTGCGCTCCGGGGTCAGCGCCTGGCCGTCGACGTACTCGCCGCTCTCCCGCAGCGTCGCGGAGACGTTGCGCAGGAACGCCATGTGCGCTTCGACGTCCTCCGGCGCCCACTGGTCCATCGTCGGGAACGGGCGGTGCTGCTCCGGTCCGCCCCGGTAGTGCTTGACGATCAGGTACTTCGGCATGGTGGTCTCCTGGGGTTCGCGGGCCACGCTCGTCGCGGCCCTCCACCCGGTGAGCGGCGCCGTCCCGGCGTTCTCGACGTCGGTCCCGCACGGATCCACGACGAGCCTCCCAGTTCCCGTTGCGCCGGATGCGGAAACCGCGCCCCCGCCCGCGGGCCGCGACGGTCCAGGGCGCCGGGACCCCGCGGCTTCTGGGACGATCCACCGCGTGCGAGCGCTGCACCTGCTGACCCTCGGCCTGCTGGCTTGGACCCACGTCGGCTGGGGCCTGTTCCTGCGGGTCGCCCGTCGGCTGGGGCTCGGTCGGGTGACCGACGACCGCGAGGGCGGGCCGGCCCCCGGCCCGACCGGCGCGCGGCCGACCGTCTCCGTCGTGATCGCCGCCTACGCCGAGCAGGACGCGATCGCGGCCACGATCGAGGGCCTGGTCGCCCAGAGCTGGCCGCGTGATCGGCTGCAGATCATCGTCGCCTGCGACGGGTCGCCCGACGCCACCGCCGAGCGGGCGCGGGCGGCCGGGGCCGACCTGGTGCTGGAGCTGGAGCGCGGCGGCAAGCATCACGCGCAGGCGGGCGGCGTCGCGCGGGCGACCGGCGAGATCCTGGCCTTCAGCGACGCCAACACCCACTGGGAGCCGACTGCGCTGGCCGAGCTGGTGGCCGCCTTCGACGATCCGCGGGTCGGCTACGCCTGCGGGTGCGTGTCGTTCGTCGCCGAGGACGGCAGCAGCAACCAGGAGGGCGCCTACTGGAAGCTGGAGATGGCGCTGCGCCGGATGGAGAGCGACTGGTGGTCGGTGACCGCCGGCAACGGCGCGATCTACGCGCTGCGGGCCGCGCTGTGGTCGCAGCTGCGGGTGGCGTTCGGTCACGACCTGGCGCTGCCGCACCAGGTCGTCCGCCGCGGCCTGCTGGCCGTCGACCGGCCGACCGCGCGCGCGACCGAGGCGATGGTGCCGACGATCGACGGCGAGTGGCGGCGCAAGCGGCGGATGATGAACCAGGCGTGGCGGGTGGTCCTGCGCGGTGGCGAGGACGGCGGGCTGCGGCAGGGGCTGCTCGATCCGACCAGCGTGCCGATCCCGTACCTGGCGGCGCTGGTCAGCCACCGCTGGCTGCGCTACGCCAGCCCGTTGCTGCACGTGCTGGCGTACGCGGCGGGGCTGCTCGTGGTGCTCCGCGGCGGGCGGGCGCGGCGCCGGCCGAGCCTCCACCTGCTGCTGCTGGCGGCGCATCTGGCCGTCCCGCTCGGGGCGGCCGCGGCGGCGCGCCTGCGCTGGCGCCCGCTGCTGCTCTGCCGCTACTACGTGCTGATGACGGCGTCGATCGGCTTCGGCCTGGCGGACCACCTGCGCCACGGCACCCCCGCGGGCTGGGACCCGGCGGAGGGCACGCGGTGAGCGGCGGTCCGGCCGCGCCGGCCCCCGACGACGACCCGACCGACCGCCACGCGGCGCTGCGGGCGCGGATGCGCGCGGCGGGCCGTGCCGTGGGGCCCGACGGGCCGATCTCCCGGCCAGGAGGCACCGTCGCCGGCAACGCCGTCCGGCGGCTGACCGACGTCGTCGTCTCCGCCGTCGCGCTCGGCGTGCTGGCCGTGCCGCTCGGCCTGGTGCTGCTGGTCGTCCGGCTGGAGTCGCCCGGGCCCCCGATCTTCCGTCAGCGGCGGGTCGGTCGCGACGGCCGCGAGTTCGACGTGCTCAAGGTCCGGACGATGGTCCAGGGGGCCGAGCGGATGGGAGCGGGGCTGGCGATCGTCCGCGGCGACAGCCGGATCACCCGCCTGGGGCGGCTCCTGCGCCGGACGTCGATCGACGAGCTGCCGCAGTTCGTCAACGTGCTGCGCGGCGAGATGGCGATCGTCGGTCCGCGGCCGACGGTGCCGTCGCAGGTCGCCGCCTACGACGACCGCCAGCGCGAGCGGCTGCTGGTCCGGCCCGGCCTGACCGGCTGGGCGCAGATCCAGGGCCGGTCGGAGCTCGGCTGGCCGGAGCGGATCGAGCTCGACCGCTGGTACGTGGCGAACCGCTCGCTGCGGTTGGACCTGCGGATCCTGCGGGCGACCGTGCGGGTGGTGCTCGGCGGGGCCGGCGTCGAGCGCGACGGCGCGGCCTGGGTGGCACCGGACGACGACGCGCGCCCGCCGGGCTGACCGCAGCCGCGAACGCTGATGCGGATCGGGCCGGTCAGCCGGGCGGAATCCGCATCAGCGGGGTCGGGTCGGGGGCTACTGCGGTTCGCCCACGGCGCTCGGCTCGCCGCCCCAGAGGCCGTCCAGGTAGGCCGCGATCTCGTCGGTCAGGCGCTTCGGCGCGACCCGCAGCTCGAGGATCGTGCTGGCCTCCAGCAGCCGGCCGTTCGGCAGCTCCTGGGCGAGCATCCCGGCGTCGCTGAACGGGTGGATCGGGTCGGCGTGGTGGCCGATCACCAGCGTCGGGACCTCGATCCGCTCGCGCTCCGCGCGCGGCGGCGCGACCCGGCCGAAGAACAGGCCCAGCAGCACGGCCGACGTCGGCCGGGGGTCCTGGCGGACCGTGTCGAGCAGGATGTCGGCCAGCCAGTGGCGCTCCGTCGGGACGCGCCGCAGCAGCCGGCCGACCGCGCGGACCACCGGCTCGCCCCCGCGGAGCACCGCGAACAGCGGCAGGAAGGTCCCGCCGACCGCGATCAGCGAGTGCTCGAGCACCGGCATCTCCAGCACCATCCCGCGGATCCGGCTCGGATCCTGGGCGGCGGCCTCGAGCGACGAGTTGGCGCCGAGCGACGTCCCGAGCAGGACCGCGTCGGGCACGTCCAGGTGCGCGATCAGCGCCAGCAGCAGCCGGCCGTAGCGCGACATCGAGTACTCCCAGCTGCGCCCGGGACGGTCCGACTCGCCGTGGCCCAGCAGATCGACCGTGACGGTCCGGAAGCCCCGCTCGGCGAGCGCGGCGGCCAGCGGCCGGTGCATCTTGCGGTTGAACGTCAGCCCGTGGATCAGGATCACGACGCGGTCGCCGACCCCGGCCTCCTCGTAGGCGATCCGGTGACCCTCGAACGTGAAGCGCTGCGGCATGGCGTCGCCAGCATACGCGGGTCCGACCGTCGGTAGGAAGCGGTCCCCGCGGCGCCCCGCCGCCGCGGGCCGCTCAGGTCCTCAGGCGCCCAGTTGGTGGGCGGGGCTGAGGCCCGCCAGCTGCAGCCGGCGCGGTCCCGCGAAGCGGCGGTCGACCGCGTACTCGATCCGCGGCTGGCGGATCGGGTCGAGGCCCAGGTCGGCGTTGTCGGCGAGCACCGCGATCAGCTCGTCGTGCGGAGCCAGGTTGGCCTCCGAGCTCAGCGGGACGGTGCGGCGCACGTGCTCGGCGACCCGCACCAGCCGGGTGTGCACGACGCCCGGCCCAACCGACAGGGCCTCCGCCACGTCGTCGCGGGTGAGGTCGCTCCACGCGCACAGCAGCAACGTCTCGCGGTCGGCGGTCGGGAGGGTGCGGAGCGCGTGGGCGATCCGCGGGTCCAGCGGACGGCTCGGCATGAGCGCGGGGTGGAGCGGCGGTGGCCAGCGGGTGAGCTGCTCGAGGCGCTCAAGCCGACTGCGCTCGGTCCGCCAGCGGGCGGCGATCGCCGCCCGCTGGCGGACCGAGCGCAGTCGGCTGGTCAGGGCGTACGGCCAGGAGGCGGGTGGGGGCAGGTGGCCTCCGGCGCGCGAGCGCGCGACCATCCGGAAGACCGCCGTCGCGGCGTCCTCCGCGGCGCCGTCGCCGAGTCGTCGGCGCAGGTAGCGGACGACCGGTCCGCGGTGCTGCGCCAGGAGGCGATCGAAGGTGAGATGCCGGGCCATTCACCTGTTCATCGTCCGTAGGCGCGGAAAAGTTCCCGACGATCGTCGGGTTCGTGCGCAAAACCCGCTACGGAATGGGATAGCCCCGGCGAATCCGGGAGTCTTCGTCTGCGGAGGTGCCCGACCGGCGACCGGGTCGCGGGCCGTCCTCCGGTGCGGCCCCGGGGCGTCCGGGGCCGCGGCGCCCGTGGATCAGGCGGCGTCGATCAGCCGCTGCTTGGCGGCGCGGACGGTCTCGAGCGCCTCTTCGCGGGTGCGGAAGCCCTGGACCTCGACGACCTTGCCCTCCGGCTGCTTGTAGATCTCGAAGAAGTGCGAGATCTCGACCTTGAGCTGGTCGGAGATGTCGTCGAGGGTCTCGACGCCCTTCCAGTTGGGGTCGGCGACCGGGACGCAGATCACCTTGTCGTCGACCTCGCCCTGGTCGATCATCTTGAACAGGCCGATCACGCGGACCGGGATCCGGCAGCCCGGGAAGGTCGGATCCGAGACGAGCGTCAGCGCATCGAGCGGGTCGCCGTCCTCGCCGAGGGTCTCGGTGATGAACCCGTAGTCGGCCGGGTAGACGACCGAGGAGTACAGGTAGCGATCGAACAGGATCGCCCCGACCTCCTCGTCCCACTCGTACTTGTTGCGGGATCC
The DNA here is from genome assembly GCA_964519185.1 of uncultured Patulibacter sp. Taxonomy (GTDB): domain Bacteria; phylum Actinomycetota; class Thermoleophilia; order Solirubrobacterales; family Solirubrobacteraceae; genus Patulibacter. The sequence continues at coordinate 39,541 of CAZFIQ010000002.1, forward strand.
CTTCGGGATCTCCACGAACATCAGAAGATCGTCAGACACCGGCGCATCGTATGCGCTGACGCGCGTACGGGTCTTCCCGCCCGCGGGTCTTCCGAGCACCCGCGGGTGCTCGGAAGCCGCCCCCCGGCGTAAGTTTCCGCCGGGCGATCGTCATCGTTCCGCGGCGATTTCCAGGGCCTTTGGCCCCCCGCGCGGTCGCGGCCGACGGATCGTCGTCGGCTCGGCCTCGGCCTTCCCGCCCAGATCGGGATACTTGGGGTTGTGAGCCACGACGCCGCCACCACGCTCAGCATCGACACGATCCGGACGCTGGCGATCGACGCCGTCCAGCGGGCGAACTCCGGGCACCCGGGGCTGCCGCTGGCGTTCGCGCCGGTCGCCTACCTGCTCTATGCGGAGCGGATGAAGCACGATCCGGCCGATCCGGCGTGGCCGGACCGCGACCGCTTCGTGCTCTCGGCGGGCCACGGCTCGATCCTTCAGTACGCCGCTCTGCACCTGGCGGGCTACGACCTCAGCCTCGACGACCTGAAGGCGTTCCGCCAGTGGGGCTCGAAGACCCCCGGTCACCCGGAGCGCGAGTTCCACGTCGACGCCGACCTCGGCCCGGCCGCGACGCCGCTGCCGCTGACCCCCGGCGTCGAGGTCACCACCGGCCCGCTCGGCCAGGGCATCTCCAACGCCGTCGGGCTGGCGATGGCCGAGCGGTTCCTGCGCGAGAAGTTCGGCTCCGACGTCCAGGACCACCGGACGTACGTGATCGCCTCCGACGGCGACCTGATGGAGGGCGTCTCGGCCGAGGCGTCGTCCTACGCCGGGCACGTCGGGCTGGGCCGGCTGATCGTCCTCTACGACGACAACGACATCTCGCTCGACGGCCCGACGTCGCTGTCGTTCAGCGAGGACGTCGAGCAGCGGTACCGGGCGTACGGCTGGCAGACGCTGCGCGTCGACGACGTGAACGACCTGGACGCGCTGCGCGCCGCGCTCGACGAGGCGGAGGCCGACGAGTCGCGCCCAACGCTGATCCACGTCAAGTCGATCATCGGCTGGCCCTCGCCGAACAAGCAGGGCTCGAGCAAGGCCCACGGCGCGCCGCTGGGTGAGGAGGAGGCCCGGCTGACCAAGCAGGCCCTCGGCTGGGACCCGGACGCCGACTTCCTGATTCCGGACGGGGTCTACGAGCGGTTCCGCGCGGGCAACCCCGGCCCGGCCGCGCGCCAGGCGTGGCAGCAGCGCTACGACGCCTTCCGCGAGGACGCCGATCGCGCCGCGCAGTGGGACGCCGCCTGGGCCGGCAAGC
>CAZFIQ010000003.1:0-34521 GCA_964519185.1 uncultured Patulibacter sp.
CCGGGCCACGACGGTGCCCGACGGCTTCGACCCGGGTCCGGCGGGCGGCTTCGTCGGCTACCTGGGCTACGAGCTCAAGGCCGACGCCGGATCGCCCAACGTCCACCGCTCGAGCCTGCCCGACGCCGACCTGCTGCGGGCCACCCGCACGGTGATCGTCGATCACGTCCGCGGGCAGACCCACCTGGCCGCGCTGGTCGGCAGCGATCCGCTCGACGCCGAGCTGTGGCTCGACGGCGCCGAGCAGACCGTCCACGACCTGCTCGACCAGCCGCCGCCCGGGCCGCCGGAGGTCACCGGAAGCGGGGAGGCCGTCCGCTTCCGCTGCGAGCGCGACCGCACCGCCTACCTGGCCGACGTCGAGCGCTGCCAGGCGGCCCTGATCGCCGGCGAGTCGTACGAGATCTGCCTGACCAACCGGCTGATCGCCGACGTCCGTCCCGACCCGTTCCTGCTCTACCGCGTGCTCCGCCACCGCAACCCCGCGCCGTTCGCCGCCTACCTGCGGCTCGGCGACCACGCGATCGCCGGCTCGTCCCCCGAGCGCTTCCTCTCGGTCAGCCGCGAGGGCGCGGTCGAGGCCCGGCCGATCAAGGGCACGATCCGCCGCTCGGCCGACCCCGCCGAGGACCAGGCCCTGTGCGCCGAGCTCCGCCACGACGAGAAGTCCCAGGCCGAGCACCTGATGATCGTCGACCTGCTGCGCAACGACCTGGGCCGGGTCTGCCGGGTCGGCAGCGTCGCCGTGCCCGAGCTGATGGTGATCGAGCACTACGCGACGGTCCACCAGATGATCTCGACGATCGTCGGCCGGCTCGACGCCGGGCGCAGCGCGCTCGAGTGCGTCCGCGCCTGCTTCCCGGGCGGGTCGATGACCGGCGCTCCGAAGATCCGCTCGATGGAGCTGATCGACGACATCGAGCTGTCCGCCCGCGGCGTCTACTCCGGCGGACTGGGCTGGTTCGGCGTCGACGGCGCGGTCGACCTGAGCATCGTGATCCGCACGATCGTGGTCGAGCCCGACCGCGTCACGATCGGCGCCGGCGGGGCGATCGTCCTGCAGTCCGACCCCGCCGACGAGTTCGACGAGCTGATGCTCAAGGCCCGCGCACCGATGCGTGCCGTCGTGGAGGCCGTCAGCGGCCGCACCGACGCCGACGCGCTCGTCGTCCACACCGACCGCGCCCGCGCGACCAGCGGCCCGGCATGAGCCGCCCGGAACCCGAGACCGTCGGCGCGTCCGCCGCGCTCGACCGGCCGTGGACGGTCGCCGTCGCGACCCCGTCCGACGTCGCCGGCGCCGCCCGCGGCGTGGCGCAACTGCTCGCCGAGCTCGGCGCGACGCCGCCGGACCGGGCCGCGATGGAGGACGCCGCCCGCACCGTCGTCCACGATCCGTCGGTCGGCTGCCTGCTGGTGGCCGGCGACGGCGACGCGATCGTCGGCGTGCTCGGCGCCAGCTGGCGCACGGCGATCCACCGCAGCGGCCGCTACGCGGTGATCGAGGAGCTGTGGGTCGACCCCGACTGGCGCAGCCGGCGGGTCGGGCACGCGCTGATGGCGGCGCTGGTCGACGACGTGCTGCCGCGGGAGCGGATCGACTGCGTCGAGGTCGGCCTGCCCCGGCCGAGCTTCCCGGGGCTGCCGGCGACCGAGGCGTTCTATCGCCGCCAGGGCTTCGCGGCCGTCGGTCCGCGGATGCGGCGGGTGATCGCGTGACCGAGCGGGTGGCCCTGCGAGCGAGCGGTCTCGATCGCGATCGTCCCGGCGATCGCGGCGCCACGCTGGTGCTGGTCGACCAGCGGCCGACGCCCGCCGCGGCCGCGCCCTGGATCATCGAGGGCGGGCGCCCGGTGGTCGGCCGCGAGGGCGGAGGCCGGATCGACGCGGTCCGCGCCGGCCTGGCCCGCCACGCCGCGACCCGCCACGAGTCCGCCGGCGCCGACGACCGCACCGTCGACGACGTCCTCGGCCGACTCCACGACCGCGGCTACCTGGCCGCGCTCCACGGGATCGTCTCCGACGTCCCCGAGCTGCGCCCCGACCTGGCCGCCCCCGGGATGGAGGCCGACGTCCCGGTCTGCGCCGGGCTCGTCCACGCCGCCCGCGAGGGCGTCCGCACCGCGATCAGCGCCGCCGCGCGGGTGGCCGACGGGGCGCCGTTCGCCTACGCCGCCTGCCGCCCGCCCGGGCACCACGCCGGTCCGGCCTGGTTCGGCGGCTACTGCTACCTGAACACCGCGGCCGCGGCCGCGCTGACGCTGATCGACCGCGGGTTCGACCGCGTCGGGATCCTCGACCTGGACCTGCACTACCCCAACGGCACCGCCGCGGTCGTCGCCGCCCACGACCGGATCCACCTCAGCTCGCTGCACGCGTCACCGGTCGCCAACGCGCCCGACGGGCGGGCGGTGCCGCACAGCGTGCGGGAGCGGCTCGTCGCGTTCAACGGGCCCCCGTCGCCCGACGCCTACGTCGCCAAGGTCGGCCACGAGATCGAGCGTCTGGCCGCGCGCGTCGACGTCGTGGTGGTCTCGCTCGGCTACGACACGGTGGTCGGCGACCCCCACGGCGACTGGGACCTGCCGCCGGCCGTCTTCCGCCGGGTCGGCGGCGCGCTCGCCGCCGCCGGCCGCCCGCTCTGCGTCGTCCAGGAAGGCGGCTACGCCGTTCCCCGCCTGGCCGACTGCAGCCACGCCTTCGTCACGGGCCTGATCGACGGGCCCGAAGGAGCCGCCCCATGAGTCATCCCGCCCCCGATGCGACCTCCGGACTCGACCCCTTCCGCCGCCGGCTCGACGTGCTCGACGACGACATCGCCCGTCTGCTCGGCGAGCGCTTCGACATCTGTCGCGACGTCGCCGCCTACAAGAGCGAGCACGAGATCCCGATGATGCAGCCCGACCGGGTCGAGATCGTCCGCAACCGCTACCTCCAGCGCGGAGCGGCGGCCAACCTGCCGGAGCCGTTCGTCCGCGCGCTGTTCGACCTGCTGATCGCGTCGACCTGCCGGCTGGAGGACGAGCTGATGGGCAACGAGGTCGCCGAGGCGGACCGATGACCGCCCCGACGTTCGTCACGCTCGGCCCGTCCGGGACCTGCCACGAGAACGCGGTCCGCCACTTCCTGGCCTTCCAGGGACTCGAGGACGCCGCGATCGCCTTCGTCGACGACTTCCTGGACGGCGCCGCGCTCGTCCGCGACACCCCCGGCGCGTTCCTGGTCCAGAGCAGCGCGCACCCCGCCGTCCACCAGGTCACCGAGCAGTTCCGGCACCAGCTCCACGTGGTCGACAGCTTCCTCTTCCCCGCGCGGGAGATGGCGCTGATCGCGCGCCGCGACGCCACCGGTCCGCGCACCCTGGCGGTCGTCCCGGCGGCCGAGGGCTACGTCGAGGACCGCAAGGGCGACTACGACGAGGTGGTCTCCGTGACCGCCAACCCGCGGGTCTGGGAGGGGCTGCGCGACGGCCGCTACGCCGCGGGCGTGACGATCCACGACTTCGTCGCCGGCCACGAGGACGAGTTCGAGGTCGTCGAGCGGTTCGGGATCGTCGACACCAGCTGGGTCGTCTACGGCCGCGAGCGGCGCGGCGACGGCACGGTGATCGCCGAGCACGCTCCCTGGCGGTTCCGCGGCGAGCCGGCGCCGCAGCAGCCGCTCGACGGCGACTACCCGGGCGTCACCGTCGGCGACGGCTACGCCGTCGGCCACCTCGACGACCTGGGCTGCGGCGTCGGGTTCCGCAAGGTCCGGCGCGCGCTCGGCGTCACCGCCTTCGGCGTCAACGCGCTGGTCCGCGGCCCCGGCCACACCGGCAGCCGCCACCGCCACGCCCGGCAGCAGGAGCTGTACTTCGTGCACCGCGGCGCGCTCGAGATGCGGTTCGCCGACGGCACCGCGCACCGGATCGACGCGGGCGGCTTCGCGCGGGTCGACGCCGACGCCGTCCGCCAGCTGACGACGCTCGGCGAGCCCGGCGACGAGATCGTCTACCTCTGCGCCGGCGGCGCGGGCGGCTATGTCGGCCGCGACGGGATCCCGTCCGAGTGGCCGGACTCCGCGCACGCCGACCCGGCCCGCGAGGTCGGGTCGTGAGCGGGTTCAATGCCGAGAGCACGATCCTCGGTCGCTCGGCGCGCGACCGGCCGCGGCGCGACGCGCTGCCGCCCGGCCCGGCGATGCCCGCCGCGCTGCAGGCGATCGGCTGGGTCAACCGGCCGATGCCGTTCATGGAGCGCTGCCGCGCCCGCTACGGCGACACCTTCACGCTCGACATCCGGCACTTCGGCCGCTGGGTCTTCCTCTGCGACCCGGCGGACGTCAAGCGGGTCTTCACCGCCGACAGCGCCTCGGTCGGCGTCGACATCGCCAACCCGCTGCTCGGTCCGATCCTCGGGTCGCGCTCGGTGATGCTGCTCGACGAGCCCGAGCACCTGCGGAGGCGCAAGCTGCTGCTGCCGTACTTCCGCGGACGCCACCTGCAGGACGGCGGCCGCGCCAGCGTCGAGGCCGCGGCCCGGGCCGTCGCGCTCTGGCCGCAGGGCGAGCCGTTCGCGCTCTGGCCGCGGATGCAGGCGATCACCCAGGACGTGATCCTGCGGTCGGTCTTCGGTGACCGCGACCCGCAGCTGCTGCACCGGCTCGACGGCCTGCTGAACGCGCTGACCGCCTGGGCCGGCCAGCCGCAGCGCTCGACGGTGCTGGCCGCGCTCGGTGCGCGCTGGACGGTGCGCAGCCCCGGCTTCCGCGGTGCGATGGCGCCGATCGAGGCGGCGGTGCTCGACGAGGTCCGCCGCCGTCGGCGGGCGGACGATCCGGGCGACGGGATCGTGGCGATGCTGGCGACCGTCCGCGACGACGACGGGTCGCTGCTCGACGACCGCACCCTCCGCGACGAGCTGGTCACGCTGCTCACCGACGGGCCGACGTCGGCGTCGCTGGCCTGGATGTTCGAGCGCGTGCTGCGGCATCCTGACGCGCTCGAGCGGCTGACCGACGAGGTCGCCTCCGGCGGCGAGGGCCGCTACGCCCGCGCGGTCGTCCAGGAGACGCTACGGCTCTGCGCCCCGGTCCCGGTCGTCGTCCGCCGGCTGCTCGAGCCGATGCGGCTCGGCGGCCACGACCTGCCCGCCGGCACCACCGTCGCGCCGTGCATCTACCTGATCCACCGCGACCGGGACGTCTATCCGCAGCCGCAGCGCTTCCTCCCAGAGCGGTTCCTCGACGAGCAGCCGGGGACCTACACCTGGATCCCGTTCGGCGGCGGCGTCCGCCGCTGCCTGGCGGCCGACTTCGCCACGCGCGAGATGCGCGAGGTGATGCGGACGATCATCTCCGCCGTCGAGCTGCGCCCCGCCGACCCCCGCTCCGAGGGCGCGACCCGCAGCGCGATCAGCTTCGGTCCGGCCGGGCAGAGCCTGGTGATCAGTCGACCGCGCCGCACGCCGCTGGCCGCCGACGTCGTCCCCGACCCGGTGCCCGTCCCGTGACCCGCGACTGGGACCTGCTGGTGGTCGGTGCCGGGGCCAAGGCGACGGCGGTCGCGGCCAAGGTCCACGCGCTCAACCGGCTCGGGCTGGGGACCGGCCGGGCCCCGATCTCGATGCTGATCGTCGAGGCGCTGCGCCCGGCGTCGTCCTGGTCGGGGCTGGCCGGCATGACCTCGGGCGACGAGCAGCTGGCGATCACGCCCCACAAGGACATCGGCTTCCCCTACGAGAGCCACCGCGCGTTCGGCGACCACGGCGCTGCGATCGACGGGGTGCTGACCGACTTCTCGTGGCAGCGGCACCTGATCGACATCGGCGGCTACGCCCGCTGGCTGAATGCCGACTCGCCCCCGATCAGCCACCGCGACTACGGTCGCTACCTGGAGTGGTCGCTGGCCCGCGCCACCGACGGGGTCGAGCTGCGCCGGGGGACGGTCGACGCGGTCCGGATCGCGCCCAGCTCCGACGGCGAGCGCTGGTGGCTCGACGTCACCACCGCCGACGGCGAGCGCGAGCGGCACCGCGGCCGGGCGCTGATGCTGACCGGTCCCGGTCCCGCGCGCGTGCTTCCGCACGATCCCGCGGCCGCCGACCGGATCGTCGGCTGCGACGCGCCCCGCGGCAACTTCGACCGGCTGCCGATCGACGTGCCGTCCGAGGTCGCGATCGTCGGCGGCGGCGAGTCGGCGATCGCCACGATGGTCCATCTGCGGCAGGTCCGGCCCGCCGCGCGGATCACGATCCACACGCCCGAGCCGCCGCTCAGCCGCGGCGAGAGCTTCCTGGAGAACCGCGTCTACTCCGACCCCGACTCGATCGGCTGGGACCGACTCGACGAGGACTACCGGCGCCGCTTCATCCACCACACCGACCGCGGGGTGTTCGGCCCGACCGCCCTGAGCAAGGTCGCCCACGACCCGCTGTGCGCGTTCGTCGCCGGCCGGGTGGCCGCCGTCCGGGCGGTCGGCGAGCGGCTCGCGATCGAGCACGACGCTCCGGTGGTCGGGCCCGATCGCGAGTACGACCTGGTCGCCAACTGCACCGGATTCGACCTGTGGGCCGCGATCCGCCGGCTGCTGACCCCGGAGACCCACCGGCTGATCGCGTCGCGCGTCGGACCCGCCTGGGACACGCCCGACGGCGCCGGGGTCGGCTTCGGACGGGCACTCGAGGTCGCGGGCCTGGAACCGCCGCTCCACGTTCCCGGTTTCTCGGCGCTCGCGCAGGGTCCCGGGTTCGCCAACCTCGGCTGCCTCGGGTTGCTCGCCAACCGCGTGGTGCAGCGCTTCGTCCCGCAACCGGCGGCCCACGGCCGCGAAAGGACGGTCGCATGACCAGTTCCTCCCCGTCTCCGGAACCATCCGCGTCCGAGCAACCACCGGCGGACCCGCCGCGTCGCCGCTCCGCGCTCCGCTGGGCCGCCCCGCTGGCGGCGGCGGCACTGGTGGCGGTCGTGACCGTCGTCGTGGCGACCCGCTCGTCGTCCCCCGACGGGGAGACCACCGCCGGAGCCCCGTCGGCGGCCACCACCGACGCGACCGTCACCGACGCGACCACGACCGACGGGGCCGCGGACGAGCCGAGCGAAGCGGTGCGGAACGCCGACTTCACCGGTACCGGCTACCCCAACGGCGATCTGCGCAACATGCGCCTCACCCGGGGGCCGATCAACGCCTCGACGGCCAACGACCTGGAGCAGGCGTGGACCCACCCGATCGACGGCTCGGGCAACTACGGCAGCTACGCCGCGACCCCGGTGATCGACAAGGGGGTGATCTACTCGCAGGATCTGGCGTCGAACGTCGAGGCGATCGACCTGAAGACCGGCGAGACGCTCTGGCGGACCGCCTACGACCTGCCGTCCGCCGGCCCGAACGGCCTGGCGGTCGCCGACGGTCGCGTCTACGCCGCGACGCCCGATGCCGCCTTCGCCCTCGACGAGGCGACCGGCGAGGAGCTGTGGTCGGTAACGCTCGCCAAGGGTGATTCCAACGGGATCGACATGGCCCCGGGGTACCACGACGGCCTGGTCTACGTGTCGACCGTGCCGGTCACGCCGGAGACCAGCGCCTACAGCTCGACCGACCCGGGCATCCTCTACGCGCTCGACGCCCGGACCGGCAAGCAGCGCTGGAGGTTCAACACGATCAAGGCCGGTGGGAAGGGCAAGAAGTCGCAGCGGTCCGCGGGCGGGGGGCTCTGGTATACGCCCGCCTTCGACGACGAGGGCGGGATGTACTTCGGCGTCGGCAACCCGAGTCCGTGGCCGGGGACGCCGGACGCCCCGCTCGGCGAGGGCCGGCCCGGCCCCAACCTCTACACCAACTCGCTGGTCAAGCTTGACGCCAAGACCGGGAAGCTCCGCTGGTACTACCAGGAGACGCCGCACGACATCTACGACTGGGACCTCCAGGGTCCGCCGATCGTGGTCGACCGCGGAGGCCGCGAGCTGGTGGTGATCGGCGGCAAGTCGGGCTTCGTGATCGCCGCCGACCGCACCACCGGCGACGTCGTCTGGCGCCGCTCGGTCGGCAAGCACAACGGCCACGACAAGGACGGCCTGAAGGCGATGCGCGGCCAGGAGATCGAGACCGGCGTCGAGATCCTGCCGGGCATCCTCGGCGGCGTGATCTCGCCGATGGCCAGCGACGGCAAGCGGGTCTACGCCGCCGTGATCAACAACCCGGCGACGCTGGTCGACGGGTCCACGTTGCGGGGCACCCGGGAGATGGACGGCGAGCTGATCGCGCTCGACGTCGGCACCGGCAAGCGGGCCTGGCGCAAGAAGCTGCCGGCCGTCTCGTTCGGCGCCACCAGCGTCACCAACGACATGGTCCTGGTGACGACGATCGACGGGCGGCTGCTGGGGTACGAGGCCCGGACCGGTCGCCAGGTGCTGGAGCGGATGCTCGGGGCCGGCACCAACAGCGGCGTGGTGGTCGAGGGCCGGACGCTGGTCGCGCCCGCCGGGATGGCGATGCAGCAGGGACAGTCACCGCAGATCGTGGCGTTCCGCCTGCCGTCGCGGGACGCGGCGACGAGCGACGCGGACTGACGAGCGGTCCCGGGGCCCCGGCCTCGGGACCGCCGGCGGTTCAGGGACACGCTTGGGTCCGCTGTCGTGTTTGAGTAGCTCAATGGGTGGAGACGCAGTTCCCGCCTGCAATCAACGGCCCGCACGGGGATTTCGCCACTTGAAACACGTCATCTGGCATAAATTCCCCACGCGTGACCAACGGAGGCTACGCTTGCGGGACCATGGACCGACAGACGAGCGAAGCCGGCATCACCGCGCCCGGCGCGCGCCTACAGATTCGGATCGATCGGTACGAGTACCCGCGGATCAGCAGCGGACCGGATGCCAACTGGCTGATGGGCGACGTCCGACTGACCGCGGGAACTTCGAGCCTGTTCCGAGCGAGTGTCCCGGTGACGATCATGGCCGACGAGCTGGCGCGACTACGCAACGGCCTCGAGGACCTGCTGGAGGGCCGGAGCGACCACGCGGTGCTCCACCATCTGGAGGTCAACGTCGGCGCGACGATCCGCACTTGGGACGATCTGCTGCTGTTCTCCTGCTTCATCCGCGACGACTTCGCGCCGGAGATCCGGCTCCGCGAGGTCCAGATCACCCGCGACCAGCTGCGTGAGGCGTTCGACGAGTTCGACCGCCTGCTCCAGACCTTTCCCGTACGTGCGCCCGCGTAGGGCCCCGTCGACGGCGCGCCGGTGCCGTCGCTCCTCGCCCCGGCGAGGCCGAAACCCGATCACCCAACGACAGCGAGGAACGACCGATGCACACCACCGCCACCCCGGCCCCGACCACAGCGAGCTCAGCCGCGGTCGAGCTCGATCGACCGCCGAAGGATCCGGAGCTGGTCGCTCTGGGCCGACGGATCAGCGCCCAGCGCCGGGCCCGCGGATGGACGCAGCGCGATCTCGGCCTGCGCGCCTCCGTCAACGTCGGATCGATCGGGCACGTCGAGCAGGGAGCGCAGAACCCCGGGCTGCTCAACCTGCTGAAGATCGCCCGCGGCCTGGAGATGCCCGCATCCAAGCTGCTCGACGGGCTGCCCAAGTCGACCCCGTACCGTCCGAACTGACGGGCTCGGCCCCGAGCCCGCGACGGGAGACCCGATGACGACCTTCACACCTGCTGCCCAGACCACACCGGTCCGCACGACGGTCCCGGCGCACGACCCCGCGCTGGTGGCCTTCGGCGCGCATCTACGCGCCTGCCGACGCGCGTGCGGGATGACCCAGGAGGACCTGGCCGCCGCATCGCAGTTGCACTGGACCTACATCAGCCAGATCGAGCGGGGCATGCGCAACCTCACCTACAAGAGCCTGCTGATGCTGGCGGCGGGGCTCGGCACCACCCCCGGCCGGCTGATGCCGGACACGCTGTGATCGAGCCGTCCGCTCCCGACGACGAGCAGGCCGGCGGAGCCGCGTCGGCGGAGCATCCGATCCTGGTCCGCTTCGGCCAGCAGGTGCGCGATCTGCGCCTGCAGGCCGGGATGACGCAGGAGGAGCTCGCCGCCGCGTCGGACCTGCACTGGACGTACATCAGTCAGATCGAGCGCGGCAAGCGCAACCTCACCTACAAGTGCCTGGTCCGCCTGGCCGCGGGCCTGGGCATCACGCTGTCGCAGCTGGTCGACGGTCAGCAGTCCGATCACGACCCCGGCCCGCTCCCCGGCTGGGAGCGGCGGCTGTTCCTCTCCTGAGGTCCCAGGGCTGAGATCCCAAGGGCGCCGGCGGCGGAGGCGACGAGCGCTTCCGCCGCCGGGACCTCAGCGCTTCTTGCTGGAGCGCTGCTTCTTGACCTTCAGCGCGTACTTGGACGGCGTCGCGCTGACCTTCGGGTTCGAGATCTTGCGCAGGCGCGCGACCAGGTCGTCCCACTGACCCGGCTTGAGCGCCGAGGCCAGCTGGCGGCCCAGCAGCGGGTCGTCCGCCGCGTCGGCGCGGAAGCCGACGTGGATATGGTCGTCGTGGTCCGGCAGCGCCAGGATGTTGTCGGCACCGCCGAAGTCGGACGGCTGCATCAGGCTGATGATCTGGTGCGGCTTGACCGTGCCCTGCAGGCGCAGCAGCCGCTTGATCGTCGTGTCGGTGATCGACCCCCGGCCCTGCGCCGCGGCCGTGATCGTCTGCCCGTCGACGGCCGCGATGTCGATCGCGTTGCCCGACGAGTGGTCGGAGACGTTGCCGGACGAGGTGATCGAACCCTGGCGGTGCAACGACGAGACCGCCACGTCGTGGCCGCTGGCCGACAGGTAGGCGAGCGTCGCCAGCACCCGGCGGTCGATCAGACCCGCCGCGATCTGCGTGCGACCGACCTCGTAGATCTGCAGCTTCTCGTCGGCCAGCACCCGGCGCTGCAGCTGCGCCTTGGTCATCAGCAGCACCTGGCCGGCGGTGGCGTCGGCGCTGCGCGAGAACATCGCGTCGCCGTCGTCCTCGTTGGCCGCGTAGACCGACGAGGTCTGCAGCAGCTGCCAGCCCTCCAGGATCGGCCGCGGGTCGATCCGCGGCGCGCCCTTGCCGGCAGGGCGGATCTCGAAGGTCATACGGCCCGACTCGGAGCCGGGATCGAGCGCGTCGGTGGCGTCGGTCGCCTCGTCGGAGGCGGCCTCCTCACCGAGCGTCCCGGCGTCCTCGACCGTGGCCTCGGCCCGGCTGGGCTTGCGGCCGCGCGCCTCGTCGTACGCCGCGGTCGCCGCGATCGTGCCGAGCTTGGTGCCGCTGACCACCCGCGCGCCCTTGCGCAGCGGCCGGATCACCATGCCCTCGGTCGGCGCCTGGACGCTGGGCGTCGTCTCCACCGGGATCTCCGGCGTCAGCATCGGCTCAGGCTTGGCCGCCACGGTCCCGGGATCGCTCGCCGACAGGTCGCCGTGGGCCGGGGCGCTCGGGCTCGACGACGCCGCCGCGTAGTCGGGGTTCGCGTAGACCCGCTCCTTGCCGCTCGGCGCGGGCGTGCGGTCGGTGGCCGTCTGGCGCGCGGCGGGCGCCTCCTCTTCCGGCGCGGACGGCTTCTCCGCCTGGGCGCTGCTCGGTGCCGACGACGCGGACTTCTTGCGCTTTGCCGGACGCGCGCTCTCGGACGCCGGGACCTCCGGCGCCGGGTCGGCGGCGGGTGCCTCGGGGATCGCGGCCGCGGCCTCGTCGCCCTCGTCCTCCGCCGCGGCGTAGGTCCGCGCGACCGTGTCGAGGTGCCCGTAGGTGTAGAGGTTGCCGTAGACGTCGCGCATCTGCACGAACTTGCCCAGCCGCACGCTCTCGCCGATCGCGGTGATCGTGCCGTCCTGGACGGCGATCGCGTCGGCCCCGGCCTCCGCCGTGACCTCCGCGCTGCGGACCGGCTTGTCGGACGCGGCGAAGTCCAGCCCGTCGCCCGACTCGGCGCCGACGTAGCTGGCCGCCCCGGTGACCGGGAAGACGCCCTGGGTCAGCCCGGATAGCGAGCCGACCAGATCCGCCGGCAGCACGCTGATCAGGCGCGCCCGCGCCAGCACCGATTCGACGTACCAGTTGGCGTGGTTGTAGGCGAAGATCGCCTTGCGGATGTCGGTGTCGGAGCCCGCGGCCTTCAGGTAGCGCGCCGCGGAGAAGATCGCGTCGACCGGGTTGTACGGGTCGGCCTTGCCGTCGCCGTTGGCGTCCAGGCCGTACTGCGCCCAGGTCGGCGGCATGAACTGCATCCAGCCGAGCGCCCCCGCCGAGGAGACGCTGAGGTTGCGACCGTAGTCGGTCTCGATCTCGTTGATCGCGGCCAGGATCTCCCAGCGGATCCCGTACTGAATGCCCGCCGCCTGGTAGATCGGCAGCAGGAACGGCGGGATCTTGAACTGGCTGATGAAGAAGTTCGGGACCTCCGACGCCAGGCCGGGCTCGAGCAGGTCGGTCGCGAAGACGTCCTGCGACATCGCCGCCGGGTCGTCGCTCGTCCCGGCGCCGGGCGCGGCGTCCGTCGCCGTCGCCTCGGTCGTCGTCGGCGGCTCGTCCGCCGCCGCGTCGCCGTCGGCGTCCGTGCGGTCGGCCTTGGCGGACTGCTGCTTCTTCTTCGTCTTCTTCTTGGCGGCCTTCTTGGCCGCGCGGTCGGCCCGGCGCTTCTCCGCCCGGGTCCGCTTGGCCTCCTCGGCGGCGGCCTTGTCGGCGTGCTCGCCCTCGGGGGCGTTCTGGCGGTTGCCGCGCGGGACCGTCGCGGTTGTCTCCGTCGGCACCGGGTCGGCCGGCGGCGGGGCCTCGGGGGTGGTCGGCGTGGTGACCGTCGTGACCGGCGGGATCACCGGCGCCGGCTCCGTGATCGTCGGGACCGTGGTGGTGGTCGGCGGAGCCGTCGTGGTCGTCTTCGGGGCCGTGGTCGTCCCCGTGGTGACGGGCGGGGCCGTCTCCGTGGTCGTGGTGACCGTGGGCAGGTCGGCCGCCTGGGCCGCTCCCGGCGCCGCCACCATCACCCCGGCCAGGACGGCCAGGACGCCACTCGTCGTCCGCGTGCTCATCGCGTCGGTCCTTCCGCGTCAGCGGGATCGGCTTTCAGCTGGGGGAAGATGGTGTCGTATCCGCTACGGGGACCCTGTGCGACGCAGGCGGGGCGCGGGGTGTCGCGTCCGAAGCCCTTGAAGACATAGGTTTGCAGAAGATCCAGCTGCCCGGGGAGGTCCGCCGCGGCGGGCAGGTCCGGGTCGCCGTTGCCGCAGCTCTGCGGGGTCAGGGTGCGCAGGCCGGTCGCCAGGTTCCGCATGCCGCCGGGCTCCATGTAGGGGTTGCTGCGGTTCTGCCCGAAGGCCCGCGGCTGGTAGGACATCGTCTGCGGCGTGGCCGTCACGCCGGCGCGCAGCATGTGAGCGAAGCCGCTGGCGTTGCGCTCGGAGAGCGCCTGCCGCGGGTTGGTCGCCGAGGTCACGTTGCCGAAGAACGCGGTGATGTCGTTCTTGTGGTCGCCCAGGTACTCCAGCAGCGGGTTGATCGAGCGGGTGAACGGCCCGAAGTCCTCCAGCAGCGGCGGGAACTGGCTGAGGATCCGGTCGAACGCGGGCAGCCCCTTGACCGACGCGTCGGCGACCGGCTCCAGCCGGACCATGAACCGCGCCAGGTCCGGGCTGAGATCCTCGATCGCCTTGAAGGCCGGCGTCATCTCCGTCGCGACCTCCTGCATCCGCACCACCGTCGGGTTGGCCTCGTCGGCCAGCCGGGTGATCCGCGGCAGGATGGCGGTCGACGCCCGCTCGAAGGCGGGGAACCGGCGGAAGGTCTCGGCCAGCTCCTGGTTGCGGGCGCCGATCGTGCCGAAGGTCCGGTCGGTGGCGGTGATCAGCCCGCGCAGCTCGCCCTGGCGGGCGCTCAGCGCCTCGAAGAACTGGCTGGTGCTGGCGACGGTCTGGCGGACGCCGTTGGTCTGGGCGTCGAGCGTGGCCGACAGCTCGGCGAACGAGTCGACCAGGTCGGGGAACGCCTGGAAGGCCGCGTTCAGGTCCGCGCCGCGGCCGTCGAGCGCGCCGGCCTGCGACTGCATCCAGATCTGGAACCGCTCGCGGGTCGGCTCGTCGAAGGTCCGCAGCAGCTCGTCCAGCTCGACCGTCGGCGCCACCTGGGCGACCGGGATCGTGCCGTTCTCGTCGAGCGGCTTGGGGTCGCGCCCGCGGTCCGGTGCGAGCTCGACGAAGGTCTCGCCCAGCAGCGTCTTCGACCGCAGCGTGGCGCGGGTCGCCGCCGGGATCGGCGCGTACTTCGGCCGGATCTCGATCGTCGCCGCGGTCGGCCCGTTGGCGTTGGGGTGGACCTTGATCACCTTGCCGACGTTGACGCCGGAGATCCGCACGTCGGACTGCTCCGTCAGCTGGCCCGCCTCCGGGAACTGCACCTGGACGCGGTAGCCCTTCGGATGGAAGGGCACCGGCCCGCCGAACGACAGCCAGAGGAAGAGCAGCGCGCCGAAGCTGCCCAGCGCGAACGCCACCATCGTCAGCAGCTTGGGGATCGAGGGGATCTCTTTGATCATTTGGCCCTCGAGTTGCCACCGCAGGTGGCCGGGTCGGTGAACCCGGGCTGGTTGAGCATCTGCAGGATCGAGTTGATGTACGGGTTGTTGCTCGGGATCACCTTCTCGAGCAGTTCGAGCCCGCCGCAGTCCGCCGTGAGGATCGAGCGCGGCAGCGGACCCGCCGCGTCCTGCGTCGAGTAGGCGGAGACCGTGTTGTGGCCCGCCCAGGGCAGGTAGAAGAGGTAGCTCTGCCCGTCCGGCCCGTCGCCGGGCGGGTCGTAGGCCATCGTGTTGAAGAAGGCGTTCAGCACGTCGGTGATCCGCCGCAGGTCCGGGGCCGCGTCGGCCAGCTGCCGGCTGACCGGCACCAGCTTGCGCACCGTCGGCTGGGCGTCGCGGGCGAACGGGCGGATCTGGTTCTCCAGCACCGGTGTGGTCAGCCGGGAGAAGGGCGGGATCTCCTGCAGGCTGGAGGCCAGGTTGGAGGTGGCGGGCTTGAGGGCCGTCAGGCCACGGTCGAGCGTGACCGACAGGTCGCCGGCCTTGGCCAGCGCCTCGTTGGTCGAATCGAGGGTGCCCGGCAGCAGCTCGACCATCTGGGCGATGCTCTCGTTCTGGGCCGCGAACCGCCCGAGCGCCTCGGCGCTGGACGCGACGAACCGCTCCAGCTGGGCGTTCTCGCCGCCCAGCTCCTCGGTCACCGCGGCCAGGTTGGTCATCAGCCGCTTGAGCTCCTTCTCGCGCTTGGCGAGCAGCTCCGACGCGGTCTTGCCGTTGCGCGACAGCGGCTCGAACCGCCGCAGCGCGCGGGCCAGCGCCTTGCCGCCCTCGCCGCCGAGCGCCTGACCGGCGTCGCCCAGCAGCATCTGCAGGGCGGCCTGGGTCTCGACGTCGATCGTCGCCAGGAACTCGTCGAAGTTGACGTCCGGCTGGGTCGCGGAGACGTCCAGGATCGCCCCTTCGGCCAGCGCGTCACCGGACGTCCGGGTGCCCGGGTTGAGCTCGACGGTCATGTCCTTGAGCGGCGTCTTCGGCCGCAGCAGCACCGTCGCGTCGGGGTAGACCGTGCGGTACTTCTCCTCCAGCTGGAAGCCGACCACCGCCTGGCCGCGGTCCAGTCGGACGCCGGTGACCTTGCCGACGTTGATCCCGGAGATCGTCACCGTCTGGCCCTGGCCGGGCATCACCCCGGAGGCGCTGGTGAACCGCGCCTCCATGTTGAAGAAGCTCTTGCCGATCACCGGCACCCAGCTCGGCGCCGTGACGTTCTGGTTGGCGAAGATGTACCCGCCGACCGCCAGCCCGACCACGATCAGGCTGACCAGGGCGATGACCTCCTTGAGGTGCCCGCGCCATCCCCGGGTCATCGCGACGCCCCACGGTTGACCGGGTTGAGCGGCGGGGCCGGGGCGCCCGAGCGCGATCCGTCGGCCGGCCCCTGCGAGGCCGGGCCGTTGATGTCCGGCACCGGGTTGTCGGCGCAGCGGACGTCCCGCCGCAGCGGCGGCTCCTTGCCGGTGAACGCCGGGCTGGTGCCGCTGCTCGGCAGCGTCAGGTTGCCGAACGACGGCCGTCCGGTGAAGACGCCCCAGCCGCTCTTCATCGGCACCGCACCGCCGACCGTCTGGATCCGCATCATCTGGCCGTTGCCGTCGAAGGTCCCGGAGCCGCCGGCCATGCCCGGCAGCGCATACCAGAACTGCTTGTAGTTCGGTACGTCGACGCTCAGCGGGCCGTCCTGGACCTTGATCAGCGCCGTCGGCAGGAAGACCTCGTTCATGCACTGCGAGAAGTCACGCGTCGCCGGCACCAGCCGCCGCGACTCGTGCGTCAGCCGCGCCAGGTTGCGCATCGCCGGCGAGAGGTCGTCGAGCAGGCCGTTCAGCTCGTCCTCGGACAGCAGCTGCTGGGCCTGGCGCAGCCACGGGGTCGACGCCGCGACGACCTCCGGGGTGACCTCCATCGCCCGCGTCAGGTCCTGGGTGGCCCCGCGCAGCGGCGGGATCGCCCGGTCGAGCGCGGCGAAGGCGGTCCGGCCGGTGCGGGTGGTGACGGCCAGCTTCTCGATCGACGCCTGCAGCGCGTCCGGGTTCCGTCCGAGCGCCTCCATCGAGACGTTGAAGTTGCGCACCAGTTCCAGCAGGTCGGGATCGGCCGCCGCGATCTGCGCGGTGATGTCGCCGAAGCCCCGGAACACGCGGGACAGGTCGCCGGCGTTCTGGCCGCGCAGCGCCTCGGCGACGGTCGCCCCGTCGCGCAGCGACTGCGGGCTGGTCCGCAGCGTGCGGTTGAGCGCCTGGCCGGCGGTCAGCCCCTGGACCGCCGGATCCTGGCTGGCGTCCTCGGCGGCGGTCGGCTCGGACCCGAATCCGTCCCCCAGCCCGTCGACGGTCTCCTGCAGGGCCTTGCGGGTGTCGGCCCGCAGCGCGCTGAAGAACTGGTCCATCTGGACCGGGACGGCCGTCGACGCGATCGGCAGCGTGTCGCCGTTGGCCAGCTCCGGGCTGTTCGGCTCGCCCGGCTCCAGCTCGACGAAGAAGTTGCCCTCGAGGAACAGCCGCGGGCGGATCTTCAGCGTCGCGTCCTTGCGAACCGGACGGCCCGCCGGGTCGATCCGCATCGTGATCTTGGCGTTGGCGCTGTCCTTGTACCGCTCGACGCCGGTGATCTTGCCGACGTCGACGCCGGCGATCCGGACCACGGAGCCCTTGGCCAGCATGTTCGAGGTCTGGACGACCGCGCTGACCTCGTAGTGCTCGCGCAGCGGGTTCTTCTTGGTGAAGGCGAAGAACACGCCGATCGCCGACAGCACGATCAGGATCACGCCGACCGTCACCGGGCTCAGGCCGCGGCGGCTGTGGACCGGGACGCCGCTCACGGCCGGCTCACCGGCCCCATGATCAGGCGGTAGCCGTCGTTGTCCTCGGTCTCCAGGCCCTGGTTACCGGGCGCGTTGCCGATCTGGGCGCGGTTCACGCTGAACGGCTCCTTGCCGGCTTCACACTCCGCGACCTGCCCGGGCGACGCGGTGTTCGGGTTGGGGTTGCTGTTCAGCCGGTTGTTCTTGTCCGACGTCGGCTGCAGCAGCTGCCGCGCCGGCGGAGGCGGCGAGACCGGCGGAGGCGGCGGGACGGAGTCGGCCGGAGCGGACGAGGGTCCGCCCTCGCCGTTGGGCGCGACCGGCAGGACCACGACGGCGACACGCGCCGAGCTGCCGGTCGTGGTGGTGTCCGACAGCAGGCTCCAGAGGTTGCGCGTCATCAGCGTGATGTAGTTGCAGCGGCTCTGGGCCGGGGTGATGTGGGCCACCGGCACGTCCAGCACCGTCGCCGTCCGCGCCAGGTTGCTGAGCCCGGTCAGCACCCGCGGGTCCTGGCCGAAGGCGTCGACCGCGTCCAGCGTGGTCGCCAGCCGGCGGTTGAGCTCCGGCGCGCGCTTCAGCGCCGGCGTGCCGGCGGTGACCGCCGTCGCCAGGCCGGGAGCCGCGGCGCTGAGCGACGCGAAGGCCGGGCGCAGCCGCCGGAACAGCTCGGTCGAGTTGTCCATGAACTCCGCCTGCCGCGGGAACTCGTCGGTCGCGGTCTGCAGCGCCTCCGGCCCCAGGCGGATCGTCTCCTGGAGCTCCTCGCGCACGCTGGCCCAGGCCGAGAAGGTCTGGTACAGGCCGGTGAACATCCGGGCCTGCTGCTGGGCGACCGGCGCGACCTCGTTGGCCGCCTGGGCGAAGGCCGGGAACAGCCGGTCGAAGCGGGTGCTCGGCGCCAGCAGGTTGCGCAGCGCCGGCTCCGCCGCGGTGACCAGCGGCAGCAGGCCCTTGAACGCCCGGTTGAGGTCGCCGCCGCGGCCGATCATCGCGTTGCCGAACTCGTACGTGTTGAGCTGGGCCGCGGTGCGGGTCGGCTCGTCGAACATGTTGAAGAAGTCGTCCAGCTCGACCGGCTGATCGCCCGCCAGCTCGACGCCGAGCGTGTCGCCGCTCCCCAGCATCTCCCGCGACGTGCCCGCGGTCAGCTCGGCGTAGCGCAGACCGAGCGGGGACCGGGGGCGGATCGCGATCCGGCTGTCCTTGGGCAGCGGCCGCGCGATCTCGTCGAGCTTCATGTCGATCGTCGCGCCGACGCTGCCGTCCGGGTCCTGACGGGTGTGGATCGCACTGACGAAGCCGATCCGCGCGCCGCCCTTGCGCACGTCGTTGCCGACGATCAGGCCGGCCGCGTCCGGGATCTCGGCGCTGATGTCGTAGGTCCGGACGAACGGCAGGCCGCTGTTGGCGTTGTAGGCCAGCACGACCGCGACCATCGCGATCAGGACGGTCGCCGCCCCGATCAGCACCGGGTTGGCGGCCAGCGAGCTGCGCTTGGCGCGGGTGTTCACCGGGTCTCCTCCGGCTCGGGGCCGAGCAGCGACTCGAGCTGCTGCTCGGTCGGCGACGGCTTCCGGGCGGCGCGGGTGCTCGTCGCGGTCGACGTCGACCGCGACGAGGCCTCGTCGTCGTTGCCGCTGGGCCGCACGTCGTCCGGGGTCGCGCGCAGCCGGCCGCTGCACAGGCTGTTGACGGAGACGTTGTTCCCCGGCACCGGATTACGGTCGACGCAGCTCGTCGGGATCACCTTCGACCGCAGGTAGTGCGAGGTCCCGTCCTTGCCGTTCAGCGCGCCCGTGTAGTAGTAGACGAGCCGCGCCAGGTTCTCGATCCCGCCGGTCTCGTCGAAGCTGACGCCCAGGTCGGAGAGGTTGCGGGCCAGCGGCGCCAGCGGCGTGGCCAGCTGCTCGAAGCGGCCGACCAGCGGCGCGATCCGCGGGAAGGTCTTGCTACCCCGCTCGGCCGCCTGGCCGAGCGTCACCAGCGCCGGTCCGGACGCCTTGACGAACGGGCCGAACCCGGTCACGGCCTTGTTGAGCGCCGGCGCCTGGGCGGCCAGGTTCTCGACGCTCGGCCCGACCTGGTCGGCCAGCGCGCTGATCCGCTCGGTCGCGGGCTTCAGCTCGCGCAGGAACGCCGGGAACTTCTGGAAGTTCGCCTCCAGCGCGTCGCCCTCTTCCGCCGCCGCGGCCGCCGTCTCGCCCGCGGTCCGGACGAAGCCCGACAGGTCGGTCCGCTTGTCCGCCAGCGCGGCCATGATCTCGTCGGACTGGACGGTCAGATTCTCGATCAGCGTGTTCTGGCGGGCCAGGACCTCGACGAACGCGTTGGCCTGGCGCAGCGTCGGGTTGGCGCGGTGGATCGCCTCGCGCAGCTCCTCGCCGTTGCCGGCGACCGCCGCGCCGAACTCGTTGATGATCAGCCGGAAGCGCTCCTGCTCCGGCACCCGCATGATGTTGCCGATCAGGTCCGGCCCGACCGGCGAGCTGGTCCGGTCGACGGCCAGCAGCCGATCGCCCTCGTCGGGCCCGTCGTCGATCCGCGCCAGCGGCGCCGGCAGCGGCGTGCCCTCGGCCCGCGGCTGGGTCGGCTTGCACTCGATGAACTGCTCGCCGATCAGCGACTGCAGGCCGACCCGGCAGGTCGCGTCGGCCCGGAAGTCCTGGTAGACGGGGTCGGTGATCTCGATCGTGACCGCGGCGCGGTTCTCCGGGGTCAGCTCGACGTCGGCGACGGTGCCGACCACGACGCCGGCCACCTTGACGTTCGAGCCCGGGATCACGAAGGCCGCGCTGTCGAAGATCGCCCGCACGCGGTAGCGCCCGGAGTCGTCGCCGCCGGAGGCGACCGCGGCGACCGCGATCACCAGCACCAGGACGGCCGCCAGACCGGCGACGATCGTGCGCCGGCTCATCGCGGGCCTCCCGGGACCTGGGCCGGTTCGCAGTCGGCGTTGGACAGCGGGCCGTCGTCGACGAACGGCGCCGAGCCGTCGGCCGGGCGCGGCATCCCGCTGCCCGGGCAGGGCTTGACGTTGCCGCCGACCAGGCCGCCGCCGCTGCCGCGGTTGGCCGGCGGGTTGGCGGCCAGGCTGCCGCCCGCGCCGTCCTCGCTGAAGCGGAAGGCGTCGAAGACCGGCAGCGTGCGGAAGTAGTGGCCGGAGGCGTCGTACTGGGCGGACGCCGACGCGAAGCCGCGGAACCAGCCGATCAGGTCCGGGCCGTAGGGCCGGAAGAACGAGACCATCGGGGTCGAGGTCTTCAGCGCCTCGCTGCCGGCGGGGAACGCCACCCGGGTCTCCCGCTCCAGCGGCGGCAGGTCGCGCAGCGAGTCCAGCACGTCGTTGCCCTCGCCCTTGCGGTCGAGCATCAGCCGCAGCTGGCGGAACGCCGGGACCGCGGCCTGCAGCGTCGGCGTCAGCTCCTGCTTGAAGTACGGCGCCAGGATCCGCGACGGCTCGTCGGACGCCTTGACCAGCCGCTCGAAGTCGTCGATCGCCGGGGTGAAGTCCTCCAGCGCCTTGGTCCCCTGCTCGAGCAGTCCGGGGAAGTTCTCCAGCACCGTGTTCAGCGCCTCGGTGTCGGCGCCGATCGCGCTGACCGTCCGGCGCGCGTTGCTCACGGCCTCGGTCAGCTGCTCGTGGTTGGAGGCGACGCCGCCGAGCGCCGGGCCGGCGGTGGTCAGCAGGCGCTCCAGCTGCGCGTTCTGCGCGTTGATGTCCTTGGCCAGCTGGCTGAACGCCCGCATCGCGCGCGGGAGTTCCTTGGCGCTGGCGTTGCCCTGCTTCTCCATGCCGTCGTTCCACTGCGCGAAGCCCTTGATGGTCTTCTGCAGGCCCTCGCGCGTCTGCTCGTCGAGCATGTTGAAGATCTGGTCGATCTCGACGGTCGACTGGGTCGACTCCATCGCGATCAGCGCGTTGTCCTCGAGCGGCTTGCCCAACCCGGATCCGGGGCTGATGTCGACGTAGCGCGACGCGATGCCGGCCTGGCCCTGGGCCCGCACGGTGGCCGTGGTGCCCTCGCGCAGCGGAGCGAACTCCTCCTTGACGGAGACGGTGACCAGCGCCAGGTTGTCCGGCGTCAGGTCGATCTCCTCGATCAACCCGACCGGGTTGCCGCCGATCCGCACCACGCCGCCCTCGACGAGCTGGCTGGCGTTCTGGAAGACCAGCCGGTACTCGCGCGATGGTCCGGGCGTCAGCACCAGGGCCAGCAGCACGACCACGACGACGCCGGCGGCGATCGCGGGGAGCAGCCGACGCACGCGGCGCCCGACATGGGTTGTACGGCTCAGGACTCTTCTCTCTCTCTGCTCTCCGAGGGCACGACCGACGTGCCTCGGGGACGAGCACGACCAATATATCCGGACGCCCCGTGTCCGAGACGGTTGCGATTCGGTTATGGCCGAGAAAGCCCCGTTCAAACGGGAGATCCGCGCGATCGGTGCGCGACCGCCCGCCCGCCGCCGGGGCGTTGATCTACCGCAAGTAGGGTCGCGGTCGGCTCCGAACCGGAGACGCGGCCGCCCACTGCGGACGGTGCATGCGCGTCAACTGCGTCACGAACCCCCCGAAAAGGTGTACGTTAAGTGACGTCAATCACCAGACCGAGGTCGTTCACCCGGACGCGCTACGTGTTCGGCGAGACCGGACGGCCTGGCCCCCACCAGGAGAGAGAGCCCCTCTATGCGCATGCGCACGCTCGCTGTTCCCACCGCGGTGATCGCGGCCCTGTCGGTGTCCGCCGTGGCGCCGTCGTTCGCCCAGTCCCCGGCGCCGGTCACGTCGATCTCCGGCACCGCCACCGTGACCCCCAACAAGGCGGGTACGACCAAGAAGCCGCAGTCGGTCAACCTGCGGGTCCGCGGCAAGGTCTCGACCACCGGCGAGGATGGCCTCAACAAGCCGGTCATCGAGCGGGTCGAGATCCTCTTCCCGAAGGGCTCGCTCTACGCCGGCGGCAAGCTGCCGAAGGGCGTCAAGGGCAAGGTCACGCCCAAGTGCGCGGAGTCCGCGATGCTCCGGGGCCTGCCCAGCCGGGTCTGCCCGAAGGGCTCGATCGTGGGCTCGGGCACCGGCTCGGCCTGGGCCGACATGGTCCGCACGCGGGTCAAGTTCACGCTGGTCAACGGCGGCGCCAACCGGGTCTTCCTGTTCACCGAGATGACCAACCCGGCAGTCGTCCAGATGCCCGTCCCCGGCGTGATCAAGAAGATGTCGGGCAAGTGGGCCTACAAGCTGACGCTGACGGTGCCGGACGAGCTGCAGATCGTCGCCGGGACGCCGATCTCGCTGATCGACTTCGACGTCCGCACGAAGTCGAAGAACTGGCTGTTCACCACCTCCTGCCCGAGCAACAAGCGGTGGCCGTTCGAGGTCACCTCGTTCCAGAGGGACAACGCGACGGCCCCGGCCAAGTTCGCGTCGACCACGCGCTGCCGCTGATCCGTACGATCACGCAGCGACACCCGCGGTGAGCGTCACCCGACGCCCACCGCACCCGTCGGAGAGAGACGAAGGGCCCGAGGCCCCCGCGAGTCCCAAGGATTCGCGGGGGCCTTCGCGTTGGGGCGCCGGGTTGCCGGCGTGCACGAAAACCGGCATCATTCGATGCTGAACCACGCACACAGGAGCCCCGGATGCGCACCACACTCGTCCTCGACGACGCCTTGCTGACCGAAGCCCAGCGCCTGACCGGCGTGCACGAGAAGACCGCCCTCGTCCGCGAGGGGCTGAAGGCCCTGGTCGAGCGGGAGAGCGCCCGCCGCCTGGCCCGCCTGGGCGGCAGCGATCCGGCGCTCGAGGACGTCCCCCGGCGACGGTCCAGCTGACCGTGGTCCTGGTCGACACCTCGGTCTGGATCGACCACCTGCGGTCGGGGAACGAGCATCTCGCCGACCTGCTCGACCGCGGCCTCGCCCTCAGCCACCCCTGGGTCATCGGCGAGCTGGCGCTGGGCAACCTCGCGCGGCGGGCTGAGATCCTCGGGCTGCTCCAGGCCCTGCCGCAAGCATCGATCGCCACCGACGCCGAAGTGCTCCGCCTGGTCGAGCGGCACGCGCTCCACGGCCGCGGCATCGGCTACGCCGACGCCCAGCTCCTGGCCTCAGCCCGACTGACGCCCCACGCGCGGCTGTGGACCAGGGACAAGCGCCTCGCCCGGGCGGCTGGCGACCTGGCCGTCGGGCACCAAGGCGGAGGCTAGCTCGACGCCCCACCGATTCCGGCGCGCAACGGCCCGCTACAGGCCGCGATAGACGTCGCTACGGTGCCCGGCGCGGAGCACCAGGACCACCAGCCGCCCGTCGTCGATCTCGTAGACGATCCGGTAGTCGCCGGTGCGCACGCGCCACTCCCCCGCGCCGCCGACCAACTGCGTGGCGGCCGGGGGTCGCGGATCGCCGGCCAACAGCTCCAGCGCGGCCTGGATCCGGCGTCGCGCCGGAGGGTCGAGCTTGCGCAGCTGACGCGCGGCCGCGGGCGCCAGGACGACCTCGAAGCTCACGACAGACCGAGGTCGACCTTGGCCTGCTCCCACGGGATCAGCAGAGCGGCCGTCTCCCGCATCTCGTGCCGGGCCTCCTCGGCCGCGCGGATGTCCGCCATGTCCTCGGCCAGCTCGATCAGCTGGTCGAGCTGCTCCGCGCCGATCACGGCGGCGACCCGACGTCCATGGCGCTCGAGGTAGACCGGCTCGCCGGTCGTCGTCGCCTGCTCGATCACGGCCGCCAACCGCTGGCGCGCATCGGATACGGACAACGGGTGAGGGGACATACACAAAATGTACCGTTTGTACGCTTCGTACGGAAGTGAGAGTTCCATCTCCCGAGAGAGCAGCCAGCGGCCCCGCCTTCGCCCCCGCTCCTCGACGTGCGTGCGCGCGCCGACCGGCCGCACGCGGATCTGCCGCCGGCCAGCGGCAGATCCGCGCCACGCATCGGCGCCGGCATAGAGTGCCCACCATGTACCTCGGGAACCTCGACGACGCCGAACCGTTCACGACCCTCGACGGGTCGACGATCCGCGAGGTCGCCGGGCCGGTCTCGCTGCCGACCGAGCAGCAGTCGCTGGCCGAGGCCAGCGTGCCGCCGGGCGGCACGACGATCGCCCACCTCCACCGCACGTCCGAGGAGCTGTACTTCTTCACCGGCGGCAGCGGACGGATCCGCGTCGGCGACGAGGAGCGGAACGTCCAGGTCGGCGACTGCGTCGTGCTCCCGCCGGGCACCCCGCACAAGCTGTTCAACGACTCGGCCGACCTCCCCCTGACCCTGCTCTGCTGCTGCGCCCCGCCCTACTCGCACGACGACACCGAGCTGCTGGAATAGCCCCATGCCGATTCCCCTCGCTCCCACCGTCGCCCTCCGTCACGGCGCCGCGATGCCGCGCCTGGGCCTCGGCACCTGGCCGCTCGACGACGCCGGGGCCGAGCAGGCCGTCGCGACGGCGCTCCGCTCCGGCTACCGACTGGTCGACACCGCGTTCAACTACGGCAACGAGGTCGGCGTCGGACGGGGCATCGCCGCCAGCGGGATCCCGCGCGACGAGGTCTTCGTCACCACCAAGCTGAACCGCGAGGACCACGGGATCGACGAGGTCCAGCGAGCCTTCGAGCGCAGCGCGACCAAGCTCGGCGTCGACGTGATCGACCTGTTCATGATCCACTGGCCCAACCCCGCCCAGGACCGCTACGTCGACGCCTACCGCGGCCTGGTGCGGCTGCTGGAGGACGACCGGATCCGGGCGATCGGCCTGTCGAACTTCACGCCCGCGCAGATCGACCGCGTGGTCGCCGCGACCGACGTCTGGCCCGACGTCGACCAGATCGAGCTCGACCCGACCCGCACCCGGGCCGACGTCCGCGAGTACCTCTCCCGTCACGGCATCGTCTGCGAGGCCTGGAGCCCGCTCGGCGGTCAGGGCGACGACCTGCGCCACCACCCGACGATCGCGGCGATCGCCGCGGCCCACGACCGGACCGCGTCGCAGGTGATCCTCCGCTGGCAGATGGCGATCGGCAACGTCGCCGTGCCGAAGTCGGCCGACCCCGATCGCCAGCGCGAGAACCTCGACGTCTTCGACTTCCGGCTGAGCGACGCCGAGATCCACCAGATCGAGTCGCTCGACGACGGCCGCGCGCCGATCACCGACTCGGACGTCTTCGGACACTGAACGGGCGCCCGCGTACCCCGCGCTACGATCGCGCCGTGACCGGCGAAGGCGACCAGCAGCGCACCGACCTGGCGTCCGCGCGCACGACGCTGGCCGCGGAGCGGACCACCCTCGCGCTCGAGCGCACCGTGCTGGCGTGGTGGCGGACGGCGCTCGCGTCGCTGGCGGTCGCGCTCGCCGTCGGCCGGTTGCTGCCCGAGGTCACCGCCCACGACACCGTCTGGCCGTACGAGCTGCTCGGCGTCGCCTTCGGCCTCTACGCGGCGTCGCTGTTCGGATACGGCGCGGTGCGCAGCCGGGCGTTGCCGGCGCGCACCGTGCGGCCCTTCGTCGCCGCCGCCACGGTCGGCACGTTGCTCGCGTTGGGCACGGTCGCGATCATCGCCGCCGGCTGAGATCGGGCCGGTCGCGCCGCCACCGTCGGCCCGCCCGGCGATGACTCCGCGCTCGTCGCCCGGTCTCAGGAGGGAGCGAGAACCCGCCGTGTACCTGCCCGCCCGACACACCCAGCCGCCGACCGCCTGGATCTTCGACGCGCAGAGCGGCCGGCTGCTGGGCCGCGTGGTGCTCCGGCGGCACGACCTGCGCGAGCTCGACGCGGTCGCCCGGATCTGCCGGGACGCCAAGCGGATCGGGCAGCGTCCGACCCTGCGCGGCGGCAGCCCCGAGCTGACCGCGCTGCTGGACCTGGCGGGCCTGACCCGCGCGGTCGGCGTCGGCTGACCGAGCCCGCCCGGGCGGGCGGAGGGTCAGGCGTCGCCGGTCAGGCGCTCCGGCAGCCCGAACTCGGCGAACCACTCCGGCCCGCCGATGTAGTGGTGCAGCGCGCTGATCCGCTCGCCGGCGGTCTCGAGCACGACGATCGCCCACGGCGCGTAGCTACCGTCGCCGATCGGGTTGTAGATCGCCGCCGCCGGCCCGCCGTTGGCGGTCGTCGGCAGCACGCGCGAGCCCTCGCACTTGGCGCCGGTGCCGAGCATGAAGTCGCCGGCCTCGTCGGCCCCGCGCAGCCAGAGCGGCAGCGGCGGCATCGAGAAGGTCGCATCGTCGCGCAGCAGCGTCACCAGGCGCGTGATGTCGTACGCCTCGAACGCGGCCACGTACTGGTCGAGCAGGGCGGCCTGCTCCTCGTCCGGCGCCCCGTCGGCCGCCGCGCCGTCGAGCTCCAGGTCGAGCGACTCGAGCGTCGCGCGGGCCCGCTGCAGCGCGCTGTTGACCGAGGCCACCGACGTGTCGAGCAGCTCGGCCGCCTCGCTCGCCTTCCAGCGCAGCACCTCGCAGAGCACGAGTACGGCCCGCTGCTTCGGCGGCAGGTGCTGGAGCGCCGCGACGAACGCCAGACGCAGCGACTCACGCGATCCCGCGACGTCGGCGGGATCCCCGCCACCGCCGATCACGCGGCCGCTGGCGATCGGGTGGACCCAGGCGGTCTCCGGCAGCGGCGCCCCGAGCTCGCCGGCCGCGTTGCCCGCCGGCCCGAGGTCCATCGGCAGCGCGCGTCGCTGCGGGCTCTGGATCTGGTCCATGCAGACGTTGCTGGCGATCCGGTACAGCCACGCCTTGAGCGCGGCGGGCTCGGCCAGCTGGTCGGACTTGCGCCAGGCCCGGACCATCGCCTCCTGAACGGCATCCTCGGCCTCCGACCCCGAGCCGAGCATGCGGTAGCAGTAGCCGGTCAGGCCCCGGCGGTGGGATTCGAGCTGCTGCTCGAAGGCGAGGTTCGACGGCGTCGTCGGCACGATGGTCATCGTAGTGCGGCCTCGGCCGCGGGTCGAGCGGAACGCGTTCGCGTCTTGCCCGCCCGGGGCGGGCAGACCACGAACGCGTTCTCCCGGAGCGCAGCTCAGGCCGCGTCCGGCATGTCGGCCGGCCCCTGCTCGACCGCCTCGGCGCTCATCCACATGACCTCCCAGATATGCCCGTCGAGGTCCTGGAAGCTGCGGCCATACATGAAGCCGTAGTCCTGGGGATCGCCGGACGGCGTGCCGCCCGCCGCCAGGGCCGCGTCGGCCAGCTGGTCGACCTCGTCGCGGCTGGACGCGGACAGCGCCACGATCGCCTCGGTCGCCTGGTGCGCGTCGGCGATCGGCTTCTTGGTGAAGTCCGCGAACCGCTCGCGGGTCAGCAGCATCACGAAGGCCTGCTCGCTGACGACCATGCAGGCGGCGTTCTCGTCGGTGAACTTGTCGTCGAAGCCGAAGCCGAGCGCGGCGAAGAACCGCTTGGTCGCGGGCAGGTCGGCGACCGGGAGGTTGACGAAGATCATGCGGGACGGGCTGGACATCGGGGGCTCCTCGGGAGTCGTACGGTGGTTGTCGCAGCCCAAGACCGGGCCCGCGACGGCAACTCATCGGTCGCGAGGCCCGCGCGGCCAACGCGGTCGCGGTTCGCCCGCCCCACGCGGGCGAAAGACGACCGCGTGGCCCGAGCAGGTCGCCGGTCGCCGCGCCGCTCAGCCGGTGATGCCGACCATCGCGGCGCAATCCCAGTTGCGGGCGCCCGAGCCACCGGCCCAGAGCTTGGCCGCCAGCCGGTCCTGCTCGGCGCGGGAGGCCTGGTAGGCGTGCGCCGTGCTGCCGCCCATCGCCTTCCAGGTCGACGGGATGAACTGATAGTAGCCGGAGGCGCCCGCGTGGTTGGGCGGGTGGTTGACGCCGCCCGACTCGCACTGGACGATCGCCCACGGAATCGCCCAGCCGCCGCTGCCGCGCGAGGCCGCCGACCCAGCTCCGGTGCCGCTCGCCGACGCGGGTGCGGTGAACTGGCGGGCCCGCCGATGCTCCGCCGCCAGCAGCCGATCGAGCTCGCGCTGGGCGCTGCGTCGTCCGGACTGCGTGTCGCGCAGGGCCTGGCGACGGGCGGCCGCGGCACGTGACGCCTCGGCCCGCCGCTGCTCCAGGCCGGCCGCCATCGCGGCGACCCCGTTGCGCTGACGCTCCGCCGCGTCGACCTGTCGTTGCCGGTCGCGACGCAGGTTCGTCAGCCGCCGCTCGTCGCTCGCCGCCTGGCTGCGGGCCTCCCGCACGTCCGACACCACGCGCGTCCCGTGGGCCTCGACCCGCCGCAGGAACTCGACCCGCTCCAGCAGATCGTCGAAGCCGCGGGCGTTGACCACCACGGCGATCAGGTCCGGCGGATCGGCGACGTAGCGGGCTCGCAGGACGTCGGCCAGGACCTCCCGCGAGCGCTCCAGCCGGGCGCGCAGCCGCACCAGGCGCGCGCGTGTGGTCCGCAGCTCGCCGGTCGTCGCGTCCAGTCGCCCCTGCACGCCGTCGAGCGCGGTCTGGGCCTCGCTCAGCCGCTGCTGGCCGGCCTCGGCCGCCAGCGTGGCGCGCGCCTCGATCGCCCCCAGTCGCGCGGCCGTGCCGCTCAGCCGGGACTCCTCCTGGCGCTGACGCTCGATCCGCTCGCGCAGCTCGCCGGCGCTGGTCGCTCCCCGGCCGGGCACCGCGAGCACCAGCGCGGTGCCGGCGGAGGCCAGCAGCACGACGATCGCGAGCAGCAGCGCGAGGGGGCGCGGGGACGTCCGGACTCGGGTCATGGAAGACGGCGGATCGGGGCGGCGGACCGATCGAGCCGACGCACGACGCTACGCCGCTGGCCGCCGGGCGGCCAGCGTTGCAGGCGATCGTGCGGGCGCGGGCGCGGGCCGAGCCGCTCGCCCGCGCCCGCCGCTCACGGGCTGTAGCTGGTCTTGACCGCGATCTCCAGGGTCTCGTTCTCCACGAGCCCGGTCAGCTTCGCCGCGATCGCGGTGAACTCCGGGTCGGCCGACACCTCGGCGAGCACCCGTCCGACGTCGTCGGCGCTCTCGAGCTCCCAGACGTCGAGGATGTGACCGAAGTCGCCGATGATCGGCTGGTAGGCGCCGACGAGCTTCCAGCCCCGCCGCTCGAGGAGCGGAACGAGCTCCCCGACGATCGCGGCCACCTCGGCGGCGAGGCCGTACTTGAACGTGATGTTGGCGAGCATGTACACAGGCATCGCAGGTATCTCCCTTGGTTGTCGAACTCTTCGTGGTCCCGCCGGGGGCGATTCCGCCCGCACCGGCGCCGCGTAGGCGGTACGCGGTGGAGGGAGGAGACGCAGCCCCTCCCTCCGCCTGCTTCCTCAGTTACCGGTGTCCCACAGCGCCCGGTACTTCTCGCGGTACCCGGGCACCGAGCCCGTCTCGGGGCTCGGCGTCCCGACGTTCGCCTGGACGATCGTCTGGACCGGCGAGAGGCGGGTCGGCGCCAGGTCGTCGCCGGCGAACACCCGCGCCGCCGCGTCGATGACCTGCCAGCCCGTCTGGTTGTTCGCCAGCGGCATCGCCGAGGTCTCGAGTCCGGCCTTGACCGCGTTGAGGTTCGTGACCGGACCCGCGTGGGTGTAGATCCGCACGTCCTTGATGCCGGACGCCTTGATCGCCTGACCCACCCCGGCGCAGAGGTCCCCGAACGTGCAGACGACCGTCTTGGTCCCCGGGTTCGCCTGCAGGTAGCCGGTCACCTTCGGTCCGAGCTTGCCGACGTCGGTGCCGGCCGCCGTCTGGTAATCGACCTTGCAGTCCCCGCAGAGCTGCGGCAGGTACTTCTGGATCGCGTGCGCCAGCGGCGTCAGGACCGTGTACTGCTCGACGTTGAAGACGACGGCCTCACCGGCCAGCTTCGAGTCCAGCGCGATCTCCTCGGCCATCATCAGCCCGTCGCGCAGGTACTGCGGATCGTCCTGCATCGTCCAGGTGACACCGTTCCCGGGCTCCATCGAGACGGCGTACTGGATCGTGGGGATGCCCAGCTCGCCGAGCTTCGTCAGCTGCTTGTCGATGTACTCGCGGGCGATGCCCGAGCCGATCACGATGTCGGGCTGCAGCTCGACCGCGCGGTTGTAGGCGTTCGCGAAGTCCTCCGGGCTGACGCCCAGGTCGACCCGCGTGATCTTCCAGCCCAGCTCCTTCGCGGCCTCCTCCATGCCCGCCGCGATCTCCGAGCAGACCGGCACGCCGCAGACGAGGACCGCGACGTCCTTCCCGGCGTCGATCGGCTTGCTCACCTCGTCGGTCACCAGCAGCTCCGTCGGAACCTCCCGGTAGCCGTCGACACGGGTCTGCAGCTCCGCTTCGGTCGCGGGCCCGCTCAGCAGGGTGAACCCGGTCTGCTCCTGGAACCGCCCCTGCTCCGCCTCTGATTGGAAGACGGGCGACGTCGTGGCCGCCGCCTCGGTCGTCGCCGCCTGCGTCGTCGCGTCGCTGGTCTTGGTCGTGTCGTCCGACGACCCGCAGGCCGCCAGGGTCGCCGCGACCAGCGCACAGGCCGCCGTGGCGGCGGCCGTCCTTCCGATGCCCCTCATTGCTGGTCCTCTCTCCCGGATGTTAATGATCACAATTATGAGTAATAACGCCGAGATCTGAGGGTGTCAAGCCCCAGATCGGAGCGCCCGAGGCCGCAGAACCGGGGATAATTTCTGATTAGAGATGTAATCAATATGGTAGCTTCGGCTCCCGAGCGTTCCGCACGGAGAACGCCGCACCCGGAAGAGAGAGCCGTAGACATGGGAAACCCTTCATCCCCGGCCGAGCGCCCAATCCACGACGTGACGGAGGTGCCGATCGCAGACCTCGTCTCGCTGGCGGGCCGGACCGCGGTCATCACCGGCGCGGCCCAGGGGCTGGGCTTCGCGATCGCGCGACGCTTCGTCGAGGCGGGCGCGCGCGTCGTGCTCACCGACGTGAACGCCGCTGGCGTGGCGGCCGCCGCGGAGCAGCTCACCGGCGGACCGACGACGGCCGAGGGCTTTGCGCTCGACGTGACCGACCAGGGCGCCGTCCACGCGTTGGCCGACGGCGTCGCCGCCGACCACGGCACGCTCGACGTCTGGGTCAACGTCGCCGGCGCGTACCCGGTCGTCCCGTTCGTCGAGATGAGCGAGGACGACTGGAAGTCGCTGATCGACCTGAACCTCCACGGCACGTTCGCCGGGGCCCAGGCGGCCGCCCGCCACATGGTGCCCCAGGGCAGCGGCGTGATCGTCAACATGGCCTCGGTCGTGGCGCACGCCGCGTTCAGCCCCGGACTGGCGCACTACTCGGCCAGCAAGAACGCGGTGATCGGCCTCACCCGCTCGCTGGCCGTCGAGCTCGGGCCGTTCGGCGTTCGCGCGCTCGCACTGTCGCCCACGCTGATCACGACGGACGGCATCCAGGCCAGCCGCGACGACTTCGAGTCCGTCGACGGCGTCGCCGAGGCGCAGGACGCGCTCGTCACGCGCCACCCGCTGCGACGACTCGGCGTCCCGGACGACGTCGCCCGCGTGGCGCTGTTCGCGGCCAGCGACCTGTCGCTGCTGATGACCGGCAGCGACCTCCTGGTCGACGCCGGACTCCTGGCCGTGTAGCCGCACCGGTGGTGGGCCCGCGCGCGGACCCACCACCAAGGCCGTCGTCGCAACCCCGTCTGCGATCGTTCCGCCGATGAGACGCATACCGACCGTCGGCACGCTCGTAGCGGCCACGCTGCTCGTCGCCCCCGGCGCCCAGGCCGCGACCACCGTTGGCGAGGTTGCCGCCAACCCCGACAGCGCGACCAGCTGCGGCGCGAGCAGCCTGGGACGCCAGGCGCTCCAGCTGCCCGACGTCGGGCACGGCGGTACGATCACGACGGCCGGCGTCGTCACCGAATGGCGCTCCGCCGGTCGCAGCGCGGCACCGACGCCCGGCGTGGCGCTCCTGGTCCTGCGCTGGAGCGGCGAGGGCAACTTCTACTCGCTCGTCGACGGATCTCCCCAGGAGACGCTTCCCGAGGGGTCGGTCGGCGCGTTCGCGACGCGGATCACGGTGGCCGAAGGCGACACGATCGGCCTGGACGCCCGGGGCGTCGGCGTTCCCTGCTACGGATCGGCCGCCAGCGGCCGGGTCGGAATCGGCCCGTACAGCCAGGAGTTCCTACCCAAGCCGCCGTTCAACGTCCAGTACGCCTTCGGCGGGGTGACGGTGTCGCCCGCACGGGTCAACTTGTCCGTCCGGATCGAGCCCGACGCCGACGGAGACGGCTACGGCGACGAGACGCAGGATCTGTGCCCGAGCGATCCGACGACCGCCGGCGCCTGCCCGGGGGCACCGGTCGGAGGCGATCCACCCGGCGGGGCGCCGCCACAACCGTCGACGCCGGTCGTCCCGATCACCGCGCCGGCGCCGGGAGCCCCGGCGCCCGGCGGGTCCGCGCCGAGCACCACCACACCGAGCACGGCGCGGATCTCCGCGCCGGCCCTGAAGGGTCGCAAGGGCGGGAGCGCCAGTGGCCGTTTCACGGCCCCTACGGCGGGCCGCCTGACCTGGACCGGACGCGTCGGCAAGGCCACGGTGGCCCGGGGCTCCTTGACCGTCAAGAAGGGCCCGCGCACCATCACCGTGCGACTGAGCGCCGCGGGCAAGCGGGCCCTGACCGCAAAGCGCCGACTGAGCGTCAAGCTGACGTTCACGTTCACGCCGCAGGGCGGAAAGCCCGTCCGCGCGAGCCGCACGGTGCGGTTCGTCGCCTGACCGTCGGCCAGCGAGTCCTCGGGAACGCCGAAGGCCCCGCTGAGCGGGGCCTTCGGATCCCTTGGAGGCGGGAGCGACGGGACTCGAACCCGCGACCTCCGGCGTGACAGGCCGGCGCTCTAACCAACTGAGCTACGCCCCCTCGGGGTTGAGAAGTATGCACGAATCGTCGACGGCGCGCCGGCTGCCCCGTGATCGCCCACGGCGACGACGTGCGGCCCGTCGCCTTCGCGTCACCTTCGGTACCTCGGCGGTACACAAGTCGACGCGCCGCGGCCGCCGCTCCCGCGCGCCCGCGCGCGTCGTCGGATGGGCCGCCGTGGTCCGCGACGAGCCCGCCCGCCCGTGACATCACGCCACGCTCACCGCCCGGCCCGGTAGCTTTCGGGGACCGTGGTTTCCAGCGACGACAACGAGCCGCAGGTCGACCCGCACGCGCCCGAGGGCGCCGCGGAGCAAGGAGCGGCCTCCCCGCCGGTGGAGACACCCGTCACGTCGGCGTCTCCCGAGGACGCTGCCCCCATGACCCCCGCGTCGACGTCGGCCCCCGAGGCCGCGGACGCCGCCGGCACCCCGACGCCCCAGGCTCCCGCCGCGGCGGAGACGGTCGCACCCGATCCCGTCGCCCCCGAGGGCGCCCCGACGGGCACCGCCGAGACCACGACCACCGCCGACGCTCCGGCCCCTGCCGCCGCGAGCGAGCCTGCGGCCGAGGCCCCGGCCTCCGAGGCCGCCGCGAGCGCCGACTCCGTAGCCGTCGAGGCCCCGCCCGTGGCCGACGCCACGCCGAGCACGGAGGCCGCCGCGCCGTCCGACGAGCAGCGCATCGGCGAGGCACCGGCCTCCGAGGCCGCCGCTGCATCGCCGAACGCCGAAGCCCCCGCGGCCCCGGGTGAGCCGGCGAGCACCCCCGATCAACCCGCCGGCGAGCCGGTGCCGTCCGGCGAGCAGGCGTCCGGCGAGCAGGCCCCCGCCGCGGAGGGCGACGGCGAGGGCGCGCCGAAGAAGCGTCGCCGCTCGCGCGGTCGCCGCCAGGGCCGCGGAGGGCAGCGCGGCGGTCGGCGCCGCTTCCAGTGGGACGAGGTCTTCCTCCGCCAGCGCCTGGAGATCCTGCGGGCGATGGAGCCCGACCGGTCGGCGATCGAGTGGGCCGTCACGGCGGCCGGGCGCTTCGACGTCGCCGACATCCTGGCGGGCGAGGGATCGTCCGGTCGCGAGTTCGGCCGGCGCGCCTACGGCGCCACTCCGGAGACCGACGACCAGGCGGCCTGGATCATCCTCTCGGCCGTCCGCGCCCGCGACATCGTCCCGGTGGCCCGGCTGGCGGTCAGCACGACCGAGGATCAGCGCGAGCAGGTCAAGGCCGCGATCGAGCTGGTCGGGATCGCCCGCGTCAACCCCGCGCTGCAGGGCGACCGCCCGCCGCAGCAGGTCTTCGCCGAGCGGGCCCGCCGCGTCGACGTGGCCAGCGAGGGCGGCGAG
>CAZFIQ010000003.1:34531-40348 GCA_964519185.1 uncultured Patulibacter sp.
GAAGGCCGCCTGGGCGCTGCTGTCGCTCGCCCGTCCGCAGGACGTCAAGTTCCACGCGGCCCCGCGCCGCCCGCGTCCGGGCGGTCCCGGCGGTCCGGGCGGTCGCCCCGGAGGCCCCGGGGGCGGACGCTTCGGCGACGACGACCGCCGCGGCCGTCGTCGCGAGCCGGCGCTGCCGGGCGGCAAGTTCTCCGTCGGCGAATCCGGCATCGGCGGCGAGCTCGGCGCCAAGCTGCGGGCCGCGCTCGAAGCGGCGGAGAACGGCGAGGTCGCCGACACCCGCGACCAGGACTGAGCCGCGTCGCGGCCGGGCTCCCCGCCGGCCCCGGACTCGCAAGGCCGCCTACGGGCGGCCTTCGTCGTTCTGCGGGCGTTCGCCCGCCAGGCGGTGCCGGTCACCCCGCCGGCGCGACGTCACGGGGCTCCCGCCGCGACCGGTCGCGGACCTCGACCGGAGCGAACGGGCTCCCGCGTCAGGCCCGCGCGACTACCACTCGGACGGCGGCGGCACGCGGCCGATGCCCGCGTCCGCCTGCCGCTGACCGGAGGACACGCCGATCGCCTCGACGACCTCCTCCTCCGCCTCTTCCAGCTGCTCGTCGTGATCCCCGTCGCAGAGCACACGGAAGTTGCCGCTGGTGCCTCCGTCGCAGTGGATCGTGATGCCGGGCAGGATCGTCTCGCCCTCGTCCAGGCCCAGGCGGTCCATGTCGAACGCCGCCAGGCCGATGCCGTACGCGTTGTGCGTCGGGTTCTCCCGATCGTGCGCGTTGATCGCCATCTGGAACGCCTCGAGGTTCTTCGCGATCTTGGAGTGGTCGGACATGACTTCCTCACAGGCTAGCGTGCCCGCGCTGTACCCTCGACCCTTCACCGGGCGCGTAGCTCAGTTGGTTAGAGCATCCGGTTTACACCCGGAAGGTCGTCCGTTCGAGTCGGACCGCGCCCACCTCCGCCGTTCCTCCCCCTCCTACCGCCGGTCGGAGCCAGGCCGGACGCCCCGTCGCCGTACACTGCAGCGATGTCCGCCCGCCACGTTGCGCTCGCGCGCCTGGGCGGACTCGCGGCCACGCTTGGATCGCTGCTGGTGGTCTTCGCCGTCGGCGGCTTGATCGGACCGGGCACCGTCCGCGAATGGACCGAGCCGGCCGGCGCGCTGGCGCCGCTGGCGTTCGTGCTGATCGGCGGGCTGCTCGGCGCGCTGCTGGTCCCCGGGGCGGCGCTCGCGGCCGCCGCCGGCCTGCTGTTCGGGGCCGTCGGCGGGGCCCTCGTGTCGCTGCCCTCGGCCGTGCTGTCCGCCGTGCTCTCGCAACGGTTCTCCGCCCGCGCCGGCCACGGGGCGCTGGACGAGCTGTCCGGGCCGCGGCTGCGCGCGCTGACGGCCTTCGCCCGCCGCCGCGGGTTCAGCGCCGTGGTGATCCAGCGGCTGCTGCCCGCGGTACCGGACGGGCCGCTGTCGCACGCGTTCGGCCTGGCCGGCGTCCGGACCCGCGACATCGCGCTCGGCACCGCGGTCGCGTCCGGCCCGCGGGCCTTCTCGTACGCGCTGCTCGGCGCCAACGCCGATGACCTGACCGGCCCCTACGCGCTGGCGGGCATCGCCCTCAACGTGCTGACCGGTGCGCTCGGACTGACGCTGGCGTGGACGGTGCTGCGTCGCGAGCGGAGACGACTGCGGTCGGCGGTAGGCCCCCAGAAAGAGGCTGAGGGTACGGTCGAGATCCCCCATCGCCGACCGTACCCTCAAGACCACGTCCCAGCGCTAGGCACTGGATTGCGCCCCCCGAGAGGAACGCATGTCCCTATAGACGAGGGCCCGCCGTAAACCCGACGAAAATTGCGCGTGCAACTATCATGTTGGCGCGTTGGCGCTCTTGTATGGCAGCTCTACGGCCCCGCCCCGGGCTCGCGGACGCCGCGAATCCCCCGATCCACACGGCGTTTCCGCCTGGTCGACGCGGGTAGCGGCCCGGTACGCACGAATTCGACGGAGGAGCATTCGATGAGCCACCTGAACGACCGCACGATCGCCATCCTCGCCACCGAGGGCACCGAGCGGGTCGAGCTGGAGGAGCCGCGCCAGGCCCTGATCGACGCCGGCGCCACCGTCCGCCTGGTCTCGCTCGACACGGATCCGTTCCGGACCTTCGACCACCTGGACCCGTCCGGGCGCAGCGAGACGCCGGACCTGACCGTCGACGTCGCCCAGGCCGACGATTTCGACGGCCTGCTGCTGCCCGGGGGCGTCGCCAACCCCGACGCGCTCCGCGGCAACGACGACGCCGTGCGCTTCGTCCGGCAGTTCTTCGCGGCCGGCAAGCCCGTCGCGGCGATCTGCCACGCACCGTGGCTGCTGGCCGAGGCCGACGTGCTGGAAGGCCGGACCGTGACGTCGTGGCCGACGCTCAAGACCGACCTGGAGAACGCCGGCGCCCACTGGGTCGACGAGGAGGTCCACGTCGACGCGGGCCTGACCACCAGCCGCAAGCCGGACGACCTCCCCGCCTTCAACGCCAAGATGCTGGAGGAGTTCGCGGAGGGGGTCCACGCCGCCAACCGGCGCTCGGTCCACTGACGCCCGGACCCCGGAGCCGATGCGGATTCGGCCCTCCCCACGGGACAGATCCGCATCAGCCCGCCGACGCGTGCACGCCGCCGGCCCGTGCACGCCGCCCGCGCACGCCCGGCGGCCCGTGCGCCTCAGGCGACCGCCACGACCTCGGCGATCCGGGTGGCGAGCGGCGTCGACGGCCGGCCGAGCAGCTTCGTCAGGTCGCGCGACCCGCTGGCCAGCTCGCCCCGGGCGATCGCGGCGCTCGCGTCGGCCAGGATCGCGGCCACCGGCGCCGGCAGGCCTGCGCCCTCGAGCACCGCGACGTAGCGGTCCTCCGGCAGGTCGACGTAGGCGATCGCCTGACCGGCGGCGGCCGACAGCAGCTCGGCGACACGGCTGAGGGTCACCGACTCGTCGCCCGCCAGCTCGTAGACGCGGCCCGCCTGATCAGCGCCGCCGACGAGCACGGCCGCGGCCGCCTCGGCGTAGTCGGCCCGGGCCGCCGGGTTCAGCTTGCCGTCCTGACCCGACCCGACCAGCCCGTGCTCGAGCGTCGCGTCCAA
Source organism: uncultured Patulibacter sp. (assembly GCA_964519185.1). Classification (GTDB taxonomy): domain Bacteria; phylum Actinomycetota; class Thermoleophilia; order Solirubrobacterales; family Solirubrobacteraceae; genus Patulibacter. The sequence continues at coordinate 37,649 of CAZFIQ010000003.1, forward strand.
CTGGCCGGTGTAGTTCTCGATGTACCAGCCGTTGCGCAGGAGCACCGTCGGCAACGGCGAGGCCTCCAGCCGCCGTTCCGTCGCCTGGTGCTCGGCGGCCAGCCGCATCGTCGTCGTACTCGCGTTGAGGATCGACGTGTAGGCCAGCAGCCCGACGCCGGCCTGCTCCGCCGCCGCGATCACGGTCGCGTGCTGCGCGTCGCGCTGACCGACCTCGCTGGAGGACACGAGCAGCAGCCGCTCCACGCCCGCCAGCGCCGCGGGCCACGCGGCCGGGTCGGTGTAGTCGGCCTGGCGGACCTGCACGCCGCGGCCGGCCAGGTCGGCGGCCTTGGTGGGGTCGCGCACGATCGCGACGACGTCGGCCGGGGCCACGCCGCGGTCGAGCAGGGACGAGACGACGAGCCGACCGAGCTGGCCGGTCGCGCCGGTGACGGCGATGGTGGTCATGGCGATTCTCCGCGGACGGGGCCGGCGGATTCCGACCCGACCCACACCATTGCACAAACTTTTCGAAAGCGCTTTACAGACAGCAGCACCGTTATTTCAGAACGCGCCGTGCGGTACGATGGACGCGTGGGCGCCCAACCGACCAGCGAACCCGCCGCCGGCGATCATCCGCCCGACGTCTTCTCCCGCGCGTGCCCCTCGCGGCCCGTGCTGCAGCACATCTCCGGGCGCTGGGGCGCACTGACGCTGGCCGCGCTGCGCGCCGAGCCGCTGCGGTTCAACGCGCTCCGGCGGCGGATCGACGGCGTCAGCGAGAAGATGCTGTCGCAGACCCTGCAGGCCCTCGAGCGCGACGGCTTCGTCGTGCGCGAGGTCCAGGCGACGATTCCGCCGCGGGTCGAGTACAGCCTGACGCCGCTCGGCACCGCGGTGGCGACCCGCCTGCACGACCTGATCGACCTGCTGGAGACGTCGATGGACCAGGTCGAAGCGGCCCAGCGGACCTACGACGCCCGCTGACGCCCCCGACCACCCGCCGAGCTGATGCGGGCTCCGCCACCGTAGGCGGCAGAACCCGCATCACCGCAGGCGCCCAGTCGACGCAGACGCCGGCGGCGACCGATCAGCCGCCAGCCTGTCCGTCGACCCCGCCATCGCCGCCGGCAACGTCGTCACCGTCGGCCAGCAGGCGGTAGAGGTCCCGCCGCGCGGTCACCAGGATCCGCTGCGCCTCCTGGCGCTGCTGTGAGCTGCCGCTCTGCGCGATCTGCGCCATCGCCATCGCGACCTCGCGCCCCGCGTCGAACAGCGCCCAGGCCTCCTTGGAGATGCCGCCGGCCATCTGCTCCCACGGGGCCGGACGACCCTCGTCGCGCTCGGCGACCTGCTCGCGACCCGCGTCGGTCAACGCGAAGGCCTTGCGCCCCTCGCGCTCGACCGCCCGGATCAGCCCCTCGTCCTCGAGCTGCTGGAGCGCCGGATAGACCGAACCCGGGCTGGGCCGCCAGGCACCGCCCGAACGCTCCTCCAGTTCCTGCATCAGCTGGTAGCCGTTCCGCTCCTCTTCCGCCAGCAGGAGCAGCGCGGCGTCGCGGATGTCTCCGCGCCGGGCGCGGCCACCCCGCCGTCCGCCACCGGGGCCGAACGGGAAGCCCGGCCCGCCGAACCCGGGACCGAACGGCCCCCGGCCCCAGCCGCGACCGTCCCCGCGCTCGCCCCGCCCGGGACCTCCGCCCCGTCGGTGGCCACCCTCGCGGTCGTGGCGGTCCGGACCGTCGTCGCCGACCATCGCCCGCCAGATCCGCTCCAGATCGATGGGACCCCGTGCCCCACCGTGACGCCCGCAACGGGCGCCGAAGTCAGCTGCGTAATGCATGCCGTCCTCCTTGTCGATTCCTATCGTGATACGTCAACGATATATCGTGACCTTCGAAACGTCAAGCCGCCGCCGCTGATGCGGATTTCGCCGGCGTGACGGGCCGAACCCGCATCAGCGCCGGGGTTCGGTCGGCCACAGCGCCGGCCGATGCGGATTTCGCCGGCGTGACGGGCCAAAGCTGCATCAGCCCGGGGCTTCAGCCGGCCGCACCCGCCGCTGATGCGGGTTTCGCCCGCGCGACGGGCACGATCCGCATCAGGGCCGGACGTCAGGCGCGGACGTCTCGGCGCGCGGCCAGGCCCCGAGCGCCGCCCGGAACGACGACGGGCGCCCCGAAGGACGCCCGTCGTGTGCTGAATCGATTCCGAGATGCTCGGGAAGGTGCGGCGGCCGCCGAGTATTCAGCGGCCGACCACCCAATCTGGCGAAGGTATCGGCGCGGCTGGGTAGGAGCGCATCCGAGAGCTGTACGAACGTACTGCCGAGGACCGAGCGACGGGCGGGCGGGCCCTCCAGTCCTGCCGAGACCGAGCCAGATCAGATTAGTAGCGGTAGTGGTCGGGCTTGTACGGGCCCTCAACCGGCACGCCGATGTAGTCGGCCTGCTCCTGCGAGAGGACCGTCAGCTTGACGCCCAGCGCGTCCAGGTGCAGGCGGGCGACCTTCTCGTCGAGCGTCTTCGGCAGGACGTAGACCTGGTTCTGGTACTTGCCGTCGCCGTTGTTCGCCCACAGCTCGATCTGGGCGAGCGTCTGATTGGTGAACGAGTTGGACATCACGAACGACGGGTGGCCGGTCGCGTTGCCCAGGTTCAGCAGGCGGCCCTCGGAGAGCACGATGATCGAGTGGCTCTTCGAGGACGGCCACTCGAT
>CAZFIQ010000004.1:0-30610 GCA_964519185.1 uncultured Patulibacter sp.
GCCGGCCACGATCGACGGGATGCCGGTCATGACGTCGACGAAGAACGTCAGCGCCGCCTTCAGTCGACCCTTGCCGTACTCCTGCAGGTAGATCGCGGCCATGATCCCGATCGGCACCGAGATCAGCGTGGCCGCCCCGGTGATGATCAGCGTGCCGACGATGGCGTGCTCGGCACCGCCACCCGCCCCGACGACGTTGCGGCCGGACTCGGTGAAGAACGCCACGTCGAACCGCGCGAGACCGCGCGAGACCACCGTGTAGAGCAGCGACACCAGCGGCGTGACCGCCAGCAGGAACATGCTGGCGACCGCGAAGGTCGCCGCGCGGTCGACGGCGCGGCGCGGCCCCTCGACCGCGCGCGACCAGCCGTAGACGATCAGGCCGGCGACGATCGCGGCGGCGATCACCCCGACGCCGGGCGACACGACATCGCCCACGATCAGCAGGAGCGCGACGACGGCGACGGCCAGCGTGACCAGCCACGGCGCGAACCGCGGCAGCGAGCCGGTGGTGATCGGGCGCATCGGCGCCGTGGCGGCGGCCGGGACGTCGGCGGCGGCCGCGGAGGCCGCGACGGCGGGCACCGGACGGCGGACGCGAGCCGGCCGTCCCCCGGTGACCGGGGGGTCGGCCGTCGGGTCGCCGTTCGCGTCGTGCGGGGAATCGGACATCGACGGCGCCTCGCCGGCCTGGTCTCGGGGCGTGCTCATCGGGACGCCTTCTCGGTACGGGTGATCACCGTGCGGGCGATCATGTTGACGACGAGGGTGATCGCGAACAGCGCCAGGCCGGAGGCGATCAGCACGTTGACGGCCAACCCCGAGGACTCCGGGAAGTCGAGGGCGATGTTCGCCGCGATCGTGGAGGGGTTGTCGGAGCTGATCAGGTCGAACGTGACCGCACCCGTCGCCGACAGGATGATCGTGACGGCCATGGTCTCGCCGAGCGCACGGCCCAGGCCGAGCATCGCGCCGCCGATCAGGCCGGAGCGCCCGAACGGCAGGACCGTCATCCGGATCATCTCCCAGCGCGTCGCGCCGAGCGCCAGCGCGCCCTCGATCTGCTTGCGCGGGGTCTGCGAGTACACCTCGCGGGTGATCGCGGTGATGATCGGCAGGATCATCACCGCCAGGACGACGCCGACCACGAGCATCGTGCGACCGGTGACCGACGGAGGCCCGGAGAACAGCGGGATGAATCCGAGGTTGTCGGCGAGCCACTTGTGCACCGAGACCATCGCCGGCCCGAGGACCGCGATGCCCCAGAGGCCGTAGACGACGCTCGGGATGGCGGCCAGCAGGTCGATCACGTAGCCGAGCGGCTGGGCCAGGCGCCGCGGCGCGTAGTGGCTGATGAAGAGGGAGACCGCCATCGCCATCGGGACGGCGATCAGGATCGCGATGATCGATCCGAGGACGGTGCCGAACGCGAGCGGGGCGATGTAGCTGATGAGCCCCCCGTCGCCCTTGATCTGGTCCGATCCGGCGGTGACCGCGGGCCACGCCTTGACGATCAGGAACGCCGCCACCCCGGCGAGGACGGCGAGGATGGTGACGCCGGCGCCCACGGCCAGGCCGGAGAAGATCCGGTCGCCGGGGCGCTTGACCCCCTTCGGAGGGGGTGCGGTGAGAACGGGGGTGCTCAAGAGCGGTCCTTCGGGTCGGGTCGACCGGACCCGGCGCGGGGCCCGTCCGTCAGGACGGGCCCCGGGGTCGACGCCCTCGCCCGCTGATCGCGGCAGAGCGCCGACCGTCACCGGTCGTGGTCGCGGATCGAGCTACGAGGCGCCGATCGCGTCGATGGCGGGCTGGAACTGCTGGCGGAGCGCGTCCGAGAGCGGCGCCGAGCCGGCGGCCGCGGCCGCGGCCTGCTGGCCCTCCGCGCTGATCTCGAACCCGAGGAACGCCTTCACGAGGGCCGCCTCGTCCGCGGAGTCGTACTGCGTGCAGGCCATCTCGTACGAGACGAGCACGATCGGGTAGGCACCCGACTCGGTCGTGTCACGCGCGAGCTCGTAGGTGAAGCCGAACTTGCCGGCGTCGGTGTTCTGCTCCGACGCCTCGACGACCGCGGCGGCTGCCTCCGGCGTCGGGCCGACGAACTCGTCGCCGACCTTGATCGTGGCCACGCCGAGGTCCCCGGCCTGGCTCGCGTCCGCGTAGCCGATGGTGCCGTTGCCGGAGCCGACGGCCTCGACCACGCCCGAGGTGCCCTGCGCGGCCTCGCCGCCCTTGACGGGCCAGTCACCGCTGACCTCGAAGTCCCACGTGTCGCCCGCGACGGCCGACAGGTACTCCTGGAGGTTCTCGGTGGTGCCCGACTCGTCGGAGCGGTTGACGACGGTGATCGCCGTGTCCGGCAGCTGCGCGTCCGGGTTGTCGGCGGCGATCGCCGGGTCGTTCCAGGTCTTGATCTCCTGCTTGAGGACCTTGGCCAGCGTCTCGGGCGAGAGCTGCAGGCCCTCGACACCGTCGAGGTTGTAGATGATCGCGATCGGCGAGATGTAGACCGGCAGCTGGATCAGGTTGTCCGGGCCGCCGCAGCGCTCCTGGGCCTTCGTCAGCTCGTCGCCGGAGAACGCCGAGTCGGTGCCGCCGAACGCGGTGCCGCCGGCGATGAACTGCTCGCGTCCGCCGCCGGATCCGACCGGGTCGTAGGACACGGTGACGTCGGAGTTCGCGGTCTGGAAGCCGGCGATCCACGCCTCCTTGGCGGCCGCCTGCGAGCTGGCGCCCGCGCCCGCGATGCTGCCCGACAGCGAGGACTGCGTGGAATCCCCGCCCGACGCGGCCGTCGTGGTCGAGTCGTCGTCTTCACCGCACGCGGCCAGTCCGAAGGCGATCGAGCCGCAGACCGCGGCCATCGCGAAGAAACGTTGGGACTTCAAGACTGCTCCTTGGATTGCTGTCGGGGTACTGCTCCAAGCAGAATCCCCGTCGCCGCGCCCCATTCTGTTACCGACTCGTCTACTGAGTGTGAAAGCCCTGTGAACGTCCGGTCACAACAGCGGCGAGCCGCGTCGCAGGCACGACGTCGCGGTCCGCGATCGTGCGTCGTCGCGGGTCAGGCGACATCGCCGCCGATCAGGAGACTTCGTCGCCGATCAGGCGTCGTCGTCGGGCGTGCCCGGCGCGTCGCCGTGCTCGGCCGCCGCGTCCGGTGCTCGCTCGGGAGCCGCGCCGGAGACGTTCGGCTTCGCCCCGTCGACGACGAACACGACCTGCGTGCCGATGTCGACCGCGTTGTCGCCGATCCGCTCGAACGCCCGCGCCGCCATCGCCATCGTCAGCAGCCACTCGCGGGTGTCCGGGTCCTGCCCCAGCTCGACCGTCTGGCGGAACACCGCGCGGTTGAGCTCGTTGAGCTCCTGGTCCCGGCGACGCAGGTCGGCCGCGAGGTCGCCGTCGCGGAGGGTCAGCGCGTGCCGGGCCTGGACCACCTCGTCCCGGGCCAGCCGCCCCATCCGCATGATCACGTCCAGCACCTCGGGCAGCCGCGGCGGCTCGCTGCCGGTCAGCGGGATCAGCTTGGCGACGTTCACGCACTGGTCGCCGATCCGCTCGACGTGCTTGATCACGTGGATCAGGCCGATCACCAGGCGGAGGTCGCCGGCGACCGGAGCCTGCAGCACCAGCAGCGACATGATGTCGCCGAGGACCGCCTCGTGCGCGTGCTTCAGGCGCGGCCCGTCGCCGACGATGAACGTCGCCAGCTCGATGTCCTGGTGCTCGAGCGCGTCGAGCGCGCGATCGACCTGCGCCACGACGACGTCGAGCGTCGTGAACGCGCCCCGCTCGATCGCCGCGAGCTGCTGCAGGTAGTGGGTCCGGAGCGGACCCGGCTCCGCGCCGCCCGACGTTGGCCCATCAACGGGATGCACGGTCCCCATCGTAGCCCTCGGGATCGGGCCGGTCACCGCCCGCTGTCCGGTGTCGTCGTCCCGTCGGCGCGGACCGACACCGTCCGCGAAGGTCACGCCGTCACGTGCCGTTCCGGCGCGAAGCGGTATCCGAACCCGATGTGGGTGTGGATGAACCGCCAGCCCGGCGCCGCGGCCTCGAGCTTCTGCCGGAGCTTGTGGATGTAGACGTCGATCGACCGATCGCCCCGGCGCAGCGGCCCACCCCAGACGGACTCGAACAGCGCGTCCCGCGCGACCACGTGGCCGGCACGCTCCGCCAGCGCCGACAGCAGCTCGAACTCGCGGACGGACAACGCCACGACACGGTCGGCGACGAGCGCCAGGCCCTCCGCCGGTCGGATCTCGACCTGGGCAACCCGGATCGGCTCGCTGATCGAGCCCGGTTCGCCGGTGTCATGCGTGGCGGTGCTCATCGCGACCCAGTCTCCGCCGCGGCCGATGACGCCCGGTTACGGGTCGGTGAACCAGTCGTGAACGTGACGTGAATCACCGGGACGGCCCGCTTCCCGCCGCTCACGCGGCCCGCCGGCGCCGGCGACGACGGTCGGGCCGGACCGCCTCGTGGAGCGCCTCGGCCGCGGCGTCGCGCTGCGCGCGGTGCAGGGTCCCCGCGGCGAGCGCTCGCCGGTAGCCCGCCACCAGGCGGCCGGTCGCGGCGTCCCAGGTCCGGGTCGCCGCGTGCTCCAGGCCCCCCGCGATCAGGCGCGCGCGCAGACCGTCGTTGCTGAGCACCGCCAGCACCGCGTCGGCCAGCGCCTCGGCGTCCGACGGACGCAGCAGCCCGCTGACCCCGTCGGCGACCAGCGACTGCGGGCCGCCGGCGTCGACGGCCACCACCGGCAGCCCCGACGCCTGGGCCTCGAGCAGCACCTGGCCGAAGGTGTCGGTCTCGCTGGCGAAGAGGAAGACGTCGGCGTTGGCGTAAACGTCGGCCAGCCGGCCGCCGCGGACCCAGCCCAGGAAGGTCGCCGCATCGCCCAGGCGTCGCTCGAGCGCGCCCCGCTCGGGACCGTCGCCGGCCAGCACCAGGTGCAGGCGCGGGTCGCGGCGGCGAGCGGCCAGGAACGCGTCGGCCAGCAGGTCGACGCCCTTCTCCGTCGTCAGCCGACCGGCGTAGAGCACGTGCCGCCGCGTGTCGTGACCGTCCGGCGACGCGCCGGAGACGTCCGGGTCCAGGTAGATCCGGTCCGGCTCGGCCGCCCGCCGGAAGAGCGCGGCGGCGCGGCTGGCCGCCCGGCGGTCCGGTCGGAAGCGTCCCAGGTCGACCCCCCGGTCCCAGCGCCCGACGCGATCGGCGACGACCCCGATCCGGGCGAGCGTGTCGTCGGCCTGCGCGGTCGGGCTGAGCACGACGTCGGCGTGGCCGTAGAACGCGCCGAGCGCCAGGTCGACGTAGACCATCAGCTCGGGGTCCCCGGTCCGCGCCGCCGCGTACGCGCCGAGCTCGGTGTGGAAGCTGCCGACGACGGGCAGCTCGAGCAGCTTGGCGACCACCAGCGCCGCGATCCCGGCGGGGCCGGGCGCGACGACGTGGACCGCGTCGTAGCGGCCCTCCGCGAGCTGCGCGACCAGCGCGGGGACCGTCGGCACGCCGACCCGCAGCCCTCCGTCATCGGGCAGCTCGCACTCCGCGACCGCCGGCAGCCGGCAGTCGACGTTGGGGTCGGTGCCGATCACGTCGACCACGAACCCGGGCGCGCCGCGCTCGCGCAGCGTGTCCAGCGTGTGCGTCACGCCGTGGACGCTGCCGATCCCGTCGGCGATCAGCGCGACCCGCGGCAGCTCGCCGTCGACCGGCGGCTGCAGCTTGCGCCGCTCGCGTCCGAGGAAGGCCGCGGCGGCGACGTACGGCAACACCGGGATCAGCGCGTCGAGCAGCGCGCCGCCGAGCGGGGCGATGTCGTGGGTGCCGCCCGCGGACACCGCCGCCACCTGCGCGGCGGCGTCGTCGGTCACCGCGCGCAGGCGCTGCTCGTGGACCTGGCGGGCGCGGCGACACAGGTCGCGGTGGTCGAAGTCGTCCGCCTGCAGCAGTGCCAGCACGTCGGCGTCGGAGTAGCCGTCCAGGCCGACCCCGTCGCGCCAGGCGCGCAGCAGCATCCGCGCGTCGTCGGGGTGCAGGTCGACGTCGTCGTCCTCGTCGCCGCGACGAGCGTCGGCGTCGCGCAGGAAGCGCGACAGCATCGTCGCGATCGCCTCCGGGCGCGGACCCGCGGGCGGCCGGCCGGAGGGTCGGTCGTCGTCGGTGCCGAGCGCCCGCAGGCCCAGGCCGATCGCCGCGTGGGCCCAGCGCTCCGCGCTGCCCTGGCTCCCCCGTGCGGTCGCCCGACCCTCGCGCACGTGGGCCAGGAACTCCTCGGCGGTGTAGGCGAGCGGGGTCTCGGTGTAGGTGCGGCCGATGTCGACCCCGGCGTGATCGTCGCTGCCGCCGATGCCGATCCCGCCGGCGGTCTCGACGTAGTGGCCGGCCGGCGCGTTCAGCTCCCGCGCCCGCGAGCCGTTGCGGACCTCCCAGACCGGGAAGAGCGCGGCGAGCTGGCGGCGGTGGCGCGCGGTCAGCGGCGCTTCGACGTCGTAGAAGGGGTGCGCGACGGCGGACAGGATCTCGCGCTCGTGCAGGTACTCGGCGCAGCGCTCGACGTCGTAGTTGTGGGCCTGCAGCCAGTCGTGGTCGTCCTGGTTGATGCCGAGCACCAGCAGGTGAACGGCCTGCGGCTCGCCGCGGAACCAGGCGGTCAGCTCCTCTCCGACGATCACGTCGGCGTGGTCGGCGATCTGCAGGGCACCGGCGATCGTGTCGTGGTCGGTGATCGCGACGAAGTCCATGCCGCGCCGCTTGGCCAGCGCGTACGCCTCCTCCGGCGGGGTCGCGCACTCGGGCAGACCGACCAACCGCTGGACGCCGAGCTTGGTGAACTCCGATGCCGTGGTGTGGACGTGGAGGTCGCACCGCGAGAGCGCGGGCGGCAGATCGACCCTCGACGCGTTTTCGCTGCTCATACCGCAAGAGTCGGCCGCGGCGGCCTCCCGGAAGTGACAAGCGTGTGGACGACCGGTGACGCTGATGTGAACGGCGTCCGCGGTCGGGCGGGCGGTCCGGTGAGCGTCGTCAGCCGCTTGGTGGGTCGTGTCGACCGACGCGACACGACCCGACGAGCACGACGGTCCGGATCAGCGGCGTCGGCGCCAGGCGCGGAAGGCCGCGGCGGCTGCGACCGTCCCCAGCTTGATTCCGGAGACCCGCAGCTCGTGGTTCGACTGGCGGCGCAGCTCCGCGCGCAGGGCGTCGCCCTCGGCCTGGATCGCGGCGTTCCGGGCGTCGCGGACCTCCGTCGCGGCGGCCAGCGCCGCATCGTCGGTCGGCAGCGGCGCGCCGGAGCGGGCGAAGGCGGCGAGCCCGTCGGCGATCGTGCGCCACTCGGCGTCACCCTCGGCGGCGGAGTCGCGATCAATCTGCGCGATCCGCTCCAGCGCCTCGGCTCCGCGGCCCAACGCAACCAGCATCAGCGGCAGCTCCCAGTCCGGCCCCGCGTCCCACCATTCCTCGGCCTCGGCCTCGCGTCGCCACCGCTCGTGCTCCTGCCGCCAGCCGTCGAAGCTCGCGCCCGCCGCCGCGGGGAGCACCACGTCGCGTGCGTAGGCGGCGACCTGGGTCACGACGGCGGGGTGGTCGTCGGGGCCGCGGAACTGGAGGCTGTTTCCGCGCTCGCCCGGAGGGGCGAACGGCGCCGCCGCCGCGTAGCCGCCGAGGGCCCCGGTATCCGGATCGAGCTGGGCGATCAGGCGCTCGGCCGCCGGCAGGAAGACCGACGCCTCGACCGACACCGCCTCGCGCATGCCGCGACGCCAGCCGTGCTCCAGCTCGACCTCCGGCTCGTGCTCGTGGAGGACGTGGAGCTTGGCGGCCCAGCCGTCGTCCAGCGGCCGGACGTAGCGGCCGGGCGACGGCAGGATCAGCAGCGGCCGCTCGGCGGCCGGCCGCCACCCGTCGGCGCGCAGCGCGGCGGCCAGCCGGTCGTGGAGGTCTGGTTGGTCGGTCATCGATCTCGGTGGTCGGCTGACGCTCGGCACGCGTTCGCTCGGCATCGCGAGGCGTCGATCCTATCTGCCGGGTGGTGCGGCTCCGTAGACCCGCGGCTGAGGTTCTCCGCCTACGATCCGGTACACATCGTCCGTTCGGCCGATGGCGTCCTCAACGCTAGACCGGCCGCTCCGGGTCCCGGTCCGACTCGCCCGCCTCGTCCTGCTGCTCGGGCGCCGAGGACCGCGACCGCTCCAGGTACTCCCGCACTCGGTCCGCGCTGCCGACGCGCTCCCGCCAGCCGACACGCAGATCGTCGAGCCGCTCGGCGACCTTGATGACGACGATGCCGACGATCGCAGCCGCCGGCAGCCAGGCCCACCCGGTCTCGATCTCCAGCATCTGTGCGCCCTTGCCGACGACGAAGAGCAGGAAGGCGACGATCACCACGAGCCCGCCGAGCGCCTCCCAACCGCTCACCTCCTTCTCGCCGTCCCCGTCCTCGTCCCCGTCCTCCCCGGAATCCGCTGGCACGAGCCGGACCGGGGGGCCTGCCACCGGCAACGGCAGGACGATTGCCGGCGCGTCGGCGACGGCCTCCGCAATCGCGGCGACGGCGTCGTACCCGGGCGGCTCGTCGTACGCCTCGCGTAGTACCTCCGCGACGGTGGCCTCGATCAGCGCGCGGTCGGCCGGGTGGGCGTGCACCAGCCGTCGTGCGATCTCACGCGCCTCGCCGTCGTACTCCTCGACCAGGTCGATCGCCGGGTCCGCCAGGCCGATCGGGTCGATGCGGGCGAGCGCCGCACGCAGGGCCCGGACGTACGCGTCGTACAGGGCCCGAAGCAGCGTCGCGTGGAGGGCAGCGTGGCGATCGGACGTCATCGCGAGGCGCCGATCCTATCTGCCGTACACGGCGGACGGAAGTGGCGGTTCCGGCCACTGCGAGACGGAGGCCCCGCATCGAATCGAGAGGTGACCGCGCCTACACCGGCCAGCGACGATCGATCCACCAGGCCGAGGTGTTCCCCAGGCCGAGCACGATCGAGGCGGTCAGCAGCACGCCGGTCAGCGTGAAGCCGATGACCGCCAGCACGACCAGCCCGATCGCCACCCACGCCGCCAGGCAGCGCAGCAGCAGCCGGTTGTAGCGCTTCGGATCGCGGCTGGGCATCCGCCACCACGAGCCGCTGGTGTCGACCGTCCGCCGAGGACGGTCTCCGTCGGTGGTCACCCCGCCGCCACCGCCAGCAGCCGCGAGGCCTTGAGCTCCGTCTCCGCCCACTCGCCCGCCGGGTCGCTGTCCCAGGTGATCCCGCCGCCGGTGCCGAAGCGGAGCGTCGTGCCCTGCCGCCAGAACGTGCGGATGCCGACCGCCAGGTCGGCCGTCCGCTCGTCGGCGTCGATCCAGCCGATCGCGCCGCAGTAGGGGCCGCGGGCCGCCGGCTCCAGCTCGGCGATCACGTCGAGCGCGGCCAGCTTCGGCGCGCCGACCACCGACCCGGGCGGGAAGCTCGCGTCCAGCAGCTGCCCCCAGCCCACGTCCGGACGCAGCCGCCCCTCGACCGTCGAGACCAGGTGGACCAGTCCGGGGTGCGACTCGACGGCACAGATCTCGACGGCGTCGACGGTGCCCGTCCGGCAGACCCGCCCCAGGTCGTTGCGGACCAGGTCGACGATCATCACGTTCTCGGCACGGTCCTTCGGCAGCAGCTCGTCCGCCGTCGGCGCGGTGCCCTTGATCGGCCGCGAGACCACCCGGTCGTCGTCACGCGACAGGAACAGCTCGGGCGACGCGCAGGCCACGTCGACGTCGTGGTCGGGCAGGAAGACGTGCCCGCCGTACGGCGCGGCGTGGCGCGCCGCGAGTCGCGCGTGCAGCCCGTGGAGCGTCGTCCCCGCGGCCAGCGCCGCCGACAGCACCCGGCAGAGGTTCACCTGGTAGACGTCGCCCGCCGCAATCCGCTCGCGGATCTCCGCGACGCCGGCGCGGAAGGCCGACTCGCCCAGGCTCGACGTCCAGGCGTCCGGGGCGACCGGGGTCCACGGCTCGTCCTCCCCCGCCGGGAACCACGGCGCCCACTCCGCGAACCGCGCCGCAGTCAGCCGCCCGGCGAAGTCCAGCACGACCGCCCAGCGCCCCCCGCCGTCGAGCGCGGCCGGGTCATCGGTGACCTCGACCAACCCGGTCGCCTCGAGCCCGCCGACGACGGCACGCGCGGCCCGGTCCCGCCTCATGCCACGTCCTCGACCGTCACCAGGCGCACGTCCTCTTCCGTGGCCCGCGACACGAGTTCGTCGGAGAAGCCCCGTGCGAACAACAGCAGTCGCGCGTTTGCCGCAGGCGGGCCGAGACGCTGCTGCTGGGTACGCAGACGATCGAGCACGCGCGTGTCGATGCGACTTCCCCACTTGACCGACCCCAGGGCGCTCCACTCGCGACCGTGGCGGGCGGCCAGATCGATCTCGATGTCGTGGGTCCGCGTCCAGAAGGCGCCGACCCGGTCGCTCGCGGGCACGACGTCGTCGGTGGCGTAGCGGCGTGCCCAGACGCGGCAGCACTCCTCGAAGACCGGCCCCGCGAGGTCGTCGAGCCGCGATTCGACGGCGACGGCGACCTCCTCGGTCCGCCCGGCCTCGATCCGGCTCCGGTTCGGCATCACGTAACGGAACCAGAACCGGAAGTACGGGTCAGCGATCTCGTAACGCGGCCGTCCTTTGCCGGCCGTCGGCTGGACAGGCGTACGCAGCTCGACGTACCCCAGCTCGGTCATCCGGCGGAGCATCTTTGCCAGCGCCGGTGTCGAAACACCAGCCTGGTTGGCGATCTCCGCGTTGTGGGTCGCGCCGGCGGCGATCGCCTGGAGCACGGCGAAGTAGCTGCCGGGATCGCGAATCTCGCGTTCCTGCCGGACCAGGTGCAACGGCTCCTCGTAGAGCGGCTCACCGGTCCGCAGGATCCGCGTTCGCAAGATCTCGCCGAGCGGCTCGGTTCCGGCCCACACTTGGTATTGCGGGGTGCCACCGAGCACCGAGAAACGCCGGATTCGGTCCTCGGCCGCCAGACCTGGCGCGAACTGCGACGCGACCCGGTGGTCGAACGGCAGCAGCAGCGGCCGGTAGGTCGCCCGTCCGTACAGAGGCCGGTCCGGCGCCAACAGCGTCTCCATGAGCGACAGGGCGCTGCCGCTCAGCACCACGACGATCGGCACCCGCTCGCGTTGCCAGCGGTCCCAGTGCCGCTGGAGGATCGAATCCAGCGCCGGCTGCGCCTGCCACAGCCACTGGAACTCGTCGAGCGCGAGGGTCAGCGGCGCATCGCGGGCCTGGCGCCCGAAGAAGTCGAGCGCCGTGTCCCAGTCATCGAACCGCAGCTCTCCCCCGCCGACCAGCTGGCCCGCCTCGCGGCCGAGCGCCCGGAGCTGGCCGGCCTCCGGCTGTTGATCCGCCTGGAACGAGACCAGCCGCTCGCCGGCCAACGCGTGCGCGATCAGATAGCTCTTCCCAACGCGTCGCCGCCCCCGCATGATCAGCAACTCGGGAGCGTCTCGCTGTGCCCGGACCATCCGGGCCCGCTCCTCGACACGATCGATCATCTCGGCAGCCTACTACAGGAACCGCATCTAGCTGCATCACGAGTTAGTAACTCATGATGCAGTTAGGGCGATACCCGCGCTACTCCGCGGTCAGCTGCTCGAGCCGGTCGTAAAGCGCGGCGACGTCGTCCTTGGCCTGCTGGTGGCGAGCCGTGTTGCGCTCGGTCGCCTCCGGCGTCGCCCAGGCGTCCGGTCCGGCCAGCTCCTCCTCGAGCGCGGCCAGCTCCTCCTCCGCCTGCTCGATCCTGGCCTCGGCCTTCTCGATCTGCTTCTGGCGGTTCTTCGACAGCTTCGGCTTGGCCTTCGTGGCCGTCCCGCCGCCCGACGACGCGCGCGCGGCTCCCCCGCCGACGTCCTTCTTCGTGCCGCTGTCGGCGGCCTTGGCCGGGGCCGCGAGCGCCCCGCCGTCGTCCTTCTTCGCCGCGCGCTCGGCGGCCAGCCGCTCCTCACGCAGCTGGACGTACTCCTGCCAGCCGCCGAGGTAGCTGTGCAGCTCGCCGTCCTCGACCGCGACCGTGCGGGTGCCGACGACCTCCAGCAGCGCGCGGTCGTGGCTGATCATGATCAGCGACCCGGGGAAGTCGCTGAGCGCGTCCTCGAGCGCCTCGCGCGACTCGATGTCCAGGTGGTTGGTCGGCTCGTCGAGGATCAGCACGTTGGCGCCGGACGCGACCAGCACCGCCAGGCCCAGCCGCTTGTGCTCGCCGCCCGACAGTCCGCCGAGCTCCTTCTCCGCGTCCTGGCCGCTGAAGAGGAACTTGCCCAGCAGCGAGCGCGCCTCGTTGGGCTTCAGCCCGGTCGCCCGGATGCAGGCCTCGATCACCGTGCGCGCGCCCGGATACTCCAGCTCCTCGCCGTGCTGCGAGAGGTAGCCGACCTGGACGTTGTGGCCGGTGCGGATCGTGCCGTCGGCGAGCGGGCGCTTGCCGGCCAGCGTCTCGATCAGCGTCGTCTTGCCGACGCCGTTGGGGCCGACCAGGCAGACGTGCTCGCCGCGCTCCAGCCACAGCGCGGCGTCCTCCAGCAGCACCCGGGCGTTGGGGTCGCTGACGTAGCGGAAGCCGCCGCTGTTGCCGTCCGTGACCGGCGTCGGCGGCGGGACCTCGATCCGGCCCTGCTCCAGCTCGTAGATGATCTTGCCGGCGCGCTCGGGCTTCTTGAACTGGAAGCCCATCGTCCGCGTGTCCTTGGGGTCGCGGGAGATCCGCTCGATCTTGTCGAGCGCCTTGACCCGCGACTGCGCCTGCTTGGCCTTCGTCGCCTTGGCGGAGAAGCGGCGGACGAAGTCCTCCATCCGCGCGATCTGCGCCTCCTGCTTGGCGATCGACTTGCCGAGCGCGATCTCGCGGGCCGCCTGCTCCTTGCGCCAGTTGTGCCAGGAACCAGCGAAGAACCGGCCGCGTCCGGCCTCGATCTCCAGCACCGAGGTGCCGACGGCCTCCAGGAACCAGCGGTCGTGAGCCACCAGCACGATCGCCGACTCGTAGGCGACGAGCGTCTTCTCCAGCCACTCCAGCGACTCGAGGTCCAGGTGGTTGGTCGGCTCGTCGAGCAGCAGCAGGTCGGGCTTGGCGCTCAGCGCGCGGGCCAGCGACGCGCGCGTCAGCTGCCCGCCGGAGAAGGTCTCCAGGTTGCGGTCCAGGTCCTCGTCGGCGAAGCCGAGGCCGCGGATCGTGTCGGCCGCCTCGTCGCGCCAGCGGTAGCCGCCGAGCGCCTCCAGTTCCGTCTGCGCGCGGGCGTAGGCGTCGAAGACGTCCAGGTCGCCGTCGGCCATCCGCTGCTCGTAGGCGCGCAGCTTGGTCTCCAGGTCGACCAGGTCCTGGCGCCCGGAGGTGACGTACTCGCGCAGGGTGATCCCCTGCTCGCGCGGGGGACGCTGGTCGTGCAGGATCACGCGCGCGTTCTTCTCGAACGAGAGCTCGCCGCCGTCCTTGTTCGTCTGTCCCGCGAGGATCCGCAGCAGCGTCGTCTTGCCCGCCCCGTTGCGGCCGGACAGCGTCATCCGGTCCTTCCGCTCGAGCTTGAACGACAGCCCCTTCCAGAGCGGATTCCCGTTGATGTCCTTCTTCAGGTCGGAGGCGATGAGCACGGCCATGGGCAGCCACCCATGGTACGGAGCTTCCTCCGGTGCGGGTGTGGGCCCCGTCCGGGATCGAGAGACGGCGTTGACCGCAGCGCACGCGCCGCGGGACGCCCGCCCGACGGTTCCGGTAGCCGCACATCACACGACGACGATGTGCGTACGGCAGATACACTGGCGTGCCCCAGACCCAACCTGCACTCGCGTGGACCTCCTCTACACCACCTTCGTATCCTCGACATTCAAGGACCTCAAGCTCGAACGTCAACGGATCGTGTCCGTCCTCCTCGGGCACCAGTGCGTCCCGTTCGGCATGGAGTTCTTCCCCTCCACCGGGGAGAGTCAGTGGCCGATCATCACCAAGTCGATTGCCGCAGCGGATTTCTGCGTCTTCGTCGTGGCCGGCAGATACGGGACCATCAGCGACGACAACGAGATCTCGTGGACACATCGCGAGTTTCGAGAGGCGGTCGCCCTCGGCAAGCCGATCATCGGACTCCTGCATGGCGCACCCGAGCGCATCCCGGCCGACTGCTCCGAAGCGGATCAGCCAGGCCGCGACAGCCTGCAGGCCTTCCGCCAAGAGATCGAGGGCCAGACGGTCTGCCGGTACTACGAATCGGAAGCGGATCTCATTCAGGCGCTCGGAGCATGCATCGCCGCGATTCAACGTGACAAACGCGTGTCAGGCTGGCGGCCTGCGACGCCCTCGAACGGACACGTTGCGCCGATCGCCTACGACCGGCGATACGAGTTCGTCGACATCATGTGGCATTTCTCGCCCTCCAAGGTCCGTCCGGGGACGTGGGACGCCCATTACACCGGGCGACGGCGCCTCACCGTCAGCGCCGACGGTGGACTCGCCGCCTGCACGCTGGACTTCACGCGCGAGACCGACCAGCAGCTGCCGTTCAACGAGGAGAGCCGTCCGATCCTGCGCCTCACCTCCATGCGCCGCGACCTCCCCGGCCAAGCTTCCCTAGACCCGCCACGGAAGCAATTCGGTGCCACCTTTATGCAGGACGTGCGCTTTAGCCCGCCACTCGCCCCCGGGGAAAGCGCTGACTTCACCGTCGAAGGGGATTTCCCGGCCTACAAGTTCGCCACGCGCGAGGCGCTCGTCGCGGCAACACTGAACGCCAAGTCCGGTCCGCGGGCTGTCGATTGGACATCACGGAACGTCACCTGCCCAACCGACCGGATACGACTCTCGACCTTCCTGCCCCTTGAGCTCAAGGCCGAGCCCAGGGGACCCATGCTCGGCCGCGAGGCCTCGCGCTACGACTCCGATCTGAACAACGAAGTCATGGCCCGTGGCTTCTACTCCTGCGAGCAGAGCGAGGTCGACGGGATCGAAGGCCACACGCTGACCCTCGACGTGCCGAACCCGTACCTTCGGGTGCGCTACCGCGTCGGGTGGCAACTACCTCCCGCCTGAGGCTCCGCTAGTCGACTGCGGCAGGCCCCAGCGCGACCAGCCGAAGTCGCGCGGACCGCATCGCGGACCGGATAAACCGCGCATCGGCGGTGAACCAAATCCACACCACCGCCCGGGACGATAGATACATGCGGCACAGCGAACCCCCGCCGTCAGCTGGCACAACCTCGATCGTCACCTCGGACCCTCGCGCCGCGGCCTCCTCCGAGGCCGAGCGCCTCGACATCACGGCTGCAGCCGCCGCCACCCCCGCCCGTCCGCCGTAGACCGCCTCGGCCTTCGTGGCCCCATGGCGACGGACTTTCCACTCGGACCGCATGAACGCACCACCGCCCTTTCCCCCGAATGCCGCCGCGAACTCGTCGAGGCATCGGGCTGGAGGCGCGTCGACCTCCAGGTCCCACACCTTGCGGTGGTCCAGCAATCCCATGACGTCCCCTCCTGCTGATTTGAGTATACAGCGGAAGTATACGGAATACACTGAATCGGCGCCAGGCGGATGGCATGCCGCACGGTGGGTGCCCGGCCCACATCTGCGGACGAACACGCGCGGTCACCACGACCAGGCGCCGTTCAGTCGCACGCAGCCGCGAGGGCCCTTCAGCGCGCCGGCAGCTCCAGCCGCAGCGCCGGGGCGATCCGGACGACGTGGTCGTCCGTCACCCCGGCCTCCCCCGCGAACTCCGACCAGCGGTGCACCGCGTCGGTCACGTCGGCCAGGACGTCGTCGACCGCCGTGCGGCGGATCCGTGCGATCCGGGCGACCTCGCGCAGGTCGGCGACGGTGAAGTCGTCGCGCTTGCCGTCAATCGACATCTGGTGGTGGCTGGTCCAGCGACTGTCGGGGCGGTACGCGTAGGTCACGTCGTAGGCCGGGGACAGCGACCAGGTCCCGCTGCGGTCCATCAGGTAGGCGATGTTCTTGACGTGGTCGTCCTGGTTGCGGGCGACGACGTTGAAGACCATCCGGCGGAACTGCTGCTCGCGCTGCTCGACCGGCAGCCCGAGCTGCTGCATCACCAGGAAGGCCTGCTCGTAGCGGTGCACGTCGGCGGCGTTGTAGTCCAGGTGGGCGATCCCGCCGAGCGTCTGCATGTGCCGCTTGTCGCCGTCGGCGGTGCGGTCGAAGCGGCGGGTCATGAAGTGCCGGCGGCCGCCCTCCTCCAGCAGCCGGCAGGCGCTCGTCTCGACGCCGGCCGCCCCCGCCATCAGCGCGTAGGCGTACTCGATCGCGCCGTAGCCCTGGGGGTCGGCGATCCCGTGGTCGCCGCTGCCGGTGACGCCGTCGAACTTGATCAGCCACGACTCGAACCCCGTCCCCGCGTCGACCTGCCCGGAGCGGACCTCGCCGGTCGTGGGGTTCCAGGCGATCACGGCCTTGGCGCGGGCCCCGCCGGCCGAGGTGCCGACGGCCAGGATCTCGCGCAGGGCCTCGTCCTCGCGGCCGGCCTGCAGCCGGGTCCGCAGCGCCTGGCGGTCGCTCAGCACCTCGCTGGCGAGCGCGACCAGCGACGCGATCTCGATCCGCACGCTGCGCTCCAGCCCGCGGTCGACCGCCGGCCGGAACTCCAGGGCGCCCATCGCCCGGGTCCCCTGGTAGCAGAGCCGCTCGACGACGTTGACGCTGTCGGGCGTCCGTCCCTGCCGGGCCAGCCAGGCGTCGACGAGCTCGGTGCCGTAGCGGTCCGGCAACGCGTCGGCGAGCAGCCCCGGTAGCCCGTGGAAGGCCGGCAGCGGCAGCTGCGGGAAGACGTAGGGGTCGTCCCGCAGCGGCATCGTGATCGGCGACAGCTCGATCCCGCTCGGCACGAACGTCGGGGCGTACTGGAAGGTCGCGTGCTGCTCGCCGTCCTCGATCGCGACCGCGCCGACATCGGTCCCCCACAGGCCGACCGTGGCGACGTGGACCGGCATCAGCGCTCGTCACCCCAGGCGAAGGGCTGGGGCGACCGCGCCGGCGAGGCGTCGTCGGAAGCACGACGCCGCGAGGCCCGTTTGCGCTCGCGTCCCGCGCCGCGCGCCAGATCGACCGGCCGCAGCGACGGCTCGGGCACGATCTGCAGCAGGGCGTCGAGCAGGCCGAGCACGCGCAGCACGCGGACCAGGTTGGCCAGCGTGACCGACTTGCCGGTCTCGATCCGCTCGACGGTGGTGCGGGCCACGCCCGCCTCCGCGGCGAGCCGTTCCTGGGTCAGCTCGCGGCGCACCCGCTCGTGCGCCAGGCGGCGGCCGAGCGTGGCGAGCACCGCATCGTCGGTGAGCAGGGAATCGGTCATCTTTGCCTCGATCTTCAAGCGAAGAGTCGCCTTAGCGGCATTACGCTTGATGTTTCAAGCATACCGGGCTGCCCGTCCATGATCCAGAAATGCTTGATTTCTGCATCGTTTATTACGATCAACGCCCTAAAGCATGATATTTCAAGCGCTACTCCCCAGAGCGTACGGTTCAGCGCATCCGACTAGGCTGACCGGCCATGGGCTTGCTGCTGCTGATCCGCCACGGCCAGGCGTCGTTCGGCTCCGACGACTACGACCAGCTGTCCCCGCTCGGCCACCAGCAGGCCCAGTGGGCGGCGGACGCGCTGGAGCAGCGCCGGATCGTTCCCGACCGGGTCTGGCACGGATCGCTGCGCCGGCAGGCGGAGACCGCGGCGCCGGTGCCGGGCAGCGTCGACGCGACCGTCGACTCGCGCTGGAACGAGTACGACAGCGACGACCTGATGGCCGCGCACTCGGCGAGCGCCGTCCGGCTGCACGGGTCGCCGGGCGTGTCGTCCCGCGACTTCCAGACGATCCTCGACGACGCGCTGCACGGCTGGGTCGCGGCGGGTGAAGACTCCGACGCTCGCGAGAGCTGGCCGGCGTTCCGCGGTCGGGTGCAGGCCGCCCTGAGCGACGCCGCCGCCGAGCTGGGGTCGGGCCAGACCGGCGTGGTCGTCAGCTCGGCCGGCACGATCGCCGCTGCCTGCTCGCTCCTGGTCGGCGGCGACGCGGAGACGTTCGTGCGGTTCAACCGCACCGGCATCAACGCGTCGATCACCAAGATCGCCACCGGCCGCAGCGGCCTCTCCCTGCTCTCCTTCAACGAGCACGCCCACCTGGACGCCCAGGGGCGGGAAGCGGTCACGTACCGGTAAACGGTCTCGAGTTCACGTCGGCCGCGGCACTCCGGGCGCCCGCCACCCGTGCTTGTCACCTTCTGTACCTCTGAGGGACAGAAGGTGACGGGGTCGCCCCGCCCCGCGCCCGCGCGGCCTTGGACCCGGCCCGCGTCCTCCCCGCCGCGGCCCTGGACCCGGCGCGGCGCGGCCCGCCGGGCCCCGCCCCTACCCCCGCCGACCGGCGGAGGTGGAGGACGACGACCGGGAGCTCTTCTTCGGCTTCTGCACGCGGACGCGCTTGCTCGCCGTCACCTGGCCGGAGCGGAGCGAGACGTTGCGGACCTGGCCGGTGCGCAGCAGGGTCCGGTAGCGCGCGGCGATCCGCACGCGGACCGTGACGGTCCTGCCGCGGGCCACGTTGTAGGAGGCCCGGCCGATCGTGACCGTGCGGGTCCGCGGCTTGCGGGCCCGCTCGCCCGCCACCGCATCGCCCGCGACCGTCTGCCCCGCAACGGCGGATCCACCCGCCACCCCGCGGACCGACGCCACCGGGACCTGCGCCGTCACCGTCACCGTGCCGCGGCAGCGCGTCGCCGACGTGCAGGTCACCGGGACCGACGCCGTCGCACCCGTCGCCACCAGGTTGACCGCGCCGAAGCGCAGGGTCGGCGCCGGGGTCGTGCCACCAGCCGCGGACGAGCCACCGCCGCTCGGCTGCGTCGCGCCGCCGCTCGGCGTCACGCCGCCCCCGCTCGGCGCGTTGTCCGGACCGGGCACCGGCGGGGCCGGCGGCACCGGCGGGGTGCCCGGCCCCGGGTCGACGCCCGGATCGCCCGGCAGGACCGCCCGCTCCACGCCGATCGTCACCGACGAGGCGTTGTTCTCCAGCACCGGATCGAACGTCGCCGCCGAGACCGTCGCCGTGTTCTCGACCTCGACCACCGTCACCGGCGACTCCAGCGTCAGCGAGATGCACTCCAGGTCGATCGTCACCGTCTGCGGCTGGCCGGTGGCGTTGTACAGGTCGAAGTCGCGGTTGACCGGCATCGGCACGTTGCCGAGCGAGACGACCCCCGGCGGCAGGTCGTACGAGCCGACGATGCCCTCGGAGCCGACCGGGCACTCGACCCGCAGCTGATCGTTCCGGCCCGGCGCCAGGGTGACCTGACGCGCGACGTGCTCGAAGCCGAACCGGTGCGTGTGCAGCGGATCGCCGGCCGGGGTCACGTAGGCGCTGAACCGACGCAGGCCGACCGTCGCCGTGGTGCCGTCCGCGACCGCCTCGACGGTCAGCTTCCAGCCGTCCACGCCGTCGACCGTCGCCGGCTCGCTGGCGACCAGCCGCGCGACCCCGGTCAGCGTCTCGATCCCGGGAGCGACCGCGCGGTGCGAGCGATCACCGGGGAAGAACAGCGTCTGACGCGCGCCGGCCGCCAGCACGCCGGTGGTCTGGAAGTCCAGGCTGCCGACGTCGAGCGGATGGACGTGGTCGTTGCCGGTCGTCGCCTCCGGCAGGCAGGTCACCAGCGGGCGCAGGTGGACCGGCTTGCCCGTCGCGTTGCGGACCGAGAAGCGGTAGGTGCCGAGCCCGATCGAGCGCGCCTGCTCGACGACCACTCCGTCGATCGCGGACCAGCTCTGGTCGACCATGTCGACGACCTGGACGCTGCCGTCGGTCGCGATCCCGCCCGTGCGGCAGGTCACGTCGACCGACAGGCGCTCACCGGCGGCGATCTGGTGGTACTCCTGCTCGACCCACGCCTTGACCCGGTGCTGAACCTCGCTGCCCTTCGGCGCGGGCGGCGTGCCCTTGGCCTTCGTCACGAGCTTGACCGTGGCGTCCGCACCGGGCGCCAGCGTCCCGACCGGGCACTCGACCTGCTGACCGGTGATCGTGCAGTCCACCGCGGGCGGACCGACCAGCGTGGCCGAGACGATCGTCAGGTCGGACGGCACCGCGTCGGCGACCTTCACCGTCGTCGCGGTCGAGGGGCCGTGGTTGTGGGCCCGGAGCGTGTAGGTCACGGTGTCGTTGCCCTGGACCACGCCGCCGTCGACCGTCTTGGCGATCGAGACGTCCGCGGTCGGATCGACCGGCAGGGTGACCTGGGAGCGGTTGTTCGGCGGATTGGTGTCCGGCGTCGTCGTGGTCACCGTGGCCGTATTGGCGACCGGCGTCGTGCGCGCGGGATCGACCCGGGCGACGACGACCAGCGTCCGCTCGTCACCGGGCTTCAGCGTGCCGTAGGCGCAGCGGATCGTCTGCCGGTCGGCCGCGCAGCCGGTGTCGCCGTCGACCGACACCAGCGTCAGGTAGTCCGGCAGCACGTCCTCGAGCGCGCTGTCGTGCGCGTCCGACGGCCCGAGGTTCTTCGTCTTCAGCGTGAACGTGACGTTCTGACCGGGCACCGCCCGCGTCGTCGCCGCGGTCTTGATCACCCGCAGGTCGGTCTTCGCCTCGACGTCCAGGTCACCGGTGTCGGTCTTCTCCTCCGGCACCTCGTCGGCGAACGTCGTCGCGGTGTTGGTCAGCCGCGTGCCGCTGCGGACGCCGCTGTCGACGTGCACGGGCAGCGTGATCGTGACGCTCTTGTTCGGTCCGAGCGACGCGATCCGCCAGCCCAGCGTGGGGCCGTCGCCGTGGAGGGCGCTGAGCATGTCGTCGGCGTCGATGTCGGTCTCCGAGAAGCCGGCGCTGGGCGCCGCCGTAGCCGTGCCCGGGGTGTAGGTCAGGCCCGCCGGCAGCACGTCGGCGACGACCACGTCGGTCGCGGTCGCGTGGGCGTCGGTGTTCCGCACCACGATCGTGAACGACGCGTCGGTGCCCGCGGTCGCCTTCGCGGCGGGCTGGCCGGCGTCCGGCGTCTTGGCGATCGTCAGGTTGGGCTTGGCGACGGTCAGCACGACGTCGTCCGTCGGGCCGCTGTAGCGGCGGTGCGTCCACGGGTTCGTGTCGCGCTGGTGCTTGGTGCGGCCCCAGTACTCGTCGACGTCGGCGACGTTCTCGATCGGCTGACCGGCGGTCAGGTCACGGGCGTGCGGGACGTCCGCGGTGTAGGTGAAACTCACCGAGCCGCCGGCCGGGATCTCCCCGATCGACCAGGCCAGACCGGGGTTGCCGGCCGACCACGCCTTGCGGTTCTGCACCTGGTTGGCGCCGCCCGTCGTCTGCACGTCGCCGAGCACGACGTTGGTCAGGTCGGCGTCCGGCGTGTCCTCGACGAGGACGTCGTAGGCCGTCCAGTTGCCGGTGTTCTCCACCTTGACGGTGTAGGTCACGCGGTCGCCGCCCTCGACCCAGCCGACCTTGTCGGCCTGCTTGGTCAGGGCCAGCTTCGGCTCCCGGACCTGGGTGGTCGCGGTCACCGGGCCGACGCTGTCGTCGAACGTCCCGGGCACCGTCGTCGGCGCCGGGCCGTGCTGGTCGGTGCGGTTGGTCTTGACCGTCGCGCGGTTGATCAGGCTGGCCCCGTTGAGCACCTTGGCCTGCGGGGCCTGGCGGTACGTGTCGCTGACGTACCCCTTGATCACCAGGCGGTAGACCCGCTCGCTCGAGGACGGCTCCAGGTCGCCGAGGAACCAGGCCGCCTGCTGCGTGCCGCCGGCGCCGTTGGTGACGTCCAGGTCGTCGATGTGCGGATCGGTGCCGAGGCAGCCGCTGACGCAGGTCTTGTCCCCGTAGGCGTCGAAGATCACGCCGTCGGGCAGCTGGTCGATCACGGTGGTGTCGAACGAGCGCAGGTCCTTCGGCACGCGGACCTCGACCGTCCACGTCAGCGGCGTGCCGATCGTCCCGACGGTCGGATCGACGGACTTGCCGATCGACGGCAGGACGACCTTGATCGTCGCTTCGGCGCCGGCGCGGTAGTCGGGGGCGGTGGTCGCCGTCGAGCTCGCCGTGCGGGTGCCGTCGACCGTCACCGCCAGGCTGCGGACGTCGGTCACCACGGTGTTGGTGTAGATCCGGCCGACGACGGCGGGGTTCTCCACCCGCACCCGGTACTTGAGCGCGACCGAGCCGCCGGGGGCGATCGTGCGCAGCGCCGGCGTCGTCGCCGTGGTCCAGGTGATCGTGCGTGCGGTCGCGTTCCAGACGCCACCGTGGTCCGGCACGGCCGCGCCGTCGGCGATCGCGTCGCCGTTGGCGTCGACCGGGTCGGTGCCGGCCGGCAGCGTGTCGACGACCACCGCGTCGTGGGCGGTCGAGACGTTGGTGCCGGTCGCGTTGCGCGCCGTCACGGTGAAGTCGACGACCTGGTCCGGGCGGACCCGCTCGTTGGCGGCGAGCGCCGCGGCCTTCGTCGTCGTCACCTGCGGCTCGACGATCGTGGTCGAGACCGTGTTGGAGTCGATGCTCTTGGCCGCGTTCGCCGCCGTGCGGTAGGCCAGCGTGCCCTTGTTGGGGATCGACTGGCCGCGATAGTTGGCCGCCACGTCGAGCACGGTGACCTCGAACCGCAGGACCAGCACGGCGTCGCTCGCGCCGGCCTCGACCGTGGCCGGCAGGGTCGCGCGGACGACGTTGTCGACGACCGTGGCGGTCACCCCGGCGGCGGCCAGCGTCTGGCCGTTGAAGGTGCCGGTCAGCGAGCCGTCGACGTACCGCTGGCGCGTGCCGAGCGTGTCGGTGACCGTCGGCGTGCCGTGGACCGTCGTTCCGGCGGGGATCGTCGTGGTGACGACGTAGGAGATCGTCTCGCCGATCGTCGCCTGGTTGGCCGCGTTGTTGCCGCCCTCGGTCACCGAGGTGGTGCGCGTCTTGGCGACGGTCGCCTTCGGTGTGTAGACGTCGGAGCGGTCCTCGGCCGGCGGCGCGTTCGGCGACAGCGTCGGGTCCTTGATCGTCGGGTTGCCGGGCACCACCACGTGGGGGGTGCCGTCGTTCGCGACGTAGGTCGCGCGGGTCACGCCGGCGACGTTGACGAAGGTCGTGTCCGGGGCGATGTCGGCCGGCATCGTCACGCGGTACGTGAGCATCTTCGCCGCGGGCGCCGCGCCGAGCGCGACCGTCGTCCACTCGATCCGGTCGGTCAGCGGGTTGCAGCTGCCGCCGTCGCTGATCGATCCGATCACCACGTCGGCACAGCGGATGCCGCTGGGCAGCATGTCCTGGACGTGGCCCTGCTCGACCGCGGCCGCGCCGGCGTTGCGCACGTCGATCCGGTACTCGACGACGTCGCCCTCGTGGATCCGCACGTGGTCGACGTCCGGCCCGTTCGGCGTGCCGGTGCCGTTGACCTGGCGCACGCCCTTGACCAGCGAGAGCTGCGGGACCTTCAGCGCGAAGTCGGTGCGGTCGCGCAGCGTGAACGCGGTGCCCGCGGTGTTCTCGAAGGAGAACTTGAGCAGGTTGCCCTCGACGTCGCCGGAGGAGTGGCCGGTCAGCGCGCCGACCGTCGACTGGAACGTGACCTCGAAGACCTTGCCGCCGCGGTCGATCAGGTCCTCGTCGCCGATCTCCCAGCGGATCCGACCGTCGACCGACGCGTCGGGCGCGGAGACCGCGACCGTGTTGGCGGCGGTCGTCCGCGCGCTGCCGGCGACGTAGGTCAGCCCGTTCGGCAGCAGGTCGAAGACGTCCTGGCTCCGCGTGTCGAGGTGCTCCGGGAACTCGATCCGCAGCTTCCAGCAGACCTGATCGCCGGGCCCGTAGACCGGAAGCGTCTTGCCGTACTGGGCGGCGGCGAGCTGGTGGCACTGGCCGTTGCCCGGGAACACCGCCGCGACCTGCTTGACCAGCTGCGGGCCGCTGGCCGCCTTGCCCGACTTCGACACGTCGAAGTCCAGCTCGCCGTCGGTCTCCTGGTGCCAGATCTTGGTGCCGACGCCCGCGCCGACGCAGTCGTTCGGCGCGCTGCTGCAGCGCACCCAGTCGACGCCCTGGACGGCGATCCGGTTCTCGACGCTGTCCATCGACAGCACCGGCGTGGAGGCGTCGAAGTCGCGCTGGTAGTCCTCGCGCGTGCGGGTGACGAAGGTGATCCGCCGGGTCTCGCTCGGCTTGACGTGGGCCAGCTCCGGGACGGTGTCCTTGTTCCAGACCACGCGGAACGTGCCGTCGGCCTGCTCGGTGACGTCGGCGTAGGGGGCGCTCCCCTCGGGTTCCAGCGTCGGGCCACGACCGGGGACCGGGTCGCACTCGTCGTTGGCCGACGTCCGGCCGACCCCGACCGTCTCGTGGTTGGCCGCGCCGAGCGGGCAGAGCCCGTTGGGCACCGTGTCGACGATCTCGACGTCCGCGAGCGAGCGGTACTCGGAGACCTGCAGGTCGATCGTCCAGGTCGTCAGGTCGCCCTGCTCGATCGAGCCCCTGTCGTTGGACTTCTGGATCGCGATGTCCTCGGCGGTGCGCTCGAGCACGTCCCAGTCGGTGGCCGCGCGGCCCGGCTTGCCCGGTGCGCGGTAGGTCCCGGAGGCCCGGGCGCCGTTGATCAGCGGCTGCTCGTCGTAGGTCTCCGGCCCGGCGTTGTTGTCCAGGTTGGCCGTCTGGCCGCCGTCGACGCCGGGCGTCGCGCCGGTCCAGTCGAGCGTGTTCTCGCGCAGCGGGATCGCCGCCGCGTAGCGCAGCGTCAGCTCGCCGTCCTTCAGCAGATCGGCGGCCAGGTTCCAGCGGACGTAGGTGTAGACGCCGAGCTCGAGCGGACCGTCGCCGTCGGGGTCGAGGCGCACCGTCTCGACGTGGTCGGGGGCGATGCAGCCCTCGGCGGCGGTCGGCTTGGTCACCACGATCGGCCCGGAGCCGGGGTACTCCTCGGCCGACCCGGGGTTGGTGGTCGTGGCGGTGGTGTTGTCGACCTGACCGGCGCAGCCGAGGAACTCGAGGCCCGCCGGGACGTAGTCCTCCACCGTGATCCCGGAGGTGGGATTGACGTGGTTGTTGCGGACCTTCAGCGTGTAGGTCGTTTGGTGGTCGTGCAGGCCGCGGGGGATCTCGCCCTCGGGGTGCGGCTCGGACTTCTGGATCTGGAGCGCGCTCAGCTCGACGGTGCGGACCGCGGCGGCCCGGCTGGAGAAGCTCCCGGGACGCGGGCCGACCGCCACCCCGAGCGCGTCGAAGTCGGCCTCGTCGCGGGCGTTCTCGGAGATGAACGCCTCGCTCTCGATCGCCAGCACGTCGCCGACGTCGTAGTGGGTGGCGGGCGCCTGGTCGGTCGTCCGGTAGCGGACGCGGAAGTCCAGCGCGTGGCTCGAGTCGGCGACCAGGTCGTCGACGTTCGGCCAGATCAGCGTGGTCCGTCCGGTGAGCTGGTCGACGATCTGCTGCGGGTCGCCGTCGCGGGCCCCGGCCGAGCCGGCGACGTAGGTCGCTCCGACCGGCAGCACCACGCGGTAGGCCAGGTTGTAGCCCTTGGCCGATCCGGTCGGCAGCGACGCGGTCAGCGAGACGGGGACGACGTCGCCGTAGAGCACCTGGCGGGGCGTGCCGTCCTGCAACGCCAGGGCCGGAGCGGCGGCCGTGGCCGCCGGAGCGCCGACGATCGCCAGACCGGCGAGCAGCGCCAGCAGCAGGGCCCAGAGCCGCACGATCGGCGCGCACCGTGGGCGCAGCTCTCCCCCGGTCGCTGGGCGTCGGGTCGCTAGTTCCCGCCCCTCGCGCTCGCGTCCACCAACGCCACCGAGGGAGCCCAGGGCTCCCTCAACGCGCGCACGCACAACCGTTCCCACGAAGGACATCGCGCGTAAACCTACCGACTATCCCCACCGCGTGCCGATCGTGTGCGGTGTATCACGGTGGTGGCGCGGGGTGGCCGCCCCGCGTCGCCGCCGCTCGCGCGCGGGCCAACCGCCTGGAATGCTGTCGGCGTGCCCGTCCCGTCGCCCCGCCTGCTCGCCGTCGCCCGCGGGGACGCCCCGCCCGACCTGGTGATCCGAGGCGCACGCGTCTTCGCCGCGTTCACGCGCGAGTGGCTCGACGTCGACGTGGCGATCGCCGAGGGTCGGATCGCCGCACTGCTCCCGCGGGACGAGCGGCACCCCGGCGCCGACGACGGCGCGACGAGGGTCCTGGACGCCACCGGGCGCCACCTGGTGCCGGGCTTCGTCGACGCGCACATGCACATCGAGTCGTCCAAGCTGCTGCCGGTCGAGCTGGCCCGCACGATCGTCCCGCGCGGCACGACCACGATCGTCGTCGATCCGCACGAGATCGCCGGGGTGCTCGGGACCGACGGCGTGCGCTGGATGCTCGACGCCTGCGACGGGCTGCCGCTCGACGTCCACGCGATGGTGCCGTCGACCGTCCCGGCCAGTCACCTGGAGTCGCCGCGCGGGCCGATCGACGCCGAGGCGCTGCGCGCGCTGCTGGAGCACCCGCGGATGCGCGGGGTCGGCGAGATGATGAACGCGCCGGGCGTGATCCACGGCGATCCGCACGCGCTCGCGACCCTGGCGCTGGTCGACGTGGCCGAGCGGGTCGACGGCCACGCGCCGGGCGTGACCGGCCGGGCCCTCGACGCGTACCTGGCGGCCGGGATCACCAGCGACCACGAGTCGACGACCGCGGACGAGGCCGAGGAGAAGCTGCGCAAGGGCGCCTGGGTGCTGCTGCGCGAGGCCTCGAACGCGCGCAACCTGCGGGACCTGCTGCCGCTGGTCCGCCGCTACGGGCCGACGCGGATGGCGTTCTGCACCGACGACCGCGAGCCGGGCGACCTGCTCGAGCAGGGGCACGTCGACGAGCTGTGCCGGATCGCCGTCGCCGAGGGGATCGCGCCCGAGGACGTGCTGCTGCTGGCGTCGCTCCACGGCGCGCTCTGCCACGGCCTGGACCGGGTCGGCGCGATCGCGCCCGGCTGGGCCGCCGACCTGCTGCTGCTCGACGACCTCGAGTCGTTCCGGCCGGCGGTCGTCGTGCAGGCCGGCCGGGTCGTCGCCCGCGACGGCGCGCCGTGCCCGGAGGCCTCGGGGGCCTGGCCGGACCAGCCGCGGATCGGCAACGCCCACCCCACCCCCGAGTGGGTCCGCCGGACCGTCAACCTGGCCGCCGTCGATCGCGAGACCCTCGCGCTGCCGGTCCCGACCGTCGACGACGGTCGGGAGGCGTCGCTCGTCCGCGTGATCGAGGCGATCCCGCACCAGCTGCTGACCGGCCAGCAGCACGTCGCGCCGACGGTCCGGGACGGCCGGATCGTGGCCGACCCCGACCGCGACCTGGCGAAGATCGCGGTCCTCGAGCGCCACCACGCGACCGGGCGGGTCGGGCTCGGCCTGGTCACGGGGTTCGGGCTGCGCGCCGGCGCGTTCGCCGGAACGATCGCCCACGACGCCCACAACCTGATCGCCGTGGGCACCGACGACGGCGACCTGCTGGCCTGCGTCGAGCGGCTCCGCGAGCTCGGCGGCGGGCTGGTCGTCTGCGACCGCGGCACGGTGATCGCGGAGATGCCGCTGCCGGTCGCCGGCCTGCTGTCGGACCGGCCGGCGCGCGACGTCCACGTCGAGCAGGAGCGGCTCGACGCGGCGCTGGCCGCGCGCGGCGTGACCCTGCCGTCGCCGTTCATGGCGCTGAGCTTCCTCGGCCTCTCGGTGATCCCGGCGCTGAAGCTGACCGACCGCGGCCTGGTCGACGCAGGCCGCGTGGAGCCGGTCTCGCTGGGGGTCGGCTAGCCGTTCGGCTCAGCCCAGGACCTCGATCCGGGCGCGATGGCCGTGGGCGCGCGCCATTCGTGCATCCAGCGTGAACAGCGGCCGATCGAGCTCCTCGGCGAGCGCGACGTAGAGCCCGTCGTAGAAGCTCAGCGAATCGCGCAGCGCCCAGGCCCGGCGGAGTAGCGCCGTGTGCGGGACGCGTTCCAGGCGAAGATCGTTGAAGTCGAGCAGGGCGTCCAGAGCGACGTCCGCGGAGAGCCGTTCGCGATGCACGTG
This sequence comes from uncultured Patulibacter sp., assembly GCA_964519185.1. GTDB lineage: Bacteria > Actinomycetota > Thermoleophilia > Solirubrobacterales > Solirubrobacteraceae > Patulibacter. The sequence continues at coordinate 28,023 of CAZFIQ010000004.1, forward strand.
TCGTCGCAGCACGTGCCCGACCTCGGCATCGATCATGTGCGGCGCCCACAGCCGGGGGCCGACCGCCGCGATCCGCTCGGCAGCGGCGTCGCCGCGCCCGTCCGACGGCCGGGTAAGGACGACCACCGCGACGGACGCGTCGAGGACCGCCCCGTCAGCTATCGCGGTGCTCCCGAATCGCTTCGACGATCGACTCCACCGTCACCCCCCCGGTGTGCTCCGCCCGCTTCCTCGCCCGGGCGTCCAGCTCGGCGATCGTCGGCAGCGACGCCTGCTCGACGAGCTGCTGCTTCACGTAGTCCGACAGCGACATGCCCGCCAGCGCGGCCCGCGACTTGAGCGTGCGGTGGACTTCCTCGGGCACGTGGCGCACCTGGATCATCCGGTCCATGGAGACACCGTATCGCATGTGCCGCACACGCAATACTTGTTCGGCGCATGCAGGCGCCGCGGTCGTCCCCGGCCGCTCCGCCGCCCCCGGCCCGAATCGTCGTCGCGACGGCGCCGCGTACGTCGACGACGCCGCCGACCCGCGTGAGAGATCGCCGGAGCGGGGTACTCTGCGGCGGTATGGAGCACGCCTTCCGCGCGGCCCCGGGGCGACGCCCCTTCTCGATCGGGATCGAGGAGGAGCTGATGATCGTCGACGGGACGAGCTTCGACCTGGTCAACGGCGTGGAGGCGCTGCTCGGGGAGAGCCCCGTCGGCGAGGTCAAGCCGGAGCTGATGGAGTCGGTGCTGGAGATCGCCACCGATCCCGTCGCGAGTACGGTCGAGGCCGGCGAGCAGCTGCGGGGGCTGCGCACGCTGGTGGCCGACCGCGCCGCCGAGCACGGCTGGAGCATCGGATCGGCCGGCACCCACCCGTTCGCGCTCTGGGAGCAGCAGCGGATCGCCGCCCGCGACCGCTACCGAGACCTGGTCCGCGAGCTCCGCTTCATCGCCCGCCAGGAGCTGCTCTTCGGCCTCCACGTGCACGTCGGGATCGACGACCCGGACCAGGCGATCCACGTCGCCGACGGGATGCGCGTCCACCTGCCGATCCTGTTGGCGCTGAGCGCCAACTCCCCGTTCTGGCGGGGCGACCGGACCGGGCTGATGTCGACCCGCACCGCGATCTTCCGCGCCTTCCCGCGGGTCGGGGTGCCGACCGCGTACGGATCGTGGGACCGCTACGACCGGGAGATCGAGTTCATGATGCGCTCGGGCGTGATGGGCGACCCGACCTACGTCTGGCACGACGTCCGACCCCACCCGAAGTTCGGCACGGTCGAGGTCCGCGTCTGCGACGGCCAGACCCGGGTCGAGCACACGCTGGCGCTGGCCGCGCTGATCCAGGCGATGGTCCACGAGCTGGCCGCCCACCACGAGGCGGGCCTGGAGCTGGGCGACTACCCGTGGCAGATCCTCGACGAGAACAAGTACCTGGCCGCGATCCACGGCCTGGACGGCGAGCTCGTCGACCTGCCGACCAGCGAGCGGATCAGCGCGCGCACGCTGGCGCGGCGGCTGCTGGAGCGTCTCCGCCCCCATGCCGAGCAGCTCGGCTCCGCCGACGCGCTCGACGGGATCGCCGACCTGATCGAGCGCGGCACCGGCGGCGACCGGCAGGTGCTGGTCCACGACACCAACCACGACCTGCACGAGGTCACCGGCGAGATCGTCGCGCGCACCGCCGCCCGCGACGAGCGATGAGGCCCGGGGCCGAGGCCGAGCGCCCGCTCGGCCGGACCGGTCCCGAGCCGGGCGTCAGCTCCGGTCGCCGGTTCCGGGACGGTCGGCGCTGAGCATCCAGGCGGCGGCCACGCCACCGATGCCGCCGAACAGGTGGGCCTGCCACGACACGCCCTCGGTCGGCGTCAGGCTGGCCAGCACCATCCCGCCCCAGACCACCGCGACGACGACGCCGACCAGCAGCTCGAGCGGGCGACGGCTGAAGACCCCGCGCGAGATCAGGTAGGTCGCGTAGCCCATCACGATCCCGCTGGCCCCGACCGTGATCGTGTTCGACGCCGCGAACAGCCAGGTGCCGACGCCGGCGATCAGCCCGATGATCAGCGTCACCTGGAGCACCCGCACCGCGCCGCGCATCGCGATCACGGCGCCGAGGATCAGGAACGGGATGGTGTTGGCGAGCAGGTGCCCGAAGCCGCTGTGCAGGAACGGGCTGAAGAGGATCCCGTCGAGGCCGCTGACCTGCCGCGGGACGATGCCGAAGCGGTCGAGGCTGCCGCCCGCGATCGCGTCGATCACCTCGACGATCCACATCAGGGCGACCATCGCCGCCACCAGCATCAGGCCGTTGGTCCGCGGGTCGCGCTGCGCGAGATCGCGCGATCGCGTCGGCTCGAGGGTGGTGCTCATCCTCTGCACTCTGCCGCATCCGGCGGCGGGGTGCGGCGATCCGGACCGCGCAACCGATCGTCTACCCGTCGCGCGGGTCCGCGTGGATCTCGGCCGCCAGCGCGGCCTGGATCGGCGTCTCGCCGCCGAGCAGCGACAGCACGCGGCCGACGGCCAGCGGCTCGTGGAGCACGGCCGCCAGGACGGCGGCGACGTCGTCGCGAGTGGACGATCGTGCGGCCCGG
>CAZFIQ010000004.1:30620-32799 GCA_964519185.1 uncultured Patulibacter sp.
GCGGGTGACGTCGCCGTGCGGCAGCCGGCGCGCGATCCGCACGCGACCGGTCCCCGGGTCGTCGGTCAGCCGGCCGGGCCGCACGATCGTCCACTCGCGGTCGCTGTCGATCAGCGCGCGGTCGGCGTCGGCCTTGGCCCGCAGGTAGGCGCTGAAGACGTCGTCCCCGCTCGGCGGGACCTCGGTGCCCATCGCGCTGACCATCAGGTAGCCGGGCACACCCGCGCTGACCGCCGCGTCGAGCAACCGGATCGCGCCGTCGCGGTCCATCGTCGCCTTCCGCTCCGTGCCGCTGCCCGGCCCCGCCCCCGCGGCGAAGACCACGCTGTCGACCCCGTCGATCGCCATCGCGACCTCCGGCAACGTCGCCGACTCCAGGTCGCAGACGGTCGGCTCGCCGCCGTCGGCCCGCACGTCGTCGGCGTGATCGGGGTTGCGGATCAGCCCGCAGACCTCGTCGCCGTGGGCCACCAGCAGCCGCGTCAGCCGCCGGCCGATCTGCCCGTGCGCTCCCGCGATCGCGATCCGCATGCCCGGAACGTACCGCGTCGGCCGGCGTCCGACGCGCGCTTCGCCGATCGGACGTACGAACGGGACGGCGGCGGGCCGGGCGCCCCGGCCGCCATCCGGGATCGCTCAGGCGCGCTCGTCGCCCGGCTCAGCCGCGGCCGCTGCCCTGGGGCAGTCCCTGGCCGAACCGCTGCCAGTCGAGCAGCGTGACGTTCTCGCGCGCGGTGCGGCCGGAGAGGTCCTCATCGTCGCGGAACATCCGCTTGAGGCGACGCATGCCCTCCGTGTCGCGCGCGGCGATCTGCTCGGCAAGCTCGAGCGCGGCGGCCTCCGCGTGGTCCGCCGCGACCACGCGCTCGGCCAGGCCGATCCGCTCGGCCTCCTCGGCGCCGACCACCCGCCCGCTGAAGATCAGCTCCTTCGCCCGCGCCAGGCCGACCAGCGGCACCAGCCGCGCCGGCCCGACCGGCACGCCGAGCCGGCCGCCGGCCCAGGCCAGCTTGAGGTTGTCGCCGGCCACCCGCAGGTCGCAGGCCGCGACCAGCTCCGCCCCGGCCCCGACCACGTTGCCGACGCAGACCGCGATCGTCGGCACCGGCAGGTCGGTGACCGCCTGGTAGAGCTGCGCGAACAGCTCCATCCGGGCCACGCCGGCCTCGCGGTCGAGCTCCTCGCCGACGTCCGCGCCGGCGCAGAGGGCGGTCGTCGAGGTGGTCGAGAAGACGACCGTCCGCAGCGCCGGATCGGCCGCCGCGGCGTGCAGGGCGTCGAGCAGCGCGCGGAGCGTCGCGCGGTCCAGCGCGTTGCGCCGATCGGGGCGGTCGAGCCGCAGCAGCTCGATCCCGCTGGCGGTCCGTTCCCGCTGCAATCCGTGCATCGGGAGGGTTCTATACGATTGCCCTCCTATGCGCCGCTTGATGGTCTTCCTGGGCACCCTCTCCGTCGCCCTTGCCGCCACCGCGTCGACCGCGATGGCCGACAACGCGCCGCGCCTCGACGGTGGCACCGGCACCCTCGGGGAGAACAACGACCTCCAGGTCACGCTCTTCGGCTTCGCGGTGCTGGTCGCGGTGACCGCCTTCGTGACCGTGATGTCGCTGCTCCAGTGGCGGCTCGACAAGCGCAAGTCGGCGCGGATGGCCGCCGCCAAGGCCCGCGCGGCCACCGCCGACCAGCGGCTCGGCTGGTAGAAGCCGCCCCGCGGAACGACGATCGACCGTCGTTCCGCACCCCGGCGGCGGGCGACCGCCGCCGCCCCTTCCCCTGATTCCGCTCCTGGGATACCCTCCCCCCGACCGGGTGGCGCACGGACCGCCCGGACCGCCTGATCGACGGAGGACGCTCATGACGTACGTGGTCACCGGAGCAACGGGATTCATCGGCCGCCATCTCGTCCACGCGCTGCTGAGCGAACGCGAGGGCGACATCCACCTGGTCGTCCGGGATCGCTCGCTGCCGAAGATCGACCGGCTGATCGCCGAGTGGCCCGAGGTCGCCGACGACGACCTTGATCCGCTCCTCGGCGCCCTCGGGGGGCCCGCCCGGGTAGCGCCGCGCCATGCCCTCGCGGCACAGGCGCTCGAGGTAGACCTCGGCGAGCTCGTCGCCGGGCACCGGGCAGCGCGGCAGCTTGATGTCGCCCAGCGGCAGCTCCCGCGCCTTGCAGCGC
>CAZFIQ010000004.1:32809-37955 GCA_964519185.1 uncultured Patulibacter sp.
AGATCGACCGGCTGATCGCCGAGTGGCCCGAGGGCGCCGAGGAGCGCATCGAGGTCGTCGTCGGCGACCTCGAGGCGCCCGCGCTCGGCGTCGACCACCGCTGGGTCGACGAGCACCGCGGCAAGGTCGATCACGTCTTCCACCTGGCGGCGATCTACGACATGACCGCCGACGAGGAGCGCAACCAGACGCTCAACGTCGAGGGCACCCGTCACGCCGTCGAGCTGGCCAACATCCTCGAGGCCGGGTGCCTGCACCACGTCTCGTCGGTCGCCGTCGCCGGTGACTTCCCGGGCCTCTTCCGCGAGGACATGTTCGACGAGGGCCAACCGCTGCCCTCCCCCTACCACCGGACCAAGTTCGAGTCGGAGCGGATCGCCCGCGGCGAGAGCCTGGTCCCGTGGCGGATCTACCGTCCGTCGATCGTCGTCGGCCACTCCGAGACCGGGGTGATGGACAAGATCGACGGCCCGTACTACATGTTCGGGCTGATCAAGCAGCTGCGCAAGCTGCCGTCCTGGATCCCGCTGGTCTCCCCCGACCTTGGCGCGACCAACATCGTCCCGGTCGACTACGTCGCCGCCGCGATGGACCAGATCGCCCACCAGGACGGGCTCGACCACCAGGCCTTCCACCTGACCGCACCGCGACCGCAGCCGGTCGTCGACGTGGTCAACGCGGTCGCGCGGGCCGCCCGCGCGCCGCGACTGGCGATCCGTCCCCCCGGCGTACCCGCGGTCGACGTCAACAAGGGCGCGCTGGCCACGCTGCTGCGGACCCCGCAGCTGGCGCCGCTGCGCCGGCTGCTGCTGTCGCCGACCGGGATCCCCGACGAGATCGTGCCGCACCTGTCGTTCGCCCCGGTCTTCGACGCGCGCCGCGCGGAGCAGGCGCTGAACGGCAGCGGCGTCAGCGTGCCGCGGCTGCGCGACTACGCCGCGACGCTCTGGGACTTCTGGGAGCGCAACCTGGACCCCGCGCTGCACAACGACCAGCGACTGCGCGAGGCGGTGGTCGGCCGCACGGTGCTGATCACCGGCGCCTCATCCGGGATCGGCGAGGCGACGGCGCTCAAGGTCGCGCTCTCCGGCGGCACGCCGCTGCTGGTCGCCCGCACGCGCTCCAAGCTGGAGGCGCTGCAGCGCCAGATCGAGGCCCACGGCGGCACGGCCTACGTCTATCCGTGCGACCTCAACGACCTGGACGCGATCGACGAGCTGGCCCGGACGGTCACGCGCGAGCACCGGGTCGACGTCGTGATCAACAACGCCGGGCGCTCGATCCGCCGGTCGATCAAGCTGAGCCTCAACCGCTTCCACGACTTCGAGCGGACGATGCAGCTCAACTACTACGGCGCGATCCGCCTGGTGATGGGCGTGCTGCCGCACATGGTCGAGCACGGCGGCGGGCACGTCATCAACATCAGCTCGATCGGCGCCCAGACCTGGCCGCCGCGGTTCAGCGCCTACGTCGCCAGCAAGACCGCGCTCGACGCCTGGACCCGGATCGTCGCCGCCGAGCTGCTCGGCGCCAAGGTCTCGTTCACGACGATTCACATGCCGCTGGTGCGGACGCCGATGATCGCGCCGACCAAGCTGTACGACAAGATGCCGACGATCACGCCGGTCGAGGCCGCGGACATGATCGCGACCGCGATCGTCGATCACCCGAAGCAGATCAACACGCTGCTCGGCACCACCGGCGAGGTGCTCTACGCGGTCGCGCCGCGGGTCAGCGACTTCATCCTGAACATGGGCTTCCGGGTCTTCCCCGACTCGGCCGCCGCCCGCGGACAGGAGAACCCCGACGAGCGCGCCGGCATCGAGATGCGGGTGCTGGCGGCGCTCACGCGCGGCATGCACTGGTAGCCGACCGCCCGGCCCGCCGCCGATGCGGCACGGCGGGTACGACGACCGGCGAGGGGCGCGGGTGCGCCGCCGGGCGGCGGCGCGGACCGGCGCGGGCGCTTAGCGGGAGAGCCCGCCGAGCAGCAGGTGGATGCCGGTGACCAGCAGGTCCTCGGCCTGACGCTCGCCCAGGTCGCTGCGGCCCTGGCGGATGTTGGGCGTGTCCTCGGGGCCGTCGCTGGCGATCTCCTCGAGCGCGTTGAGCGTCGGGGTCCACTCGTCCGAGAGCTGGGTGGCGCCGCGCAGCAGCCAGACCAGCGACGCGGTGAAGCCGGCGCGCTCGGGGGTCTCGACCCCGGCGTCGGCCAGCGGGCGGATCAGCGCCTCGAGCCAGCGGACGACCGCCGGGCGCACCAGGGTGCGGCCGTGCAGGTGCTCGGTGATCCCGGGGACCTCCAGGAAGACGCGGAAGCTGCGGACGGCCAGCTCCTCGACCTGCTTCTGCCAGTCGCCGTCGGCGGTGTCGAGCGAGATCGTCTCGATGATCGCCTCGAGCACGTCGTCGACCAGCGTGTCCTTGCTCGCCACGTGCCGGTACGCCGCCATCGTGGAAACGCCGAGCTCCTCGGCCAGCCGGCGCATCGAGAGCGCGTTCAACCCGTCACGCCGCGCGATATCGATCGCGGCGTTCACCACCACCGCACGGCTGAGCCGCTCGTCGCGCGGAGAGCGTCCGGGCTTTACGTCGTGAGATCCCGATGCGTCGTACACCCGACGAAGACTAGCGCCCCGCGGCCGATCGAGTTGTCTGGTTTCTCCGTACAAGCGTCACAGATCGCGTTCTACCGCGCGTTTGGCTCAGTCCTCCAGATCCGCCTCACGAGCGCGCTGAGCGTGACGTTCCATCAATCCACGTTGCAGGCCGAACGGCGATTCCGGGTCCTGAGGCTGCACACGAACCCACCGACCGTCGGGGTCCAGGTCCCACGATCCGTCCTCGTCGCGGAAGGCCAGGTCGAGCACGTCCAGGAGCTCGCGGCGGGCGTCAGTATCGTCGACCGGCACCACCAGCTCGACCCGGTTGTCCAGGTTCCGTTCCATGACATCGGACGACCCCATGAACACCTCGACCTCGTCGTCCTGCTCGAAGACGAAGATCCGCGAGTGCTCGAGGAACCGGCCGAGCACCGAACGGACCCGGATCGTCTCCGACAGGCCGGGGACGCCGGCCCGCAGGCAGCACGCCCCGCGCACGTTGATCTCGATCGGCACGCCGGCCTGGGAGGCCCGGTAGAGCGCCAGGATCGACTGCCGGTCGACCAGCGCGTTCATCTTCATCCGCACCCGCACCCGGTGGCCGGCCCGGTGCGCGTCGACCAGCCGGTCGACCCGCTCCAGCAGGCCGTCCCGGAGCCCGGTCGGCGCGACCAGCGCCCGGCGGAAGCGCCCCGGCTTGGCGAAGCCCGTCAGCTGGTTGAAGAGGTCCGCGACGTCCGACCCGATCTCCGGATCGCAGGTGAACAGGCCGAAGTCCGTGTAGAGGTTGGCCGTCTTGGCGTGGTAGTTGCCGGTCCCGACGTGCAGGTAGTGCCGGACCTTGCCGCCCTCCCGCCGGACCACCAGGATGCACTTGGCGTGGGTCTTCATCGCCGGGTGCCCGTAGACGACGTGGACGCCGGTGTCCTCCAGCACCCGGGCCCAGCGGATGTTCGCCTGCTCGTCGAAGCGCGCCTTGAGCTCCACCAGCGCGACCGTCTGCTTGCCCTGCTCGGACGCCCGGACGAGCGCCGGCAGCAGCGTGCTGTCGGCGTTGGTCCGGTAGACGGTCATCTTGATCGCCAGCACGTCGCGGTCGGCGACCGCCTGCTCGACGAACCGCTCGACCGAGCTGTGGAAGCTGTCGTACGGGTGGTGGACCAGCACGTCACCGCGGCGCATCGCCGCGAACACGTCGGCCTGCTCGTCGTCGCCCTCGCGCAGCCGCGGCGGCGTCACCGGACGCCACGGCGGCGACAGCAGGTCGCGGTGTCCGGGCGCGTTGACGATCTGCCAGAGCAACGTCTGGTCGAGCAGCCCGGGCAGGTCGTAGACCTGGCGATCCTCGACGCCCAGCTGCTCGACGATCTCGCGCCGCAGCTCCGGGCTGATCGCGTCGCTGACCTCGACCCGGACGATCTCGCCGAAGCGCCGGTTGCGCAGCTCGGCCTCGAGCGCCCGCTTGACGTCGTCGGCCTCGTCGGAGATCTCGAAGTCGGCGTCCCGCGTGACCCGGAACATGCCGCTGTCGAGGATCTCCATCCCCGGGAAGAGCCGGTCCAGGTGCGCCGCGACGACCTCCTCCAGCGGGACGTAGATCTGCTCCGGCTGACCGGCTTCGAGCGGTTCGCCCGACAGAACCTCGAGTCGGTCGACGACCTCCGTCGGCAGCTTGATCCGGGCGAAGACCGTCTGCCCCGAGTCGGGGTCGCGGACCAGCACCGCCAGGTTCAGCGAGAGGTTCGAGATGTACGGGAACGGCCGTCCCAGCCCGACCGCCAGCGGGGTCAGCACCGGGTAGATCCCGTCGTCGAAGCGCTCGGCCAGCTGGGCCCGTTGGTCGGCGTCCAGGTCGTCGTAGCGGGCCACCCGGATCCCGTGCTCGAGCAGCGGCGGCAGCAGCGTCTCCCCCACCATCCGCGCGTGACGGTCGACCAGCGGGGCCAGCTTCTCGCGCAGCACGTCGAGCACCTGGTCGGCGGTCCGGCCGTCGTGCGACCGGCGGGTGTTGTCGGCCCACACCTTGGCGTGCAGCCCGGAGACCCGGATCATGAAGAACTCGTCCAGGTTGGACGCGCAGATCGCCGCGAACTTGGCGCGCTCGAGCAGCGGCTGGCGCGGGTCCTCGGCCAGCTCCAGGATCCGCTCGTCGAAGTCGACCCACGACAGCTCGCGGTTGGTGAACCAGCGCGGGTCGGCGGGGTCCGGGATCTCCGGTGGCGTGTCCGTCGAATCGGTCGGCTTCACCGCATCAGGGTCACGCAGCAGGTCGGACATCGTGGTCCGAGCCTACGCCGATCAGGCCCCCGGGTCGTTTTCATCCGGTGAACGCCGTGTTATCACGGCGGGGCGCTCGGCCAGCGCGTACCGCAACCGCGCCTCGACGCCGTCGCGCTCCCACGCCCGCCAGTCGCCGAGGAACCGCTGGTAGAGCACCCGGCGCCGGGCCCGCAGGTAGGTCAGCAGCGTGACCAGCCCGCGGTGCTCCTCGGCGTGCGGCAGGTCCCGGGCGAGCGCCGGATCCAGGCCGTCGGGCGTCGAGG
>CAZFIQ010000004.1:37965-40228 GCA_964519185.1 uncultured Patulibacter sp.
CCTGCTCGTCGGCGTGCTCGATCGCGGCCAGCGCCTGCTCGACCCGCGGCACGGCGACGTCGCAGTCGTGGATCTCGCCGATCACGCCCTGCAGGTCGCGGGCCCGCTTGGCGGCCGTCCGCGCGTAGGGCCCGAAGCAGGTCGCGGCGGTCGCCTCGAGCACGTAGCGGAGGCGCTTGGCGGCGATCCGCATGTCGTGGAGCGCCTTCACCTCCTGCTCGTCGAGCACCACCGGCACGAAGCCGAGCAGCTCGTCGAGGCGCACGGTGGCGATCCGCTCGACGTTGTCCGCCAGTCCCGCCTGGGGGTCGAGCCCCCGGACCTTGCGGGCCTTCACGCGGGGTCCTCGTCGGCCGGCGGGCTCCCGCTCGGGTCCGGCTCGGCGTTCGCGGCCGGCTCCTCGATCGTCGCCAGCAGCGCGTCGATCCGCCCCGCCAGATCGTCCTCGCGGAGCGCCACCAGGGCGGCGGCGAGCCGCTCGTTGCCGCGGTCCTGGTCAGCCCGCGCGGCCGCCATGAACCGCAGCAGCCCCCGCTGGTCCGCCTCCGGCAGCGCCTGGGCGAACCGCTCCAGGCCCCCCAGCTGGACGTCCGGGTCGCGGCGTGCCCCGAGCGCGTCGGCCAGCGCCTTGACCTCGCGCAGGACCGACCGGAGCTCGGCCTTCGGGAAGCACGGGGCGTACATCTCGAGCGCGGCCCGCAGCCGCCGCGAGGCGACGCGCGCGGCGTGCACGCGCTCGATCTGCTCGACGTCGAGCACCCCCTCGGCGTGCGCGAGCAGCTCCTCCGCCCGCACCCGGACGGTCGCGACGGCAGCCGCGGCGAACGGCATCTCGGCCGTCAGACCCGGGATCGGCAACGCCTTGGCCACGTGCGCAGCGTATCCGCCCCGCCCGGCGGCAGCGCTGTGGGGTCGCTCACTCGCCCGGCGGCCGCGGGCCTTCGCCCCCGCCCCGCGGTCACTCCCAGCGGAAGGTGGCGACCGCGGCGGTCAGCGTCACGACCGCCCAGAGGCCGAGCACGATCAGGTCCTTGAAGGGCGCGACGTTGCCCTCCTGGAGGATCTCGCGCAGACCACCGGCCAGCGCGCCGCTCGGCAGCAGCTCGGCGACCCCGGCGATCGCGCCCAGCTCCGACAGCGGGAAGACGATCCCGCCGAGCAGCAGCAGCAGGAACCAGACGATGTTGGCCAGCGCCAGCGTGGTCATCGCCCGCAGCGCGCCGGCCATCAGGAACGCTAGGCCGCAGAAGGCCGCGGTGCCGAAGGCGATGAACAGCAGCACCGAGAACGGGTCGCCCTGCGGCTCCCAGCCGAGCGCCAGCCCGACGCCGACCAGCAGCACCAGCTGGATCAGCTCGACCACCAGCACCGCCCCGGTCTTGCCGAGCAGCAGGATCGAGCGCGGCAGCGGGGTCGCCCCGAGCCGCTTGAGCACGCCGTACTGCCGGTCGAAGCCGGTGCCGATCGCCTGCCCGGTGAAGGCGGTCGACATGATCCCCAGCGCCAGCACGCCGGGCACGAAGAAGTCCGCCCGCGAGCCGTCGACGTCGACGCTGATGAAGTCGACCTGGGTGCAGACGACCAGCAGGCCGATCGGCACGATCAGGCTGATCATCACCTGCTCGCCGTTGCGCAGCAGCAGCTTGAGCTCCATCCAGATCTGGGCGAGCACCATCGCCCGGATCGACGCGCGGCCCGGCCGCGGCGCGAACTCGCCGGCGTCCTCGGGACGCGTCGGACTGATCGTGCTCACGCGCGCAGCTCCCGTCCGGTCAGCTCCAGGAAGACGTCCTCGAGCGTGCGCTGCTTGACCTGCAGGCCGGAGAGCAGCACGTCGCGCTCAGCGCACCAGGCGGCGACGGTGGCGACGACCCGCGGATCGACCGGTCCGACGACGACGTAGGTCCCGGGCGCCGCCTCGTGGACCGCCTCGCCGTCGGGCAGCGCGGCGACCAGGCCGGAGACGTCCAGGCCGGGAGTCGCCTGGAAGCGCACCTCGCGCTCGGCGTCGCCGCGGATCAGCTCGTCGCAGGTGCCGCGGGCGATCACCTTGCCGTGGTCGACGATCACGACGTCGTCGGCCAGCCGCTGGGCCTCTTCCATGTCGTGGGTCGTCAGCACCACGGTCACCCCGTCGCGGCGCAGCGCCTCGACGATCCGCCAGGTCTCGTGACGGGCCTGCGGATCCAGTCCGACCGTCGGCTCGTCGAGGAAGACCAGCTCGGGCCGGCCGATGATCGCCAGGCCCACTTCCAGGCGCCGG
>CAZFIQ010000005.1:0-9160 GCA_964519185.1 uncultured Patulibacter sp.
GGCCCCCGTCAATTCCTTTGAGTTTTAGCCTTGCGGCCGTACTCCCCAGGCGGGATACTTAATGCGTTAGCTTCGGCACGGAGGGAGTTGACACCCCCCACACCTAGTATCCATCGTTTACAGCGTGGACTACCAGGGTATCTAATCCTGTTTGCTCCCCACGCTTTCGCGTCTCAGCGTCAGTAACGTTCCAGCGAGCTGCCTTCGCCATAGGTGTTCCTCCTGATATCTGCGCATTCCACCGCTACACCAGGAATTCCACTCGCCCCTCCCGTACTCTAGCTAAGCAGTATCTGCCGACATTCCAGGGTTGAGCCCTGGACTTTCACAGCAGACTTACTCAGCCGCCTACACGCGCTTTACGCCCAATGATTCCGGACAACGCTCGCACCCTACGTATTACCGCGGCTGCTGGCACGTAGTTAGCCGGTGCTTCTTCTGAAGGTACCGTCACTCCAATGAGCTATTAACCCGCGAAGCTTCGTCCCAACTGAAAGCGGTTTACAACCCTAAGGCCTTCTTCCCGCACGCGGCGTTGCTGCATCAGGCTTTCGCCCATTGTGCAAGATTCCCCACTGCTGCCTCCCGTAGGAGTCTGGGCCGTGTCTCAGTCCCAGTGTGGCTGATCGTCCTCTCAGACCAGCTACCCGTCGATGTCTTGGTAGGCCGTTACCCCACCAACAAACTGATAGGCCGCGAGACCCTCCCAAAGCGAAAAGACTTTCTTCAACTGACCATGCGATCAAAAGAAGGTATCCGGTATTAGCTCGGGTTTCCCCGGGTTATCCCAGACTTTGGGGCAGGTTTCTCACGTGTTACTCACCCGTTCGCCGCTAGGTCTTCATCGGTATTGCTACCGAGTGGACCTCGCTCGACTTGCATGTGTTAGGCACGCCGCCAGCGTTCGTCCTGAGCCAGGATCAAACTCTCCGTGAAGAACCACATGAAACAAAATTCACATGATGCCCACACCCAAAGGTGCGAACAGAGAGAATGTCATGAACCAAAACCAGGGGCACCAGTACACTACGGCACCCCCAACATGACGGAAAAACATCCAGCCCAAAAGCCAGATGCACTATTCAAAAACCAGGCTTCCAAAACAGAAGCCCGAATAATCGAACCTGGACGCACACCCCGCTCTCGCGAGATGCACGCATGCTGTTGCGTTTTCAAAGACCGACACGCCCTTACGGACCAGAACCAAACATTCTGGAGGCGCACACCGAAGCGTCTAAACCGCTCAGGTGCGGGCTGAAGACTTTAGCAGAACCTCGGACCTTCGTGAAGCTCCACCTTGGCGCTCCGGTCCTGCGTCCCGCTGCCGCCCTCAGCGACCCGGGGAAATATACAGACTTCGAAACGAGATGCGTCGTGACCCTCCCCGGATCGTTCCGAAACCGTTCGATCAGCCGTTCCGCAGCCGGGTCTCCCCCCGGCAATCGGCCGTCCAGCGGGCCGATTCCCCGGCCGTGCGCTCCCGGCGCACGTCCGCGAAACCGGCCTCGTGGACCGGAGCCGATCGGCTCCGACCGCTGCGTCTCGGGCCGCCACGCGTCGCGGGCGGCCCGAGAACGCGGTCAGCCGGCCGGGCCCGTTACCCCCGTGGGGCCCGTGACACCCGTGGCGCCGGTCGCGCCGGTGGCACCCGTCATGCCCGTGGCGCCCGTCGCGCCGGTGGCACCCGTCATGCCCGTGGCGCCCGTCGCGCCGGTGGCACCCGTCATACCCGTGGCACCGGTGGAGCCCGTTGCCCCGGTCGCACCCGTAGCACCCGTCGCGCCGGTGGCACCGGTCGGGCCGAACGTGCCCGTAGCGCCCGTGGCGCCGGTCGCACCCGTCGCCCCGGTGACTCCCGTCGACCCGGTCGCACCCGTGGCCCCGGTCGTACCGGTCGCACCGGTGCTGCCCGTCGCTCCGGTCGCTCCGGTCGATCCCGTGACCCCGGTCGCGCCGGTGGACCCCGTAGAGCCCGTCGCTCCGGTCGATCCGGTGGCGCCCGTGGGGCCCGTCTGACCCGTGGCCCCCGTTGCGCCGGTCGCGCCGGTCGACCCCGTGGCGCCCGTCGGGCCCGTCTGACCCGTGGCCCCCGTCACTCCGGTCGATCCGGTGGCTCCCGTCGCGCCGGTCTGACCGGTGGCCCCGGTCGACCCCGTCGCGCCGGTCTGACCGGTGGCCCCGGTCGAGCCCGTCGCGCCCGTCTGGCCCGTGGCCCCGGTCGACCCGGTCGCGCCCGTCGACCCGGTGGCTCCGGTGCCGCCGGTCGCGCCCGTGCCGCCCGTCGCGCCGGTGCCGCCGGTCGCGCCCGTGCCGCCGGTCGCGCCCGTGGCCCCGTCGTTTCCGTTCAGACCCTGCAGGCCGGTGGCACCGTTCTGCCCGTCCGTGCCCGTGGCGCCCGTCGCGCCGACGCCCGCCTCGCCGGTGGCGCCGGCCGGACCGGTCGCCCCCTTCGGCGGCTTGGCCGGCTTGATCCGGCCGCGGATGGCGTTCGCCTCACGCCGCCAGTTGCTGCCGAGCTTGCGCGAGAGCTGGTTGCGGCCGCGGTTCTCGCCGACGACCAGGGAGAACTCCCGGAGCATCTCGCGCGCTCGGTTGGGTCGCGCGTTGACCAGCGCCTCCTCGGCCCGGATCAACATCCGTTCGAGTCGGACGCGGTAGCGCCGGTCGATCTTCGCGGCGGCGACCCGGCGCCGGAGGCGGCGGACCTGGGTCAAGGGCTTAGCCGTCGAGCCCATCGCGTCGGCCGGAAGCCACCACATGATGCCGCTGCCGAGCAGGAATCCCGCTCCCTTCAGCAGCTGGCGGCGGTTGATGTCGTTCGACACGTCCAGGTCCGCGTCAGCGGTTCCTTCTCCTGGTCGGCGAGCGTGAGATTCGTCCTGCACCGGTGCTCCTCGTCGTTCGGCTGTCGCCGGTTCAGCGGGCAGCCTACACCGCAATCGCCACCGTGAGGAAGAGCCCACCAACCTGTTCTTCCGTGAGCAACGCCACCACCAGTCGCTCCCCATCGAGACCGAGGATCGCCACCAGCTGCTCGTCGAACCAAGCCAGGCCCCAGAGCTGCTCGTCGTCGCCCCCCGCGACGGTGAACGTCGGCGACACCAGATCGTCGTCCCCGGCGACCCGGTGGACGATCCGGTGCCGTCCCTGCCCGAGGCTCTCGCCGATCAGCTCGCCGCCACGGAACGGGACCGACCGGGGGCCACCGGCGAGGGGCGCGTCGAGCGGGGCGACCGAGATCAGCCGCAGTCCGGAGCCGAACCCGACGCGGTAGCGACGATCGTCCCCCGGGCCGTCGAGCTCGTCGGGCCGCATCTCGATGTCGATCCGCAGCGTCCCGGCGTCGACCGCCACGCCGGCGCCGACGATCGCCCCCGGGTCGTCGATCTCCACGTCGAGATCGCCGATCCGCACCCCGGGCGCCAGGCGCGACAGCGCCACCGGCTCCGGCGCGGCGGCCGGCACGGCCGCGTCGGCATCGTCGCCCGGCAACGCGGAGACCTCGTCGAAGAACGCCGTGAGCAGGCCCGCCGCCGTGTAGCGCTCGGCGAACGTCCGCTCGAAGTCTCCCCCGGAGGCGAACCGGCCGACCGACCGGATCCGCTCGACGTCGATCAGCGACGGCTGGAGCGTGAAGTGCGGCCAGTGGGCGTTGGTCCGCGCGTCGTCGGGCATCCGCTCCCGGTAGGCGCGCCAGGCGTCGGTGTCGGGAGCGACATAGGCGTGCATCCGGTAGCGGTGGCCGGCCACGTTCAGCGGCGCCCCGCCGACCAGGTGCCGCTCGGCGACCGATCGCGCGTACGAGCGGTTGAACGCGACCTGCCCGACGGTCGGCTCCTCCCGCAGCAGCCGGACGGCCCGCTCGACGTACGACCCGCGCGCGAACAGCTCCCAGCCGGACTCGACGTACAGCACGTAGGGCGTCACGATGCCGTCGAGCAGGCGGTTCGTGCTCGTCGCCGGATCCTCGCCGGCCGGGGTCCGGAACGCCTCCACGAACGGGTACCGCTCCTGGAACGCCTGGTCGGGCGCGTATCCGCCCGCGGGGCAGAGGCACGTGACCCGGACCACCCGGTCGAGGTCCGTGACGCAGTGCAGCAGGCTGTTGAGGGTGCGTTCGAGCGCACGCTCGTCGCCGGTCGACCGCAGCGCCACGGTCACGTCGCGCGGGCGGGCGCCCGCCGGTCGCGGGTCGGCGAGCCCGGCGCGGAGACGCTCCACCGCCTCCGCCGGGTACGCCACGCGGTCCTCCCGCACCGCCGCCACGCAGCCGTCGCGGTTGGCCGCCACCCGCTCCCGCTGGTCCTCGGGCAGCGCCGTGCCGGCGAGCAGCGCGGTCCCCAGGTCCAGCGCCTCGGCGGGGCGGTCGACGTACGACGCGCAGACGGCCTGCTCGTCCCGCGCTCCCCAGCCGTAGACGCCCGCGTCGACGAAGAGGTTGTCGCCGTCCGGGTACGGCATCTCAGCCGCACGGCGGGCGAACTCGTAGGCGATCCGGAACTTGCCCTGCTCGCGGTAGTGGCGGGCGATCCGGGCGAAGGGCTCGGCGCGGGTCGGCCGGGCCTCGTAGGCCTCCAGCAGCGATTCCAGCGCGGCCGACCAGGGGTGGCCCAGGCGCAGCAGCAGGTCGGCCCGGCGGATCAGCGAGAGGCAGCGCTCCTCGTCCCAGCCCCCGAGCTCGGCCCGGCGGGTGTAGGCCTCCAGCGCCGGTTCGTCGTCCCCCGCGTTCTCCAGGCTCTGCGCCAGGTAGAACTGCGACCGCGTGTCCGTCGGGTCGTCCGCGAGCACGGTGCGCAGCAGCTCCGCGTCGTCGCGGTACTTCTGCGGGTTGGCGCTGCGCGCGCCGAGGGTCCGTCCGAGCACCACGTAGTCGCCGTCGAGGCGCTCCTCGGTGGCCGGCTCGTCGCAGACCGGATACTCGTGCAGCACCCCCTCGTAGCGCCACGGGAGCCCGCTGCGGAAGATCTGCCGGCGCCAGAACGACGTGCCCACGCGGTACCGCAGCAGGTACGAGTCGGCGGTCAGCCCCGACAGGTCCAGGTCGCCCTCGACCGTGTCGTCCGCGTCGAGCACCCACAGGTAGTCGGCCTGGCCGTTGGCCAGCTGGAGCGCCTCGCTGCGGTTGGTGCCGAAGTCGCGCCACGGACGACGGTGGACCTCCCCCGGGATGCCGTGCTCCGCCATCCGCTGCTCGATCACCGCGATGGTGTCGTCGGTCGAGCCCGTGTCGACGATCACCCAGCGGTCGATCCGGCCGGCGGCCGCGTCGAGCGACTCGCGGATGATGTGCGCCTCGTTGCGGACGATCATCGTGAGGCAGACCGTGGGACGCGGGCTCGGTGGCGCGGGTGGCATGGGCGCCATCGTTGCGTACCGCGCGGGACGACGTCCACCGACGGCGCGGAGCCGTCCGTGCTCGGGACCCATATAGGGTCTCCGACGATGGGCCAACCACCCGAACCCCGGCCGACCGACGACGGAGCCGCCGCGCGCTTCCTGGTGGTCGTCGGGACGCGACCGGAGGCGATCAAGCTCGCCCCCGTCGTGCGGGCCCTCGGCGACCATCCGGGCCACGTCGTCACCGTCGTCGACACCGGCCAGCAGCCGTCGCTCGGGCCACCCGCGCTGGCCGCGGTCGGGCTGGCGGCGGACGTCCGGCTCGTGCTCGACCGCCGCGACCACGGGCTCAACGAACTGCTGACCCAGCTGGTGACGACACTCGACCGGACGATCGCCGCGCAGCGCCCCGACGTCGTGCTGGTGCAGGGCGACACGACGTCGGCGCTGGCCGGGGCGCTGGCGGCGTTCCACCGCGGCGTGCCGGTCGGCCACGTCGAGGCCGGCCTGCGCTCCGGGGATCCGACGCTGCCGTTCCCGGAGGAGGCGAACCGGCGGATGATCACGGCGCTCGCCCGCTGGCACTTCGCGCCGACCGCGCGGGCTGCCGACGCCCTGCACCGCGAGGGCATCGCAGCGGACGCGGTCCACCTGACCGGCAACCCGATCGTCGACGAGCTCCACCGGACCCTCGCCCGGACCGCGGCCCCGTCCGCGACGCCGGTCGTCGCGCCGGGCCGGAAGCTGCTGGTCGCCACGCTGCACCGCCGCGAGAGCCTCGGAGCGCCGATCGAAGCCGTGCTGCGGGCGCTCCGCCGGATCGCCGACGCCGACCCGGCCGTCGACGTCTGGCTGCCGCTGCACGCCAACCCGCAGGTCCGTGCCCCGGCGAAGGCGCTGCTCGACGCGCACCCCCGGATCGACCTGGCCGACGCCGCCGAGTATCCGTGGTTCCTGCGGCGGCTGGCGGCCGCCGAGCTGGTGATCACCGACTCGGGGGGCGTCACCGAGGAGGCCGCGGTGCTCGGCGTCCCGACCCTGGTGGTGCGGGACCACACCGAGCGCCGCGAGGCGATCGACGCCGGGATCGCCCGACTCGTGGGGACCGACGAGGAGGCGATCGTCGCGGCGGCGACCCGGCAGCTCGCCGCCGGACGCCCGGCCGACGGGACCAGCGCCTTCGGGTCCGGCGACGCCGGGGAGCGGATCGCCGCGATCCTGCGGGCGGAGATCCGGCCGGCCGCCGGTCAGTCGAAGTCGACCAGCGTCGGCGCCGGGTCGAGGATCGAGGCGTAGTGGCCTGACGGGCTCCAGTCGCCGTCGGGGTCCAGCCGCCGGTAGCGGTCGTGCTTGGCGCGCCGGTCGGCCGGGTCCGCCCATCCGAGGTGCTGCAGTCGCACCGCGCAGGTCCAGAACTCCAGGTCGCTGACCGACGGCGGGAACCGGCCCGCGTGCTGGGCCCGCTCCGGCCAGGTGGCGTCCATCCCGGGGACCGGGCGCACCAGGAACGGGCGATGGACGGTGTGGGCCCGCCACCGCTCGTCGCTGCGGTACTGCGTCGCGCTCCACATGTCGTAGAGGCGGAAGAGCACGGCGTCGACGTCGGTCTGGTCCACCAGCGAGCGGATCAGCGGGCGGATCGCGTCCTCGAACTGCTCGTCCGCGTCGAGGTTGAGGATCCAGTCGGGGTCGGCCGCCAGCGTGTGCTTCCACTGCAGCCGCCGCAGCCGGTGCTCCTGCCCGAACAGCGACCGCTCGAGCGTGATCACCTCGTGCGGGAGGTCCGCCAGCGCCGTCCGGCAGAGCTCCGCGGTGCCGTCGGTGCTGGCGTCGTCGAGGATCACCGCGGCGTCGACGTAGGACGCGGCGTGGCGGAGCACCCGGTCCAGGTACCGACCGGCCTCGTTGCGCACGACCATCGACAGCACCACCCGGTTGCCCCGGGCCTTCCGCCACGGGTGGGCGCGCGGCGCCGGGGACGATCCCGCGCCGGGGACGCCGGCGGAGAGGCCGGGCGTCGGGTCGTCGTCGTCCGCTCCGCGGAACGCCGCGATCCGGTCCAGGTCGCGCTCGCGGTAGAGGTGCAGCGGCGGGTGGTGCGTGTCGGCGTACAGGCCGATCCCGAGCGCGGCCGCGCGCACGCAGAAGTCGCGGTCCTCGCCGAAGACGACCAGGTGGGGCACCCGCGCGAAGGCGACTCCGCGTTCGATCGCCTCGCGTCGGATCAGCGTGCAGGCCCCGAGCCCGCCGACCTCGTAGCGGCCGGGGGTCCGCAGCATCGTCGTGAACTCGTCGGTCCGACGCGCGACCTCGTCCGGCTCGATCGCCTCCCCCCGTTCCAGGCGGAAGAGGTTGTACTGGCCGTGGCACCAGACCTGCGGGAGCTCGGGGCCGTCGGGCTCCCACTGCGTCCAGAAGACCTCCGAGCAGACCAGCACCGGCTGCTCCGCCAGGTGCCGGACGGTCGGCGGCCGGAGCACCAGGTCGGAGTCCACCAGGAAGATCGCGTCGAACGCCTCGTCGCGGGCGATCGCCAGGAGCCGGTCCTTGAACGCCGCCACCCGGTCGGTCAGCGACGTCTGCCAGCGGTGGGTCTCGTCGTCCGTGACGTAGGCGTCGCCGGGCGGCCCGGGCGGCAGGAAGCGCACCACGTCGTCCGGGGCGAAGGCCCGCAGCAGCGCGCTGGACCGCGGGTCGTCGTTGTCGTCGACGAACGCGAACTCCAGCCGCAGGCCGGTCCGGTCGAGCTCCTCGAGCGACCGCAGGAACGCGCGGAGCTTGGCCGGCTGCTGCCGGACCGGGGAGGCGATCAGCACCCGCTGGTGCGCGTCTTCGCGGTGCATCGTCGGACGATCCTAGTTTCACGCGGGGGGCACCGGTCGGGTCGTCGGCGGCACGAACCGCTGGCGGCGATGGCGTTAGCCTGCTCCCCAGATGGTCGGCTACCTGCAATTCGCCCAACTCGCGCGCACCGCGAACGCCCGCATCCGCTCGGCCCGCGACCTGGAGCAGCGGTGGAAGGCGCTCGGTCCCGAGGGCCAGGCCGAGGCGCGGACGGAGCTGGACCGGCTGACGACGGCGCTCAAGGCCGTGCGCGACCGGATCGCGGCGGGGCCGCGCGGGTTCGTCCGCGAGTTCAAGTCCGCCTACCGCGGCGAGGAGACCGGCCCGATCGCCGAGCCGGTCTCGCTGGGCAAGCTGCTCGGGGAGCTGCACGCCGCCAGCAACGCTCTGCGGGAGAAGCTCGACGTCGTCGAGAGCGCCGCCGCGGAGCCCGCCGCAGCCGCCCCCGCCCCCGACGCGGACGCGGCTCCCGCTTCGGGGTCGGAGCCCGCCCCGGGGTCGGAGCCCCCGCCGGAGTCGGCACCCGCGGCGGAGCCCGCGCCCCCGGCGGAGTCGGCTCCCGCACCGGAGCCCGCCCCGGCCGCCGCGACGGAGCCGCGGACCGCGCCCGCCGACGCCCCGGGCCCCGGGTCCGACGCCCCGCGCGCCTGATCGTCCACACGATCCCCCGCACGCGACCACCCTCGCTACCCTGGGTAGCGAACGCTGGTCGCTCGATCAGCCGAGTCGTCCACCCGACCCAGGTCCGCACATGACGCACGAGCACCTCGACGTCCTGATCATCGGGGCCGGCCTCTCCGGCATCGGGGCCGCGCACCACCTGCAGCGCCAGCACCCGCAGCGGTCGATCGCACTGCTCGAGGCCCGCGACGAGCTGGGCGGCACCTGGAGCCTCTTCCGCTACCCGGGGGTCCGCTCCGACTCCGACATGCACACGCTCGGGTTCGGCTTCCGGCCCTGGTCCGACGCCAAGGCGATC
>CAZFIQ010000005.1:9170-14163 GCA_964519185.1 uncultured Patulibacter sp.
TACCTGCACGACACCGCGCGCGAGTACGGCATCGATCGACTGATCCGCTACCGGCACCGGGTCACCGCCTTCGCCTGGTCGTCGGCCGACGCGCGCTGGACCGTGACCTACGAGCGGCATGACCCGCGGACCGGCACGACCGAGACCGGCACCGTGACCTGCGGCTTCCTGCTCGGCTGCACCGGGTACTACCGCTACGACCAGGGGCACACGCCCGAGTTCCCCGGCCGCGAGCGCTTCCGCGGGACGATCGTCCACCCGCAGCAGTGGCCCGAGGACCTCGACTACCGCGGCCAGCGGGTCGTCGTGATCGGCAGCGGCGCGACCGCGATGACGCTGGTCCCGGCGATGGCGCAGGACGCTGCGCACGTGACGATGCTCCAGCGGTCGCCGACCTACGTGACCTCGCTGCCCTCGGTCGACCCGCTGGCCGAGCGGATCAAGCGCCTGCTGCCCGACCGCGTCGCCTTCCCCGTGGTGCGCTGGAAGAACATCCTCACCCAGATCGCGCTGTACCAGTTCAGCCGCCGGCGACCCGAGCGGATGAAGGCCTTCCTGCGCAAGTTCCTGGTCCGCCAGCTGCCCGACGGGTTCGACGTCGACCGCCACTTCGCCCCGTCGTACGACCCGTGGGACCAGCGGCTCTGTCGGGTGCCCGACGGCGACCTCGTCCGTGCGCGGCGCGCCGGCACCGCGTCGGTGGTCACCGACACGATCGAGACCTTCGCCGAGGACGGCATCCGGCTGACCTCCGGAGAGCAGCTGCCGGCCGACCTGATCATCACCGCGACCGGGCTCGAGCTGCTGATGATCGGCGGGATCGAGATCGCCGTCGACGGCGAGCCCGTCGACATCACGACGCGGATGGCCTACAAGGGGATGATGCTCGAGGGCGTTCCGAACCTGGCCTTCGCGATCGGCTACACCAACGCCTCGTGGACGCTCAAGGCCGACCTGACCGGCGAGTACGTCGGCCGGCTGCTGAAGGCGATGGATCAGCGCGGCGAGCGCCAGTGCACGCCGGTCAACGGCGACCCGTCGATCCACCACGCGCCGCTGCTGGACTTCGACGCCGGCTACGTGCTGCGGGCCGCCGACCGCCTGCCCCGCTCCGGCTCGAAGGCCCCCTGGCGGGTCCGGATGAACTACGCCTACGACGTGGTCGCGCTCCGCTACGGCCGGATCGACGACGGGACGATCCGCTTCGGATCGCTGGTCCCGCGGACGGCCGCCGCCCCCGCGCCGCCGGTCACGGTCTGAGCCGCCGCCCCACCGATCCCACCGACCGACCCGATGACGTCGTTCCGTCACGAGCTCCCCGTCGCCGCCCCGCCCGAGGCCGCCTGGGCCGTGCTCTGCGACGTCGACGGCTACGCGGCGTGGGTCGCGCACACGCTGCGCATGGTCTCGTCGTCCGGCGGCGCGACGGTCGGCGGACGCTACCGCGAGTGGTCGCGGCTGCTCGGCCCGCTCGGCTGGCCGACGGACTGGCGGATCGTCGCCGTCGACGACGGTCAGCGCCAGGTCCACGTCGGCGGTGGCCTGCCGATCGTCGAGCGGATGGTGGCCACCTTCGACGTCGCGCCCGACCCGGCCGGCTGCCGCGTCGGCTTCACGCTCGAGACCGTTCCCCGCGGAGCGATCGGCCGGGCGGCGCTGGCCGTGCTCCGCCCGCTGCTGCGGCGTCGGCAGGTCCGCTCGGTCGAGCGTCTGGTCGCGCGGATCGACGCCCGCGACTAGCGATCCCTCCGGACGCGATCGCCGGATCCGTGCCGGCCCCCTCCGGCCCACGCTAGGCTGCCCGCGTGTCCGGTCCGCTGCTGCTCGTCGACCTGCCGTGGGTGCTCTACCGCGCGCACTTCGCGCTGCCGTCGAAGATCCGCGGGGCGGACGGCGAGCCGATCGGCGCCCTGCTCGGGGCGGCGCGCACGATCCTCAGCGAGATCGCCGAGCACGACCCCTCCGCCGTCTGCTGCGCGATCGGCGCCGAGGACGCCACCCACCGCACGGCCCTGCTGCCCGCCTACCACGCGCACCGCGAGCCGATGCCGGACGCGCTCCGCCGACGCTGGGAGCAGGCTCCGGACCTCTGCGCCGCGTTCGGCTGGGCGGTCCGCGACGGCGGCGCGCTGGAGGCGGACGACGTGATCGCGACGCTCGCCCGGCGCCGCGCCGCGGCCGGCGGCGACGCCGTGATCGTGACCGGCGACCGCGACCTGATGGCCTGCGTCGACGACCACGTGGTCGTGCGGCGGCCGCGCGGCCGCGGCCCCGGGCTGGTGACGATCGACGCAGCGGGGGTGCTCGCCACGCTCGGCGTCCGGCCGGACCAGGTGACCGACCTGATCGCGTTGCGCGGGGACCCCTCGGACGGGATTCCGGGCGCCAGCGGCATCGGCGCCAAGACCGCGGCCCGGCTGCTCGAGACGCACGGTGACCTGGAGGGCGTGCTGCGCGCCGCGGGCGCGACGGGGCCGGACGGCCAGGAGGGCGCCGAGCCCCAACTCGGCGACGGCCTGACCGCGAGGCTCGCCGCACGGTTGCGGGAGCAGGCCGAGGACGTGCGGCGCGACTACGCGGTCGCGCTGCTGCACGAGGCCGACGTCGAGGACGTGGCGGACGGGCCGCTCGACCGCGAGGGCGGGGCCGCCGCCGCGGAGGCGCTCGGCATGACCCGCCTGGCGGCGGACCTGCGGGCCGGCTGACCCGCAGGAACCGCCGGGGGAATCAGTCCCGGGCCGGAACCGGCGACGGGACGATCCGGATGTAGGGCTTCGGCTCCTGCCAGCCCTCCGGGTACTTCTCCTTGGCCTGGTCGTTGCTGACCGAGCCGGCGATGATCACGTCCTCGCCCTGCTTCCACTGCGCCGGGGTGGCGACGGCGTGGTTGGCGGTCAGCTGCAGCGAGTCGAGGACGCGCAGGACCTCGTCGAAGTTGCGGCCGGTGGTCATCGGGTAGACCAGCACGAGCTTGATCTTCTTGTCCGGGCCGATGATGAAGACGTTGCGCAGCGTGGCGTTCTGGGCCGGCGTGCGCGCGGTCGGATCGCCGTCGACGTCGGCCGGCAGCATCCCGTAGGCCTTGGCGACGGCGAAGTCGGTGTCGGCGATCAGCGGGAACTGGGGCGCCGCGCCCTGCGTCTCCTCGATGTCGGCGAACCACTTCTGGTGGTTGTCGACCGGGTCGACCGAGATCGCGATCGTCTTGGCACCGCGCTTCTCGAACTCACCGTTGATCAGGGCCATGTAGCCCAGCTCGGTGGTGCAGACCGGGGTGAAGTCGCGCGGGTGCGAGAAGAGGATCGTCCAGCTGTCGCCGATCCAGTCGTGGAAGGAGATGCGACCGTCGGTCGTCTCGGCTTCGAAGTCCGGCGCGGTATCGCCGATGGTCAGTGCCATGCTCGGTCCCCTGTTTCGTGAACGTCCGCCGACGTTAATGACGGATTGCGGATCGGTTTTCAGATTAGCGCGTCGCGACCTCCGGCGCCGTCGCCCGCGGGGGCCCGTACACCGCGGCGCGGGAGCGGGTCTGGGGATCGTCCGTGCGATGAGTTCCGGCCGGTCGCCCGGTCCTGGGATCGACCGCTCACCGCTGCCCAGGGAGTCCACCGTGCCGCGCATCACCCCCAACCTCTGGTTCGACGGCGTCGCCGAGGACGCCGCCGAGCTCTACGTCTCGATCTTCCCCAACTCGCGGATCACCGAGATCAGCCACTACGGCCCCGACAGTCCCGGGCCCGAGGGCAGCATCGTCACCGTCGCCTGGGAGCTCGACGGCCAGCCGTTCGTCGGGATCAACGGCGGCCCGGACTTCCCCCAGACCGAGGCCGTGTCGTTCGAGATCGCCTGCGCGGACCAGGCGGAGGTCGACCACTACTGGGACGCGCTGCTGGCCGACGGCGGCCGCCCCAGTCAGTGCGGCTGGCTCAAGGATCGCTTCGGCGTCTCCTGGCAGGTCGTGCCGGAGGCGCTGGTGCGGCTGCTCACCGACGACGACCCCGACGTCCGTCACCGGGTGACCCAGGCGATGCTGAAGATGGTCAAGCTCGACGTCGCCGCGCTCGAGCGCGCCGCCGCGGCCTGACCGCCGGGCCGGCCGGCGGCGCTCGCCCTGCCGGCGCGCGCGAGTAGGGTGCCGACGATGCCGCGCGCGCGACGTTCCCGACCGGTGGCCCGATGAGCCAGGAGCGTCCCGCGCTCGGCCGCCTGGCGGACGTGGCCCGCGCACCGCTCACGGTGCCCTTCGGGGTCGCGCGCGGGATCGAGCGCCGGACCCGGCGGATCGCCGCCGACGCGGTGATCGCCACCGCCGACGCCTGGCTCTCCTCCCGTGAGCTCGAGCGGATCGTGACCGCCGTCGTCGAGCACGAGGGAAGCGAGCGGATCGCCGACCGGATCCTCGACAGCGCCCTCGCGCGGCACGTGGCGCGGCGGGCCGCCGACGCCGGCGTGGTCGACGCGCTGCTCGATGCGCTCGCCGAGCGCGAGCGCTTCTGGGCCCTGATCGACCGCGTTGCCAGCAGCCCGGCGGTCAGCGACGCGATCGCCCACCAGAGCCGCAGCGCCGCCACCGACGTACTCGACGGCGTGCGCGACGGGGCCGCCCAGGCCGACGACTGGCTGGAGCGGATCGCCCGCCGGATGGCCGGACGCCGGAGCGACGCGTGAGCAGCACGGCTCCCGTGCGACGCCGGCGGCGCCCCGGGGCCCGGCCGCTGCGCCCGACCGCGCCGGTGACGCTGGACGATCGGACCCCGTACGCCGGCCTCGTGACCCGGACGGCCGCGTTCGTGCTCGACGCGATCGTGATCAACCTGATCGCGGCGATCGCCACCGGCGCGCTGGGGATCGCGCTGTCGGTGCTGGTCGGCGAGCCGCAGGTCAGCGGCACCGGGTTCCTCGCCGGCGCGGTTGCGTTCGCGCTGTGGTCGATCACGTACTTCGTCGCCGGCTGGTCGATCGGCGGCCAGACGATCGGCAACGCGGTGATGGG
>CAZFIQ010000005.1:14173-23240 GCA_964519185.1 uncultured Patulibacter sp.
TGCCGATCGTCTGGCCGCCGATCGACCAGCCGGCGACGCGGTGATGGGCGTGCGCGTGGTCGACGGCCGCACCGGACGGCCGTTGCGGCCGTGCCGCGCGCTGCTGCGCCTGGCCGGTATCAGCCTGGGGGCGATCCCGTTGCTCGCCGGCTTCTGGATCCTGCTCTGGGATCGGCGGCGACGCGCCTTCCACGACCGGATCGTGCGCTCGGTCGTGGTCCGGGTCGACGGCGCGGACGAGCGGTAGATTGGGTCCATGAGCGATCCGGTTCAGGAAGCGGGCACGCGCGGCCCGGTCATCGTCGGACACGACGGCAGCGACGGTGGCCGCGATGCCCTGGCGCTGGCCGTCGCCCTGGCCGACGCCACCGGCGAGCAGCCGACGATCACCGTCGTCGGCGTCTACCCCTACGACCCGGGGTACCAGAGCGCGTCGGAGACCTTCGAGGCCAAGCTGCGGCAGCAGACCGAGGACCAGCTGGCTGGGTCACGCGCGGAGTTCGCCGACCACGCGAACCTGCGGTTCACCGTCACGCGCGGGTCGTCGCCGGCCCAGGCACTGCACGAGATCGCGCGCGACCAGGGAGCCCGGGCGATCGTCGTCGGCCGCAGCCACACCACGGCCGTGACCCGGCCGTTCCTCGGCAGCGCGACCGAGCAGACCCTCCACGGGTCGCCGTGCAGCGTCGTCGTCGCTCCGGTTGGCTGGGCCACCCGCGCGGCGGCGCCGGCCACGATCGGCGTGGCCTACGACGGCGGCGAGAACGCCCGCAACGCCGTCGAGATCGCGGCCGATCTGGCGCGCCGGACCGGCGCCGCCCTGCGGATCCTGCGGGTTCTCCAGGCCGTCCCGCTGTGGTACGGCGGCGCGCTCGACCCGTTCCCGCTCGACGCCCTGCGGCAGGACGCGGAGGACGACCTGCGCGAGCTCTGCGGGCGCTTCGCCGACGTCCGGGCCAGTGGCCAGGTGATCCTGGGCGACACCCGCCAGGCGCTAGAGCGGCCGGAGGGCGTCGACCTGCTGGTCGTCGGGTCGCGCGGCTTCGGCGCGGTGCGCCGGGTGGTCCTGGGCAGCACCAGCACCCAGCTGGTGCGCCACGCCGAGGTCCCGCTGCTGATCGTGCCGCGGATCGACGACGGGACGAGCGAGGACTGAGGACCGCGGCCCGCGGCCGATCGATCGTTCTGAGACCTCTCAGGGCGCGAGGCAGCCGCTGGCTCCTCCGACGAAGGTCTGCGTGGCGGTCTGCCGGGTGACCATCGCCGTCGGTGCGGTCGTCACCGTGTTGCGGGCGACCAGGAAGGCGCCGACGGCCGCGGTGTCGCCCGCGCCCCCGGCGTAGCCGGGCAGCCGCAGCACCGACGTCGCCGCGCCGGCGATCCGCAGGCGGACGTCGGGCTCGCCGGCCACACCGGTGCCGACCAGCTCGTTGCGGTCGCTCGGCGACGTGTCGTGCCCGACGTCGAAGCACGACTGACCGGTGTCGAACGCGGTCGTGCCGGCCACCAGCCGGATCCCCGACGCCGCGTTGCTCGTCGGCTGGCTGAGCTGATTGGCGATCACCGTGGCGTCGATCGTGCCGGGGCCGTCGCCCTGAACGACATCGATGCCGTAGGCGTTGTGCCACTGCCGGACCTGGTTGCTCTCGATCAACGTCCGGACCGCGCTGTTGCCCTGGCTCCGGACGGAGATCCCGTTGCCGGTGGCCGAACCGGAGCGGCTCTCGCCGGAGGTGCCGATCGTGTTGCCGGCGACCACCGTCGCCAGCCGCGCGTCGCCCGACCCGCTGACGACGATCGCCGAGTCGCGGGCGCGGTTGATCGCGTTGCTCTCGATGCTGGCCTGCAGCTGCGCGCCACCGCCCGCGCTGACGGTGATCCCGCCGCCGAGCGTCTGGGGCGTCGGCGCGTTGCCGTCGCCGGTCATCGTGTTGCCCTCGATCCTCACGCTGTGCCGCACGCTGTTGGTTCCGCTGGCGCTGACCTGGACGTGGTCGCCACGGCTGCGGTCGAACTGCGCGCCGGTGATCGTCGCGGTCGTGACGCCCGACCCGGAGTTGTCGATCTGGATGCTGTCGTTGCCGACGGCCGATCCGTCGTTGAGGCCGAAGCTCCCGCCCTGGACCCCGAGGGTCACGCTCGCCCCCTGGTTGCGGACCACCAGGTTGCCGTCGGCGTTGCCGGTGACCGTCGCGCCGGTCAGCTGCACCGTGCCCGAGACCTGGCGCAGGTCCAGGCCGTGCTCGTCCTCGGCGTTGCCGTTGCCGGTGACGCGGCTGGCACCGAGCAGCGAGAGGCCGGACACGCCGCTGGCGCGGATGCCGTCGTCGCCGCCGCTGATCACGTGGACGTCCCGGAGCGAGGCTCCGGCGACGTCGGTCAGCTCGATGCCCGGCCCGGTCGATCCGATGATCGTGCCGCCGCTGCCCGCCGTCCCGGCGCCGGTGACGGTCAGGCCGCCGAGCGACCCGGTCGCGTTCAGCTGGATGCCGCTCGGCGCGCCGTTCGACGAGATCGAGCGGAAGGTGGCGCCGGACGCCAGCAGGTCCGGCCCGTCGATCTGCAGCGCACGGCCGGTCGTCGTGGCGATCACGTTGCCCGTGCCCGTGCCCGTGACCGTGACGCGGCCGCCACCGGAGGCCCGGAAGCCCGCCCCGCTGGTCGTCAGGATGCTCAGGCCGCCGCCGGTGAACGAGACGTCGTGGTTGCTGCCGAGCGTCATGTCGACCGCCGGCAGGGCGCCGGTGCGGAGCTGCACCGCGCTGCCGCTGAAGACGGTCGCGCCGCCGGAGCTGCCGCTGAGCGCGATCCCCCCGCCGGCGTCCGCCCCGTCGGTCACGTTGCCCGACAGCGTGACCGTTCCCCCGGTGCGGTTGAGGACCTGCGCCGAGAGCCCGCTCCCGTCGCCGATGGTCCCGCCGTAGCTGACGTCGCCGCTGCCGCCGTCGACGCTGAACGCGGCGGTGGTCTGGCCGGCGAGCGTCCCGCCGCCGGCGCTGAAGGTTCCGCCGCCCAGGCCGCGCAGGCGGATCCCGTAGGTGCCGCTGCTCGAGCTGACCTGGTTGAGCTGGATCTGCGGGGCGACCGCGGCGGTCCCGCTGACGTCGACCGCGGCGTCCGCGGAGACGATCGCCCCGACCGCACCGGACTGGGTCCGCACGAAGATGCCGGACGCGCCGTCGAGCACCAGGCCCTTGCCGGTCGTCGCCAGGCTGAGGTTGTCGAGGATCAGCGATCCGGTGGTGTTCGTGAGCGTGACCCCGGTCGCCGCCGGTGCCGTGACGACGATGCGCTGGATGGCGCCCTGCAGCTCCGTGCCGGACGCCGTGAGCCCCGGCCCGGCGGTGTCGATCACGGACGGCTCGTCCTCGGAGAAGCGCACCGTCCCCGCGTTCTGGATCACCACGCCGGAAGCGCCACCGGTCGTCGCGATGCTCGTCCGCAGGACGTTCCAGGTGCCCGACGTGGAGACGAGCGACAGCGCACGTCCGGCGCTGCCGTCGGCGAGCAGCCGCAGGTCGCGCAACGTCCCGCCGGCGTCCCCGCTGCCACCGTCGATCGCCGCTCCGGTGCCCCCGTTGACCGCCAGGCCCGCGACGACGTTGCCGCTGCCCAGCTGGACGGTGCCGGCGATCGTCGGGCGCTGCACGGCGCTGCCGGTCGCCAGCGTGATGCTCCCGACCGTCAGGTCCTGCGCGCCGCCGACCAGCCGCTGGTCGGTCGCGAGCGTGACGCCGCCGGTCAGGCCGCTGCTCGTGCCGTCGCCACCGTGGACGTAGATCGTCGCGCCGCTCGTGGTCGCCGCCTCGTCGGCCTCGGCGAGCGTGTCGAACGGCGCGGACGAGCGACCGTCGCCGCCGGCCGCCGCGGCGTTGTTGACGTACCAGACGCACTCCGCGATCGAGATCGTCACGCGGCCGGTCGAGGTCCGCGGATCGGTCGGGTGGTCGTCGGTCACCGTGTAGTCGAAGAAGTCGCTGCCGTCGCTGCAGCTGGTGCCGGTCGCCGGGGTGTAGACGAAGTCGCCGTCCTCCTCCAGCACGACCGTCCCGCCGTCGTCGGTCGCGAAGCTGCCCGGCACCACGCTCACCCCGTCGCCCTCGGGGTCGCTCGCGCCGCTGCGCAACGGCGACGCGATCGACTTGCGCGGACCGTCGACGATCGGCGCCGCGTCCGCCGGGTCGTTGCCGACCAGCGTCGTGTTGCCGATCGCGGCGTTGGCGCCGTCGAGCGTGACGTTCGGCGCCGTCGGCGCGTCGTTGACCGGGATCACCGCGATCGTCGCCGGGGTGCTCGTCATCGCCCCGTCGTCGTCCGCCACCGTGTAGGTGACCGTCCGGGTCGCGGGGCTCGGATCCTCCGAGAGGTTCCGGTAGGCGACCGAGCGCAGCGCGGCCTGGTAGTTGGCGACCGACGCGGACCCGCTCAGGGTCAGTCGGCCGAGCCCGGCGTCGTAGCTGCCGGTGATCCCGCTCTGGTTGGTGAACACCAGCCGGTCCTCGGCGGCGGCGAGGTTGCCGGTGATCTGCACCGTGGCCCCGATCAGCGTCGCGCTGTCCGGGTCGGTGACCACCAGCGCCGGCGAGATCGCCGTCGCCGGGTCGTTCTCGATGTAGGTCAGCGCTCCGCCGTCGGAGATCGTCGGCGCGTCGTTGACCGCCAAGATCGTCAGCGCCCGCTCGGCCGCGGCGCTGGCCGTCCCCGACTCGTCGCGGACGACGAAGCGGATCGTGCGCGAGGTCGTCGGATCGTCGCTGGTGTTCACGAACGTCACCGAGCGCAGCGCCGCCTGGTACTCGGCGAGCGTCGCGGCGCCGGTCAGCGTGAGCGTGCCGTCGGCGGGGTCGTAGCTCCCGGTGATCCCGTCCTGGTTGGAGAACCCGAGCGCGTCGCCCTGCGCCGCCGAGAACCCGTTCGCGATCGACACCGTCGCGCCGGAGAGCGTCGGGCTGTCGGGGTCGGTGACCGTGAGGCCCGGATCGACCACCACCGGCGTGCCGTTCTCGGGGAAGCTCGAGGATCCCCCGCTCGTGGTCACCGTCGGCGCGTCCGGCACCGCGGTGACCGTGATCGTGGTCGTGACCGCGTTGCTCTCGTCGCTGCCGTCGGTCACGACGAAGCGGACGGTACGATCGCGCGTGTCGGGCACGAACGACTCGGCGTTGCGGTAGCGGGCCGAGCGCAGCGCCGCCTGGTACTGGGCCACCGTCGCGGTGCCGGACAGCGTCAGGACCCCGGTCGCGGAGTCGAAGCTGCCGGTGATCCCGTTCTGGTTGACGAACTCCAGCCGGTCCTCGGCCGCCACGAGTCCGCCGGTGATCGCGACCGTCGCGCCGGCCAGCTGCGCGTGGTCGGGATCGACGACCGTGATCGCGCCGTTGACGACGGTCGCCGGGTCGTCCTCGGCGTAGGCGACGACGTTGCCGCCGCCCCCGAGGATCGGCGGCGTGTTGACCGCCACGACCTGCAGCGTCGTGGTCGCCGCCGCGCTGGTCGACGTGGCGTCGCGGACGGTGAAGCGGATCTCCCGGTCGACGGTCGACGGGTCGGCCGACGAGTTGCGGTAGGCCACGCTGCGCAGCGCCGCCTGGTACTCGGCGACGGGGGCCGAGCCGGTCAGGGTCAGGGTCCCCGTAGCGGCCACGTAGACGCCGATGATCGTGAACCCGTCGACGTAGACCAGCTCGTCCTCGTCCGGCGCCAGCCCGTCCACGATCGTCACCGTCGCGCCGGTCAGCGTGGCGCTGTCGGGGTCGGCGACCAGCAGGCCGGGGTCGACCGCCAGCGGCGGATCGCCCTCGTGGTAGATCGGCGTGCCGCCGCCCGCGGTGACCGTCGGCGGATCGTCGGTCGCGGTGACGGTCACCGTGCGCGTCGCAGGGGCGCTGGCCGCCGACCCGCTGTCCGTGACGGTGAAGGTCACCGTCCGGTCGCTGACGTCGGGCGTGTCGCTCGGATCGTGGAAGGTCACGCTGCGCAGCGCCGCCTGGTACTGGGCGAGCGTAGCGTCGCCGATCAGGGTCAGGGTGCCGGTGGCCGCGTTCCACAGGCCCTGGATCTGCGCGGTGTCGACGAAGAGCAGGATCCCCGGCTGCGGCAGCAGCGTGGTGCCGAGCTGGACCGTCGCGCCGCTGAGCGTCGGCGAGTCGACGTCGGTGACCGTCAGTCCCGGATCGACGGCGACCGGGCTGGCGTCCTCGACGAAGTCCGCGGATCCCGTGGAGGTCGTGACCACGGGAGCGTCGTTGACCGCGACGACGTCGAGCATCCGCGTCGCCGGCGCGCTCGTCAGGGCGTTGCTGACGGTGATCGTGATCGTGCGGGGGCCCGCGGTCGGGTTGGCGCCGGCGTCGTTGACGTAGCGGACGGAGCGCAGGGCCGCCTGGAAGTCCGCGACCGATGCCGGCCCCGACAGGGTGAGCGTGCCGGACGCAGAGCTCCAGCTGCCGACGATGCCGTTCTGGTTGGTGAACGCGAGCTCGTCCTCGCCGGATCGGAAACCGGCGGCGAAGGAGACCACCGCGCCGGTCAGCGTGACGTCGTCGACGTCCTGCACCGTCAGGCCGGCATCGACGGCGACGGGATCGTCGCCCTCGGTGAAGGTCGTCCGTCCCGGGCTCAGGGTCACCGTCGGCGCGTCGTCGACGGCGGTCACCGCGACCGTGCTCGAGACCGGCGCGCTGAGGTTGCTCGTCGCGGCGCCGTCGTCGACCGTGAAGGTCACCGTGCGCGGCGCGACCGACGGCTGCGCGACGTTCAGGTTGCGGTAGCGGACCGACCGCAGGGCCGCCTGGTAGTCCGCGAGCGGAGCGCTGCCGGTCAGCGTCAGGACGCCGGACGGCGCGTCGTAGCTGCCGCTGATCCCGGCCTGGTCGGCGAAGGTCAGCCGGTCCTCGGCCGTGACCAGCCCCGCGGAGATCGCGACGGTGGCGCCGGTCAGCGCCGGGCTGTCGACGTCGGAGACGGTCAGCCCCGGGGCGACGAGCACGCCCGTCGGGTCGTCCTCGACGAAGGTGGCGGTGTTGCCCGCGCCGCCCAGCACGGGCGCGTCGTTGACCGGCTCGACCGTGAGCGCCCCCGACGCGGGAGCGCTGGTCAGCTCGCCGTCGTCGACCGTGACGGAGACGGTGCGCGCGTCGACGGACGGAGCCTCGTCGTCGCGGTTGACGTAGGTGACCGAGCGCAGCGCCGCCTGGTAGGCCGCGAGCGGCGCATTGCCGCTCAGCGTCAGGGTGCCGGCCGTCGCGTCCCAGCTGCCCGTGATCCCGGCCTGGTCGACGAAGGCCAGCTCGTCCTCGGCGGCGACGTAGCCCGGATCGAGCGCGACCGTCGCCCCGACCAGGTCCGTGTCGTCGACGTCGGCGACGACCGCGTCGGGGGCGACCGCGACCGGCGGCTGACCCTCCACGTAGGTCACCCCGCCGACCCGGTCGACGGTCGGCGCGTCGTTGACCGGCTCGACGTCGATCGTCACGGTCGCGGGCGCGGAGGTCGCGCGGCCGTCGGAGGCCAAGAAGGTCAGCTGGTCGCGGCCGTTGGCGTCGGGATCGGGCGTGTAGAGGCGGGTCGCGCCGTCACCGGCGAGGGTCCCGCGGGTCGGCGGCGTGACCACCGCGAAGCTCAGCGGATCGCCGTCGGGGTCGGTGCCGGTCAGGGTGATCGCGACCGGCGTGTCCTCGGGCGTCGTCACCGTCTGGCCGACGGCGACCGGCGCGCGGTTGACCGCCGGCGGCGCCGGCGGGGGTGCCGGCGGCGCCGTCTCCGGGCCGGTCGGCTCCGGACCACGACGCAGCAGCACCGGTCGGGGCGCGCCCTCGACGCGGTCGGCCAGGCTGCCCTCGGCGCAGAGCGAGAACGCGCGGTCGACCATCCAGGCCAGGAACGACGGAGACCGCCCGGCGTCCTGCGCGACGATCGCCGCGTCGACCTCCGGGCCACGCGACAGGAAGCACTGCAGGCCCTGCAGCAGCCGGTTGCTGAACTCCAGGTGGCCGCGCGCGTTGTAGTCGTTGGCCTGCTTGCGGCCCGCCGCGTCGACGGCGTGGTCGAGCGCGACGAAGCTGCCCTCGCGCGCGCCGGACGACGTCAGCAGCAGGAGCACGTTGGCCTGGCCCCGCAGGACCGGCACGAACCCGCCCGAGTACGGCGCGTCGATCACCAGCTTGAAGGTCGTCCCGCGGTGCGCCCGCGCGATCGCCCGCAGCTCGGCCGCGGTGATCAGCTGCTGGTCGAGCCGACCGCCCGCGCGAGCACGGGTGCCGACGTTGACCGCCGGCGCGCCGCTGCGGTACCCCCCGCCGCCGACGTAGAGCAGCACGTCGCGGCAGCCCTGGCGCGCGATCGCCTGGCGTACGAAGGCGGCCGGCGTGCGGTCGGCGCGGTAGCGGTAGCGCGCGGTGAAGAAGCCCGGGTTCTGCTGCGCCAGCCGGACGAACGCCGAGCCGAACTCGGCCCGGGTCCGGTCGACCGGGCCGGCGTCGTAGAAGTCGCCGAGCGTGTCGCTGATCCGCAACACGCAGGAGCGCTCAGCCGCCAGCCGGTCGGCCGCCCGCTGGTGGGCCGAGGGGGCCCCAGGGGCCCCGGCGCGGGCCGCCGCCCGCAGCTCCGGGACGAGGCCCGCCGGGTCCGCGCCGAGCGGCGTCGAAGCGCGGTCGAGCAGGCCGCCCGCGGTCCGCGTGGCAGCGTCGGCCGCGCCGCGCAGCCGCCACGAGCGCTCGAAGGCCCGGTGGCGGGGCTCGCGGTAGGCGTCGTAGTCGCGCAGGAACGCCGGCAGTCGCCCGTCGATCAGCGGCGGCCAGTCGAGCGCCCGCGAGACGCTGACCCGACCGCTGCGCACGCCGACCAGCACCACCCGGCCGCGGTGCTGGAACGCCTGGTACGGCGCCTGGTCCTCGTAGAACATCCAGGCCGGCTCGTCTCCGGTCCGCAGCACCGTCGGCGCCGTCACCGTGCGGACCCCCGCGCGCCGGAGCGCGGCGTCGGCGCCCCGTCCGCGGCGGGCCTGCGCCGCCGTCCGCACGCCGGCCTGGCGCACCGTCGTGCCGGCGGCGAGCCGTCCGGGCTGGCG
>CAZFIQ010000005.1:23250-26317 GCA_964519185.1 uncultured Patulibacter sp.
CGGAAGACGATCACCGGCGCCGTCCCGCTGCGGACCCCGAGCGCACTCAGCGCCTGGCGCTCCGCTTGACGCTGGCTGGTGTCGGCGGCGGCGAGCGCTGGATGCACCCCGAGCGCGCTGACGAACGCCAGGGCGAGCGCGGTGAGCAGGGGACGGAGTCGTGTCATGCGTTCGCCAGGGATCGGTGGGCGGTGCGCGGAGGTCACCGACACCGAACCGTCAGCACCGTCGTTCGCCGCGCGCTCGTGCAGCGTATCCACCCGCGCTCCCGGTAGCGAACGGCAACCGCACGGTCGATCGGCGGAACCGGTGATTCTCGTTCCGCCGCCCGGGCCGGTGTAAGCTCTCGCCGATGTCGGAGCCCTACCTCGGCGAGCTCAAGCTGATGAGCTTCAACTATCCGCCGAGGGGCTGGGCGGTCTGCGACGGCCAGGAGCTGGCGATCGCGCAGAACCAGGCGCTGTTCTCGCTGCTCGGCACCGTCTACGGCGGTGACGGACGGACCAGTTTCGGCCTCCCGGACCTGCGCAGCCGCGTGCCGGTCCACCAGGGGCCCGAGTTGCCGCTGGGGACGCGCACCGGCCAGATGACGCACACCCTCAACGTGGCGCAGCTCCCGGCCCACACCCACCGCCTCTCGGCCTCCTCGCTGGCCGGTGACCGGTCCCAGCCGGCGCTGCTCGGCGCCGCCAACAACGTCTACGCCGACCCGACCCAACTGACCAGCCTCCACGCCGACTCGGTGTCCACGGCCGGTGGCAATCAGGCCCACGAGAATCTCCAGCCGTCGCTGGTCCTCCAGTGGTGCATCGCGGTCGTCGGTGTCTTCCCGAGCCGGAACTGAGCCATGCCCTACGTCGGTGAGATCCGGATCTTCGCGGGCAACTTCGCCCCGAGCGGATGGATGTTCTGCAACGGTCAGCTGCTGCCGATCGACGACAACGAGACACTGTTCCAGCTGATCGGCACCAGCTACGGGGGCGACGGCCAGCAGACCTTCGCGCTGCCGGACCTGCGCGGCCGGCTGGCCATCCACCGCAGCCCGGCGCTGCCGATGGCCACGACCGTCGGGGTCGAGCGGGTCACGCTGACCGCCAACCAGCTCCCGGTCCACGGCCATCCGCTGATGGCGTCGACGGCGCCGGCGACCGCGGCCGGACCGGCCAACCGCGTGCTCGGCACGCCGCCCAGCGTGACGGCGTTCATACGCGAGTCGCCCAGCACGCAGCTGCCGGCGACCGCGATCTCCGGCGTCGGCGGATCGCAGCCCCACGAGAACCGGATGCCCTCGGTCGCCGTCCACCACATCATCTCCCTCTTCGGCGAGTTCCCCAGCCAATGACCGACCAGTTCGTCGCCGAGATCCGGGTCTTCCCGTTCAACTTCCCGCCCACGGGCTGGGCGTTCTGCGACGGCGCCCTGCTGCCGATCTCGCAGAACACGGCGCTGTTCTCGCTGCTCGGCACGGTCTACGGCGGCGACGGCCGGGCGACCTTCGGACTGCCGGACCTGCGCGATCAGGCCCTGATCGGCCCGGGACAGGGCCCCGGGTTGGACGACTACGAGATCGGCGCGCGGGTCGGCGACGCGTTCGTGACGCTGCTGGAGAGCGAGATCCCGCACCACGTCCACGGACTCCGGGCGACGACCAGCGGTGCCGAGCTCTCCGCCCCCGGACCCGACCGCGCCCTGGCCCGCTCGATGCCCGGCGAGATCTACCGGTCGGACCCCTCCGCTCCGCACATGGCGCTGGCCCCGCAAGCGTTGTCGATCGCCGGCGGCAGCATGTCCCATGACAACCGGCAGCCGCTGCTCGCGCTCAACTTCTGCATCGCGCTGCAGGGCAACTTCCCGCCCCGCGGGTGACCCTCCCGGCCGGACCGGGAGTCCGCCGCGGCGCGGATCAGCCGAAGACCGCCTCGTAGCGCCGACCGTCCGGTCCCTCGCCGATCGGCACGACGAACAGCTCCAGCCGTCCCAGCCGCGGATGGTCGAGCGGCACGAGCCCCTGACCGAACGCCGGCGTCCGTGGCCCGCGGAACTCCAGCGCGAAGGCCGTCGGGTCCGGGCCAGGCGCCCCGCCCGCGACGGGGCGCGCGGCCACCAGCGTCAGGGCGATCGACGCTCCGCCCTCGAGCGCGATCCGGTAGTCCTCGTCGACCGTCGCGGCGAACGCGGCGAAGCCAGGCAGCTCGCCGCTCACGGAACGCGGACGGTACGCCGGATCCGCGTCACGCGGCCGTCCCGGTCGACCGCCGTCAGCCGCAGCTCGTAGCGACCGCTGGGCACGCCGCGGCGCCCCGTCAGCCGCAGCCGCAGTCGCGCCAGGCGGCGGACCGGGCCGCCGGCCCGCGCCACCACGCGACCCTTCGCGACCAGCAGCGCATGGACCGCGGTCACGTGGCGCGCGTTCGCCCAGGTGGCCTCGACGAGCACCGTACGGCGACCGCTGCCGCGCGACAGGCGCAGCCGCTGGATCCGCGGGCGTGGCCCGCGCGTGGTGCGCGTCGAGGTCCGGGCCAGCGCCGGCGGCACCGCGCCGACCAACGGCGCGCTGGCGGCCGGGAGCGCAGCCCGGGCGTCGGGGACCACGACCTGGTCGGCCGTGGGGACCGGCTCGTCGGTCACCCCCGCGATCTTCACGGTGCGGTCGACCACCGCCTCGTAGAGCTGCCGCCCGGACGCCGCCCGCTCGACGGCGGCCGTGAACAGGGCGAAGCCCCCCAGCTCGGCGTGCTCGAACGACCAGATGCCCGCGTCGAGCCCGACCGGTCCCTCGAACCGCACGACGAACGCCGCCTCGTGATCCCGCAGCGCCGGCAGCTGCTCGGCGATCGGCAGGTCGAAGACGCCGATCACCCGCAGGCCGGCCGACCAGCCGTCGCCGGACGCCCGGACCGCGGCGTCGGTGGTCTGCAGCCACCCCGACCGGCGCAGCTCCGCCTGGCGCGTGGCCGCCGAGGCGACGCCGTCGACGACGCTCCACCCGGGGCCCAGCCAGAGCGCGGCGGCGCCGACCCCGCCGGCGACGACCAGCGCGCGGCGCGTGAGCCCGCCGGCTGGTCCG
>CAZFIQ010000005.1:26327-35897 GCA_964519185.1 uncultured Patulibacter sp.
GTCGCCCGTCGCCTGGTGCATCGACGGGATCATGACGGACGGCGGCGGCCCGGACAAGGACCTCTCCGCAGGCCCCGGGCGAGCACGGGCTCCGCGTGGGATGCTGCGCGGGTGAACACGGACGTCGTCTGGATCACCGGTGTCCCCGCCGCCGGCAAGTCGACGCTCGCCGAGTGGCTCTGCGCCCGACTTCGGGCCGCGGGCCGCACCGCGCTCCACCTGGATGGCGACGACTTGCGAGCGGGGGTCAACCGCGACCTCGGGTTCTCCGCGGCGGACCGCGGCGAGGCGGCCCGCCGGGCCGCGGCGGTCGCCGCGCTGATCGCGGCCCAGGAGGCCACGGCAGTCGTCAGCATGGTGTCTCCCCACCGGGCCGACCGGCAGAGCGCGCGGCGGATGGTCGAGCAAGCCGGGCTGCGGTGGCTCGAGGTCCACGTCGACACCGCGGCGGAGGTCTGCCGGTCCCGCGACCCGAAGGGCCTCTACGCTCGCGCCGCCAGCGGGCGGCTGACCGGGCTCACCGGCTGGGACGCTCCGTACGAGGCGCCCGCCGACGGAGAGGCGCTGCGCGTCGACGGCGCCGACCCGTTGCCGGGTCGCGCCGTCCTCGACGCGCTGCTCGTCGACCAGGGCTGAGCCACGACCGGCAACGTCCGCCGTGCCCGCCCGACGCTCAGGTCCGCTTGCCCGGCGTGCAGGGGTGGTAGACCCGCACCTCGCGCACCGTCCGGCCGTTGGCCAACGTGATCTGGGCCCGCACCCGGGCCTCGCCCCGCGAACGGCCCCGCAGATCGACCAGCACCGTCCGACGGCCGAAGCGCTCGCGGACCGTCAGCCGCTTGCCGTCCAGGGTGACGACGGCCCGGCGGATGCCGTTGCGATCGCGCGGCCGGACCTTGCCGTCGACGCGAATCCGGAAGACCCGGCTGCTGGCACAGGCCTTCGGGGCCACCGACGGGGGCGGTGCGGGTGCCGCCGACGGCGCGGGAGCCTCGGGCACCGGCGGGGCCGGCGGCTCGGGGGGAGCGGACACCGTCACCGGGAAGCTCCCGCTGACCGTGTTGCCCGCCGCGTCGACCGCCGTGCAGGTGACCGTCGTCGTCCCGACCGGGAACAGAGACCCGCTGGCGGGTGCGCAGGAGACCGGCACGTCGCCGTCGGCCAGGTCGGTCGCGGTCGCCGTGAACGTGACCGACGCGCCGACGGCCGAGGTCGCGACGGCACGGACCTCGTCCGGCAGGTCGAGCATCGGCGGAGCCAGGTCGAAGTTGACCAGCTGCGCGACCTCGTCGTCGCTCATGCAGTCGGTCCGCGGTGAGGCCGAGAGCTCGGCCGCGGTTCCGTTGGCCAGGGCGACGTTGGCTTCGACCACCACGTAGTTGGCGACGATCCGCGTCTCGCCCGGGGGCACGGTCAACCGGTAGCTCCAGTACGGGTTGTCGTCGCCGTTGACCGCTCGCTCGACCTCGTGGAGCGTCGGGCCCCCGGGACCGGCGAGCACGAAGCCGAGCCGCGGATCGCTGCTGGTGGCCCCGGAGAAGCTCTGCATCGACCCGTACCAGCCGTCGTCGACGGTGACCGTGTCGTCGCCGCTCGCCGATCCGGTGATCTTGGTGCTGCTGTCCGAGCCGAGGTTGTTGTGGATGCCCAACGTCACCGTCTGCGGGGCCGTGCCGGTGTTCGTGACGATGTTCAGGTGCCGGGCGATCGACCGGCCGGCCGGGACCCAGACCCGGCGCGTGACCCGCAGGTCGCCGATCGTCTGGGGGTTGAGGGAGACCTCGCGGTTGTCGCAGACCAGGGTGCCGGCGCCGTTGCCGCTGTACCACGTTGCCGAGGCGCCGTAGGTTCCGGAGCGCCCGTCCCCATCGTAGGCGGGAGCGTCGTCGCCGACCTGCACGGCCAGCGCGTTGTAGCCGTCGAAGGCGTCGTTCAGCTGTTCGCTGGTCGTCCCACCGCCAGCGGTGCTGACGTCGTCGCGGGGCGCCGCGAACGAGGCCTCGGACATCGCACCGCTGGCGCTGCTGGTCGTCGAGAACGTGATGTCGTCGTTGACGAAGAAGCCGGTACCACCGCCGACCAGGCGCTTGGACCCCGTCCACAGCGGTTGGACGCCGTCGCCCCCGCGGATGGGCACGGGGATCCCGTCGACCGCGCCCCCGCGGTCGACCGGCTTGGCGCTGCGATCGAGCGCGGGGAAGCCGTCGCCGACGATCTGCGCCGGGGCGACCGCCGCACCGGCGGCACCGGGCAGCGCTGCCGCCAGGGCCAGCGGCAGGGCGACGGTCGAGGCCCGCGTTCCGACTCGAGCGACCCGGGACGACGATGGACGGTGTGAGGTCATGGGTCTTTCGGGGAGCGGAGCGGACCTGCCCGCTACCACGCGGACCGGCTGCGGAAGGACTCTACCGTTCGACACCGATGGTTGGTGGACGTTCCGTTCGGGCGACGGCGACGCCCGTCACGACGCAGCGGTGCCGATCGTCACCAGGCGCTCACGGGTATCCGCCTCGGAGGCCACGCGCGGCCTCCGGGTGCCCACGAGCAGGTCGAGCGCGACGATCTCTCCCGAGCCCCCGCGGATCTCCAGGTCGCCGACCACCGTCCCGCGCGTCAGGTCGACGACCGTGAGCGATTGCCGCATCGGCTGCGCCGCGACCGTGCTGGCCCCATACGGAGAGCCGGCGGGAAGCTTCGAGCCGCCCACCACCGCCCAGCGTTCGTGGACCGCGAGGCCGCGGGCGAAGCCGTCGATCCGAAGCACCGACTCGACCGCTCCACTCGACCGGTCGATCGCCAGCAGCTCACCGCGCCCCGCGTTGGCGACGAACAGGCGCCGTCCCGCGATCCGCGGCGAGTGCGGAACGGACAGGCCCGCCGTCACGACCTCGTCGGCCTGCGTGTCGAAGACCGCGCCTCCCGCGGTGACCGCGTCCCGCCAGGCTCCCGGAGCGTCGACGGTTCCGGCCGCCGTTGCGTAGGCCAGCGCGCCCTCCGCGGTCGCCAGCCCGGTCAGGTGGCAGCGGTCCTCGCCACCGAAAGCCGCGAGGAAGGGCGGCTTCCAGCCGGCGGTGAAGCTCCGTCGCCGCGACGGCGCCGCCACGCAGTTGGCGACGGTGCTGCTGAACAGCAGTCGACCTTCCCGGCCGAGCGCCAGGTCGAGTGCTCCGACGAAGCCGGTCGTCCGGGCCGCCTGCGGCAGGTAGTGGCGATCGTGACCGTCGCGCGGACCGGACCCGTCCGCCAGCGCGTCCTCGAACCGCCAGATCCGCCAGTCGGAGACCACGTAGAAGGTCGACGGCCCTGCCGCGACCACACCGGCGGTGGCGTCCATCGGCAGCGCCTGCAGCGCGACCTCGCCGTCCTCGCCGGCGGTCACGACCAGCAGCTCGCGGCCGGTCGTGGCCAGGATCGCCACCCGTTGCTGCGCCAGCCACGGGCCCAGGTCGCCACGGACCAGCAGGTCGTACGGCGACAGGACCGTCAAGCCGACCGGCGTGCCGGCCCGCGCGTGCGCATCACGGGGCGCGTCCGCGTCACGGGGGGTCATGCGACCACCGCCGGATCGACGTCGAACCGCACGCGCTCGGCGATCTCCGGGCCGAGCAACCCGGCCGCCTGCGGCCGCTGGACGCCGGGCAGCGCGACGACCTCGAACAGCTCGCGGACCGGCCCGTCGATCGTCAGCCAGGCGACGGTCTCGCCGCTCCGCAGGTCGACGACGAACAGGCCCATCCGCGCCTCGGCCCCTGCGCTCCGCAGCCGCTCGTCCAGCGCGAGACCCGAGTACAGGTCCCCGTACCGCGGGCGGGAGGTGCCCACCACCGCGTAGTCGCCGACCAAGCTGAGACCGCGGACGAACCCCGGCAGGAAGGCGACGGGCAGGAACGCGCCGCGGTCCAGGTCGATCGTGCCCAGCTCACCGGTACCGGCGTTGGCGACCCACAGCCGGTCGCGGTGCCAACGCGGCGAGTGCGGCATCGAGAGCCCCCCGGCCACCACTTCGTTGGTC
Organism: uncultured Patulibacter sp.; assembly: GCA_964519185.1. Classification (GTDB taxonomy): domain Bacteria; phylum Actinomycetota; class Thermoleophilia; order Solirubrobacterales; family Solirubrobacteraceae; genus Patulibacter. Next base: position 30,340 of record CAZFIQ010000005.1, read on the forward strand.
GGCACGTCGATCACCAGCCCACCGTCGCGACGGTGCGCACGCCAGCCGTCGACCTCGGCCGATCGTCCGACAGCGGTGACGTACCGCGCGCGACCGTCGCGAACCGCCAGGCCGTTGAGGTGGCAGCGATCGTTGGGGATCGGGCCGGGCAGGAAGCGGGGCCACCAGACCGGCGTGAACCCGACGTCGTCCGGAACCTCCGCCAGGCAGCCGAACCGGGTGTTGACCAGCAGCACGCGGCCGTCCTCCTCCACGGCCAGATCGTGCGCGTTGACGTAGCCGGTGGTCGAGCAGTGTCGGGGCACGAACCGTCGGTCGTACCCGTCCGCGGTTCGCTCGCCGGGCTCGAGGTCGTCCTCGAGCCGCCAGAGGTGGTGCCGGGTGGCCACGTACAGCGTGCGGGCGTCGTCGACCTGCGCCAGACCCATCGCCTTGTTGAAGGTCCGCTCGAACACCGACAGCGCACCGTCGTCGTCCAGCCCGACGAGGAACAGCTTGGACGGCGGCGTGGCGAAGACCAGGCTGACCCGCTCGGCGGCCAACCAGCCCTCGAGACCGTCCGAGATCCGGATCGAGAGCTCGGTGGGCGCGTCGCGATCGGTCATGGTCGGCGGAAACCCTGCCAGATCGCCGCCGGCCCCGGAACGCGGTCCTCCGTGCTCAACGCGCCCGATCGTCCGCGGCGCCGCTCAGGCGTCCGCCGCCGGGCCGTCGTCGACCGCGCTGCGCGGCAGCACCAGCAGCGGGCAGGCCGGATCGCGCACCAGCTTGGCGCTGACGCTGCCCAGCAGCACCCGGCGCAGCGGGCCGTAGCCGCGCGATCCGAGCACCAGCAGGTCGGCGTCGGCGGCCGCGGCGTTGATCGCCCGGACCGGCTCGCCGGTCAGCACCCGCACCTCGACCTCGCCGACGCCCTCGACCTTCTGGGCGGCGTCGCGCAGGTCGTCGCCGACGATCTGCTCGAGCGCGCTGGCGGCCTCCGCACCGCCGTAGGCGGCGTACCAGACGGCGCCCGGGTCGACGACGCCGACGATCCGCAGCGTGGCCCCGGCCTCGCGCGCGATCCCGGCCGCGACCTGCAGCGCGTGGGCCGACTCGCCGGAGCCGTTGTAGGCGACCGCGATCGTCCGCGGCGGACCCGCCTGCTGCGCGTAGCCGGAAGGCGCGATCGCCACCGCGCACGGCGATCCGTGGATCGTCTGCCCGGTGATGCTGCCGGCGACGACGCGCTTCATCCCCCGGTTGTGGCTGACGCCGACCACGACGACGGTGGCCTCGTCAGCCGCGGCGCGACGGTGCAGGCCGTCGGACGGCGAGAGTCCGCAGGACGGCTCGATCGTGGTCCGCGGACGGTCGGCCAGGCGCGCGCGGACCGGCGCCAGCTCGGCGTCGGCGCGGTCGCGCAGGATCTTGCGCCAGCCGGTCGGCGCCTCGCGCTCCTCCGGCGGGTTGTAGGCGTAGACGCTGGTGACGGTCAGGTCGGCGTCGGCGGCCACGTCGGCCAGGACCTCCGCGAGCGCCAGCGCGTCGCGGCCTCCCTCGGTGTCGACGTACCCCGTGATGATCCGCTGCGTCATGCTGGCCCCTTGGTGGTCGCGCGATCCCCGCGTCGGCTCCGCGGATCGCCCGCCCGAGCCTACCGTGACCACCCGCTCGCGGGCGTCCCCGCGGCGGCCCGGGCGTGGCCGCCGGCGACCGTCCCGGCGGGACGTGCGGCGAGCCGCCGTCCCGGGTACACCGTCGTCATGGGCGTCCTCCCCTCCCGCACGCACCGGGCCCGCCCGCGTCGCCCGGCCCGCTCGGTCCGCGTGGTGCTGCCCGGGCTGCTGCTGCTCGCCGCGGTCGTCGTCGCGATCGTCGGTCCGCGGGACCTCGCCCCCGGCCTGGTCGCCGCCGCCGCGGTGGTCGTCGTCGCGGACCTGTTCATCCGCGTGGCGATCCTCAGCCAGCGCGACCGCGACCGCGAGAGCGACGCCCGCCAGCGCTTCCGCCGCTCCGGGCGCTGGCCCGACGACGACGGGTCCGCGCCCTCCGACGACGCCGCGCCGGACTCCCGCGATCCGCACCGGCGGCGACGCTGACGCCCGTCCCGCCGCGGCAACCAGTTCCCCGTGCTACCGCCGGTCGCATACAGTGGCCCGGAGCGAGCGAGCCGCGCCGCGCCGCCCGGGCGAGACCGGCCACGAGGAGGGACTTCGACGTGAACGACGCAGAGTACGCCGCCCTGGACGGGCTCGGCCTGGGAGCCGCGATCGCCGACGGCACGATCAGCGCGGACGAGGCGCTGGCCGCCGCCCGCCGGCGATCCGACGCGGTCAACCCATCGATCAACGCGATCGTCCGCGACATGGAGCGCGAGGCCGCGTCCCAGCCCGGCACCGACGCCGACGGCCCGTTCGCAGGCGTCCCGTTCCTGATCAAGGACCTGGGCCAGGACTACGCGGGCCTGCCGACCTCGTCCGGCTGTCGCGCGCTCGCCAACGCGCCGATGGCCGAGCACGCGACGGTCGTCCAGCGCTGGCTCGACGCCGGCCTGGTGATCTTCGGCAAGACCAACACCCCCGAGTTCGGCGCCAAGGGCGTGACCGAGTCGGAGCTGCTCGGCCCGTGCCGCAACCCGTACGACACGCGCCGCACCCCGGGCGGCTCGTCCGGCGGCGCGGCCGCGGCAGTCGCCGCCGGGATCGTGCCCGTCGCGGGCGCCAGCGACGGCGGCGGCTCGATCCGGATCCCGGCCGGCTGCTGCGGGCTCTTCGGCCTCAAGCCCGGACGCGGCGTGGTTCCGATGGGGCCGGCCTACAGCGAGCTGCTGCAGGGCTCGGCGACGCACGGCGTGGTCTCCCGCTCGGTCCGCGACAGCGCGGCGATGCTCGACGTCCTGGCCGGCCAGGACCCGGTCGCGCCGTACCACGTCGCCGCGCCCGAGAGCCCGTACCTGGACGAGGTCGGCCGCGATCCCGGGAAGCTGCGGATCGGCTTCGTGACGACGTCGTCGATCACGCCCGACCCGCACCCCGACGCGGTCGCCGCGGTCGAGTCCGCGGCCCGGCTGCTGGAGTCGCTCGGCCACCACGTCGAGGCGGTCGTCGCGCCCCAGGACGACGCGCTGCTCGCCCGCGAGTTCCTGACCACGTGGTTCGTCAGCGTCTCCTCCCAGGTCGAGCTGAGCAAGCGGTTCACCGGGGCCGGCGACGACGGGTTCGAGCAGGACACGCTGCTGATGGCGGCGCTCGGCCGCGCGACCAGCGGCCTGGAACTGCACGCGGCGCTCGAGGGCCGTCACGAGCACGTGCGGGCGCTGGCCGCGTTCCACCAGCGCTACGACCTGCTGCTGACGCCGACGATGTCGCAGGCGCCGATCGAGATCGGCGCGCTCGACACCCCGCCGGCGCTGCGCAAGGCCGCCGGCCTGCTGCTGCGCACGCGGACCGCGCGGTTCCTGGCGAAGACGCCGATCCCCGACCGGCTGATCGAGGACAACCTCGGCTGGGTGCCCTACACGCAGCTGGCCAACATCACCGGCCGGCCGGCGTCGAGCGTGCCGCTGCACTGGACCGACGCCGGGCTGCCGCTGGGCGTCCAGTTCGTCGCCGACCTGGGCGGCGAGCGCACGCTGCTGCGGCTGGCCGCGCAGCTGGAGCAGGCCCAGCCGTGGGCCGACCGCCGGCCGGCGCTGTAGCGCCGGTCATCGGCGTCACCTTCTGCACCCATCCGGTACGGAAGGTGACGCGCGGCCGGCCGAGCCGCCTGGCCGGTCAGGCGCCGCCGGTCGCCCGCGGGTAGAGCGCGCGGTACGACGGCACCCGGCCCCACTCGTTGTCGAGGCTGCCGGCGGCCAGGATCGCGCGGACGACCGCCCGGGTGAACGCGTCGGCCGCCGCCGCGTGCAGCTCGGTGATCGCGACGTTGGCGACGTGCGCCGGGTCGACCGCGGCGGAGACCTCCGGCAGGCCGCTGGTGCCGGTGGCCACCGCGAAGACCGCGTCGCCGTCGGCGAGCGTGTGCAGCGGGCGCAGCGCCCGCGCCATCCCGTCGTGGGCGACGCCGGCCAGCTTCTGCGCCTGCGCGCGGTCGAGCGGCGCGCTGGTGGCCACGATCCCGATCGTGGTGTTGAGCGGGCGGATCCGGCCGACCTGGGCCTGGGCCGCGGCCAGCCGCTCGGTCGCCCGCGCGTGCTCGTCGGCGTCGGGCGTGGCGATCGGGCCGAGCTCGTCGTCGAACGCCGCGAAGGCGCCGTAGAGCGCGCCCGTCCGCGGGTCGAACGGCGATCCGAGCGCGTTGACCGCGACCAGCGCGGCGACCGTCACGCCGCCGGGCAGCACCGTCGAGGCCGTGCCGATCCCGCCCTTCAGACCGCCGGCGATCGCGCCCGTGCCCGCGCCCACCCCACCCTGGGCGACGGCGGCGCCCTCCGCGCTGGCGGCGGCCGCGGCGACCGCCGCGTAGCCCGTCTCCGCGTCGGGCCGGGCGGTGAAGTCACCTCCGCGTCCCAGGTCGAACAGCGCCAGCGTCGGCACGACCGGCACCACGTGGCCGGGGTCCGGACCGACGCGGAAGCCGCGCTGCTGCTCGGCCAGCCAGCGGACCACGCCCGACGCCGCGTCCAGCCCGTAGGCGCTGCCGCCGGTCAGCACCAGTGCCTCGACCCGGTCGACCACGTTCCGGGGGTCGAGCGCGTCGGTCTCGCGCGTGCAGGGCCCCGACCCGCGGACGTCGACCGCGGCGATCGTGCCCCCCGGCGGCATCAGCAGGACCGTGGTGCCGGTCTGGACCCCGGGGCCGATCCGGGTCTCGTGCCCGACCCGCAGGCCGGGGACGTCGGTGATCGCGTTGCGGGGGCCGGGTCGGAGGTCCACGGGTGCCTTCCCTTCGTGCACGTCGGCCGGCGACGAGCGCCGCCGACCCTTCCCGCGACGCTACCAGCGGCCGGGGACCGGGCGGAACCGCCGGCCGGGCGGCCGGGCGGCTCGGCGACTACCCCTCGATCGCCTCCGACGCCTCCATCCAGGCGGCCTCGGCGTCGTCCTTCTCGGCCGTGACCGTCGCCAGCTCGTCGGTCAGCTCGCGCAGCCGTCCGACGTCGGTGGCGGCCGCGGCCATCTGCGTGTGGATCGTGGCCTCGCGCGCCTCCAGCTTCTCGATCTGGCGCTCCAGCCGCTGGACCTCCTTGCGCGCCGCGCGCAGCGCGCCGCCCGTCAGGCCCGCCGGCGAGGCCGCCCCGGGCGCGCCGGAGCCGGATCCGCCCGCCGCGCCGGAACCCCCGCCGCCCGCCGCCCCGCGCACCGCCTGGTCCGCGGCCTCGGCCTGCCGGCGGACGACCAGGTACTCCTCGATCCCGCCGGGCAGGTGGTGGATCCCGCCGCCGCCGAGCAGCGCGTAGACGTTGTCGGTCACGCGCTCGACGAAGTAGCGGTCGTGGCTGATCACGATCAACGTGCCGGCCCACGCGTCCAGCAGGTCCTCGAGCGCGGTCAGCGTGTCGATGTCGAGGTCGTTGGTCGGCTCGTCGAGGATCAGCACGTTCGGCTCGTCCATCAGCAGCCGCATCAGCTGCAACC
>CAZFIQ010000006.1:0-8719 GCA_964519185.1 uncultured Patulibacter sp.
GATGGAGTTGGGCGGCAACGCGCCGTTCCTGGTCTTCGAGGACGCCGACGTCGACGAGGCGCTGGCCGGCGCGAAGGTCGCGAAGTTCCGCAACGGCGGTCAGGCGTGCACGTCGGCCAACCGGTTCCTCGTGCACGAGGACGTGGCCGAGCGGTTCACGGCGGGGTTGGTCGCGATCGCCGACGAGCTGGTGCTCGGGCCCGGCACCGACCCGGCGACGACGCTGGGGCCGATGATCAACGACGACGCGGTCGACAAGGTCCGCGAGCTGGTCGGCGATGCCGTCGAGCGCGGCGCGACGGTGGCCGCCGGCGGGCTCGACCGGATCGACGGCCGGTACGTGCCGGGGACGGTGCTGACCGACGTCCCCGGCGACGCCAAGATCCTTCACGAGGAGGTCTTCGGACCGGTCGCGCCGATCGTGACGTTCCGCGACGAGGCGGAGGCGGTGCGGCGGGCCAACGACACCGAGTACGGGCTGGTCGCCTACGCCTTCACCCGCGACGCGGCGCGGCTGCTGCGGCTGTCGCGGACGCTCGAGGCGGGGATGATCGGGATCAACACCGGCCTGGTCTCCAACCCAGCGGCGCCGTTCGGCGGGATCAAGGACTCGGGCTTCGGCCGCGAGGGCGGGCCGGAGGGCCTCGACGAGTACCTGTCGGTGCGCTACGTCGCGATCCCCGACCCGCGCGACTGACCCACCCCACCCCAAGCTGATGCGGATTCCGCCGGCGTGATCGGCGGAAGCCGCATCAGCGGTGGGGTGGTGGGCGGCGCGCGGCGGGGTGATGCGGCTCTTGCCGGCGTGATCGGCGGAAGCCGCATCAGCCGGGGCCGCCCCGGACGATCGGAGCCAGGCGCAGGGCCAGCAGCAGCTCGGTGACCCGTCCCTCGATCGGTCCGGGAAGCAGGCCCTCGGCGGTGCGGATCCGGGCGGCGGCGGTGTTCTCGTGGACGCCCAGTCGCTCGGCGGTGCGGCGCGGGCTCGAGCGCTCCTGGAGGAAGACCTCCAACGTGGACGCCAGCCGCCGGGCGCGGGCCCCGTCGCCCGCGAGCGGGCCGAGCTGGGCGGCGACGAACCGCCGCGCCTGCTCGTGGTCGCCGGTCGCCAGCGCCGCGACCGCGACGTCGGCGTAGTGGACGATCGATCCGGGTGGGGCGACCTGGAGCTGGGCGACCCGGCGGGCGTGTGCCGCCTCGACGTGGGCCAGCCGGAATCCGTCTGGTCCCGCGGCGGGCCCACCGACGGCGAGCAACGGCCCGGCGGCGGTCGTTCCCGGTCCCGACCGTTCGGCGCTCGCGACCGATCCGCCGGTCCCGGCGCCGCCCTTCGGTCGCGACGGCCGTCGCAGCGCTCGCACCACGTCGGGCGCGAACCCTCCGCGCTGCCCGACCCAAGCCCCGACCACGCCGGGCCCGACGGCGGTCACCAGCGGCGGCCCGGCCTCCAGCGGCGCCAGCGCCTCGCGCAGCTCGCGCTCGATCGCGGCGTCCTCGCCCCCGCCGGAGCCGGCGTGCCACGCGACCACCGCCAGGTGCTCGCGATCGAGGGCGTAGCGCAGCCGGCGGCCGGCCGCGGCCGGGTCGAGCGGGACGCCGTCGAGCAGCTCGCGGACGGTGCGGGCCCGAACGGCGTCGGCCGACTGGACCCAGCGGGCGCGCTCCTCGGCGTAGCGACGCTGGGCCGCGTCGGTCAGCGCGTCGATGAAGGCGAACATGTACGCGGCGCCGTGCTCGAGCGCGGTCGCCAGCGCGGTCGGGTCGGCGATCGCCGACCGCAGCTCGCCGACCAGCGTCCGCCAGAACGCGCCGTGGGCGATCCGGTAGGTCTGGACGAGCGTCTCCGGCGGCAGGCCGCGGTGGACCAGCAGCCGGACGAACGCGACCGCCAGCGCCGGGGGCTCGGCGGTGGTCGGATCCTGGCTCCGGGCGGCCATCGTCGCGAACAGGCTGGCGTTGTCCTCGACGCTCTCGCGCATCGCCTGGCGCAGCTCGCCGTCGCGGCCGAGCGCCGGGATCTCGCGGGCGATCGCGTCGCTGATCTCGGTCACCACCCGGCGTCGCCAGGCGTCCTCGGTCGCCAACTGCGACGCCAACACGATCCACGGCCCGCGGCGGGCGGCGCCGAAGTCCTCCGGGTCGGCCGTGTTCATGGTCAGAGGCTACTCGTACGGGCAAAACTCGTGGTCTGGCCACTGTTACCCGGGGTAGCACGAGCGAGAGGCTGGCGCCCATGCCACCCACCACCGCCGACTACGTGATCGTCGGGGCCGGCTCCGCGGGCTGCGTCCTCGCCAACCGGCTGACCGAGGACCCGCGGACGCGGGTCGTGCTGCTGGAGGCCGGCGGTCGCGACGCGAGCCTCAACGTCCGGATCCCGCTGGCGTTCCCCAACCAGTTCCGCAGCGCGCTCGACTGGAACTACGAGACCGACCCGGAGCCGGCCTGCCACGATCGCCGGCTCTACGTCCCGCGCGGCAAGAGCCTGGGTGGATCGAGCTCGATGAACGCGATGCTCTACGTCCGCGGGCGCCCGTCGGACTACGACGGCTGGGCGGCCGGCGGCGCCGACGGCTGGAGCTGGGCCGACCTCCGGCCGTACTTCCTGCGGTCGGAGAACAACAGCCGCGGCGCCTCGGCGGACCACGCGGTCGACGGGCCGCTGCACGTGCAGGACGCCAAGTCGCCGCGACCGCTCAACCGGCGGATCGTCGACGCGTTCGTGGCGGCGGGACTGGACCGCAACCCCGACTACAACGGACCGCGGCAGGACGGAGCCGGGATGTTCCAGGTGCTCCAGCGCGACGGTCGACGCTGGAGCGCAGCCGACGCCTACCTGCGGCCGGCACGCAAGCGCGACAACCTGACCGTCGTCACCCACGCCCAGGTCGAGCGACTCGAGCACGACGGGCGCCGCGTCACCGGGGTCCGCTACCGCGACCGCCGCGGCGGCCAGCACGTGGTCCGGGCCGGCGGCGAGGTCCTGCTCTGCGCCGGCGCGATCAACTCGCCGCAGCTGCTGATGCTGTCGGGGATCGGCCCCGCCGGTCACCTGCGGCAGCACGGGATCACCCCGCTCCACGACCTGCCGGCGGTCGGGCAGCAGCTGCAGGACCACCCGATGCTGACGGTGCTCTCGGCGATCAGCGACGACGACACCCTGTACGGCGCGGACAAGCCGCTGAAGCTGGTCGAGTGGCTGCTGCGGCGCAGCGGCCCGCTGACCTCGACCGCGGCCGAGTCGGTCGCCTTCTGGCGCAGCCGGCCCGACCTGCCCGCCGCCGACATCCAGTTCCACTGCGGCGCGCTGTTCTACGAGAAGCACGGCGCCGAGACCTACGACGGGCACGCGATGACGATCGCCCCCGTGCTGCTGACGCCGAAGAGCCGGGGTCGGGTGGCGCTGCGCACGCCCCGCGCCGACGACGCGCCGTCGATCCTGACCAACACGCTGCACGAGCCGGAGGACGTGGCGGCGATGGTCGCGGCGATCCGGATGGCGCGGCGGGTGGCGGCGACCGGCCCGCTGCGGGCGACGGTCCAGCGCGAGCTGCGACCGGGGGCGGAGCACGAGAGCGACGAGCAGCTGGTCGCGAGCCTGCGCGACCGGGTCGAGCTGATCTACCACCCGGTCGGCACGTGCCGGATGGGCGCGGCGGACGACGACGGCGCGGTCCTCGACCCGCAGCTGCGGGTCCGCGGATTGGACGGCCTGCGGGTCGTCGACGCCTCGGTCTTCCCGACGATCCCCGGCGGCAACACCCACGCGCCGACCGTCGCGGTGGCCGAGCGCGCCGCCGACCTGATCCGCGGGAGGAGCCCGCTGCGCGACGGCGGGGCCGCGGCGGAGGTGGTCGCATGAGCGGCACGACGACCGACGTCGCGATCGTCGGCGCCGGCTTCAGCGGGATCGGCATGGGGATCGCGCTGAAGCAGGCCGGGATCCCCTTCACGATCTTCGACCGGGCGGAGCAGGTCGGCGGGGTCTGGCACTACAACACCTACCCCGGGGCGGCCTGCGACATCCCGTCGTCGCTGTACTCGTTCTCGTTCGCGCAGCGGCGCGACTGGACGCACCCGTGCTCGTCGCACGCCGACATCAAGGCGTACCTGGGCGACTGCGTGGACCAGTACGGTCTGCGGCCGCACCTGCGGCTGGGGACCGAGATCGCCGACGCCGCCTGGGACGACGCGCGGGCCCGCTGGACGCTGCGGACCGTCGACGGCGAGACGGTCGACGCGGCGGCGACGATCTTCGCCTGCGGGCAGCTGAGCCGGCCGGCGTGGCCGTCGATCCCCGGCCAGGACCGGTTCCGCGGGGAGAGCTTCCACTCGGCGGAGTGGGACCACGACGTCGACCTGCGCGGGAAGCGGGTGGCGGTGATCGGCACCGGCGCCAGCGCGATCCAGTTCGTCCCGGCGATCGCGGCGGACGTCGGCCGGATGGACGTCTACCAGCGCAGCGCGTCGTACCTGCTGCCGCGCCGGAACAACGCCTACGCCGACTGGGCCCGCACCGCGATCGAGCGGGTCCCGCCGCTGCAGTGGGTCCGGCGACAGACGCTGTACCACTTCTGCGAGCTGACGACGGTCGGCCTGACCGGGCCGGACCTGCTGTCCAAGCCGATCCAGTGGTGGTCGGAGGGCTTCCGCCGGCTGCGGGTCCACGACGCCGAGCTGCGGCGCAAGCTGACCCCGGACTACCCGATCGGCTGCAAGCGGATCCTCTTCTCCAGCAAGTACTACCCGGCGCTCCAGCGCGACAACGTCGACCTGATCGTCGATCCGATCCGCGAGATCACCGAGCGGGGCGTGGTCACGGTCGACGGGCGGGAGCGGGAGGTCGACGTGATCGTCTACGGGACCGGGTTCCGGACGCAGGACTTCGTCGCGCCGGTGACGGTGCGGGGGGCCGGAGGGCGTGACCTGCAGGAGGCGTGGACCGGGGGCGCCGAGGCGCACCACGGGATGACCGTCGCCGGGTTCCCCAACCTGTTCGTGCTCTACGGGCCGAACACCAACCTCAGCGTCGGGTCGATCATCGTGATGATCGAGGCCCAGGTCGGCTACCTGCGGCAGGCGGTCGAGCACCTGCGGCGGACCGGAGCGGCGGTCGACGTGCGGCCGGAGGTCCAGGCCGCGTCGACCGCGGCGATCCAGCGTGACTTCGAGGGCTCGGTCTGGACGTCCTGCTCCAGCTGGTACCGCAACGAGCAGGGGCGCGTCGTCAGCAACTGGCCGCACCGGATGGCCGAGTACGAGCGGCTGGTGGCGCGGTTCGATCCGACGGAGTTCCGGACCGTGGCCCCGGAGCGGGCGGGAGAGCCGGTGGCGGTGGGGGAGTAGCGGCCGCGGCCACGGGTGCGTGCGATCCGGGGCACGAGAGCGCCCCGATCGCACGCAGTCGGCCTGGTGATCCGCGCGTACGACGTTTGACATACCGGAAGGTATTCGAATAGCATCGATTACGTCATGGCTGCCGAACGCACGAGCTTCTCCGTTCCTCCCGGCCCGCGCGGGCCGATGCTGCTGCACTCGATCCGCTTCAACCGCTTCGCGTGGAGCTACCTGGCCACGCTCCAGGCACGGTTCGGGGACTCGTTCACGCTGAAGCTGCCCGGGGGCAAGGGCGGGTGGGTCTTCCTCAGCGATCCCGCCGACGTCAAGCAGGTCTTCACCGGCGACCCGAAGATCTTCCACGCGGGCGAGGGCAACTCGATCCTGCTGCCGCTGCTGGGCAAGCACTCGGTGCTGCTGCTCGACGAGGCGCCGCACCTGCGCCAGCGGAAGCTGCTGCTGCCGCCGTTCCACGGCAAGCGGATGGTCGGCTACGAGGACCTGATGCGGGAGATCGCGCGCGACGTGATCGCCACCTGGCCGGTCGGCGAGCCGCTGAGGGCCTGGCCGCACATGCAGGCGATCACGCTCGAGATCATCATGCGCGCGGTCTTCGGGGTCGAGGGCGCCAAGCTGAACGACCTGCGGGCGGCGCTCGAGGTCCTGCTCGGCGAGGTGACCAACCCGCGCACGATGCTGCTGGTCGCGCTGATGGGCGAGAAGCGGTTCTCCCGCTGGAAGCCGGTCCGGCGGCGGCTGGCCGCGGTCGACGACATCCTGCTGCCGGAGATCGCCCGCCGGCGCGCGGCCCCCGACCTGGAGCAGCGCGGGGACATCCTCTCGCTGCTGCTGCAGGCGACCGACGAGGACGGCAACCCGATGAGCGACCGCGAGCTGCGCGACGAGCTGATGACGCTGCTCGTCGCCGGCCACGAGACGACGGCGAACTCGCTGTCGTGGGCGCTCGAGCGGCTGATCCGCCACCCCGACGCGCTGCAGCGCCTGCAGGACGAGGTCCGCGCGGGGGAGAGCGACGCCTGGCTGGACGCCGTCTGCCGCGAGACGCTGCGGCTCTGCCCGGTGATCTCGATCGTCGTGCGCGAGCTGCAGGAGCCGGTCGAGATCGCCGGCCACCTGATCCCCAAGGGCGCCCGCGTGGTGCCGTGCATCCACCTGGTGCACCGCCGGCCCGAGATCTATCCCGATCCCGATGCCTTCAAGCCCGAGCGCTGGCTCGGCCAGACGCCCGGCACCTACACCTGGATCCCGTTCGGCGGCGGCGTGCGCCGCTGCCTCGGCGCGAGCTTCGCGCTGTTCGAGATGAAGACCATCCTCGGCGAGATCGTCCGCTCGATGGACCTGCAGACCACCACCGCGCCGGGCGAGCGGATGCGCAGCCGCGCGATCGCCCGCTCGCCCGGCGACCAGGCCGAGATCGTGATCGCCCGCCGGGTCGTACCGGAGGCCACCGAGGTGCCGGCTACCGTAGCGGGATGACCCCGCCCCGGCTGACGCGCAAGGAGCAGCAGGAACGGACCCGCGACGCGCTGATCGTGGCCGGGGCGCGAGCGGTCGCCGAGCGCGGCCTGCACCGGGCCTCGATCGACGAGATCGCCCGCGACGCGGGCTTCACCAAGGGCGCGTTCTACGCCAACTTCGCCAACAAGGACGCGCTGGTGCTGGCGATCCTCGACCGCCACTTCTCGACCGCGATCGAGGACGTCGACGACGCCGTGGCCACCAACGAGGAGGTCGCCGACCAGGCCCGCGACGCGGGCCTGCGGTTCGCCGACCAGATGGCGAGCGACCCCGCCTGGGGTCGCGTCTTCCTGGAGCTGGTCGGGCACGCGAGCCGCGACGAGGAGTTCCGGCGCGAGCTGCTCGGTCGCCTGCAGCCGCTGCGCGACCGGGTCGCGGCGGTCTACGCGCAGCGGGCGCAGGAGCTCGGCCTGACGTCGTCCCACACGCCGGCGCAGATCGCCCAGATGACGTCGACGATGGCGAGCGGCGTGGCGATCCAGCGACTGATCGACCCCGACGGAGTCCCCGACGACCTCTTCGCTTCGATGCTGGTGCTGTTCTTCGCGGGGCTTCAGGCCGGTGCGGCTCCGGCGACGACGAGGTAGGGTAGCCGAACACCGGAAGGCCGTAGCGGGCCCGACGGCGTAGCATCCGGGGACACCCCGGCCCCCGTCATGTCCCGCAGCCACCCGCACTCCCGCTCCGCGCGCCGTTCCCGATCGGTGACGCACCGTCCCCGCCTGGTGAGCACGACGGCGGTCCCGGATCCGGCCCCGCGCGGATCGTCGGCGGGCGCCGGCGGGCCCGACCGCGACGCGATCCTGGCCCGACAGGCCGAGCACGAGTCTTCGGCGCGGACCTACGCCCGCTGGCTGGACATCGTGCCGGTTCGCGCGCACGGGGTCGAGGTCGAGGCGGCCGACGGCCGGACCTACCTGGACTGCCTGGCCGGGGCCGGAACGCTGGCGCTCGGCCACAACCACCCGGAGGTCGTCGCCGCGCTCCAGCGGACGCTCGGCAGCGGGGCGATGCTGCACGCGCTCGATCTGGCGACGCCGGAGAAGGACGCCTTCAGCCGCGCCCTGCTGGCGTCGCTGCCCGCCGCCTTCCGCGCGACCGACCCGCGGCTCCACTTCTGCGGTCCGGCCGGCACCGACGCGGTCGAGGCGGCGATCAAGCTGGCGCAGACGGTCACCGGTCGTCAGGGAATCCTGGCCTTCACCGGCGGCTACCACGGGATGACGCTCGGGGCCCTGGCCGCCAGCGGCGGGGTGGCGGCGAAGGCCGCAGTCAGCGGGATCGCCGCCGACGTCACGCGGCTGCCCTACCCCTACGCCTACCGCTGCCCGTTCGGCCTCGGCGACGCGGGCGCGGCGGTCTCGGCGCGCTACCTGGAGCAGCTGCTCGACGACCCCAAGGGCGGCGTGGTGCCGCCCGCGCTGCTGATCGTGGAGGCGGTCCAGGGCGAGGGTGGCGTGATCCCCGCGCCCGACGCGTGGCTGCGCGAGGTCCGCCGGATCACCGCCGAGCGCGGCATCCTGATGGTCGTCGACGAGGTCCAGACCGGCGTCGGCCGGACCGGCACGACGTGGGCCCACGCAGCCAGCGGGATCGTGCCCGACGCGATCGTGATGAGCAAGGCGATCGGCGGCGGACTGCCGCTGGCGGTCGTCGCCTACCGCGGCGAGCACGACGGCTGGGCCCCGGGCGCGCACACCGGGACCTTCCGCGGCAACGCGCTGGCGATGGTCGCGGGCGCGACGACCCTGGAGATCGTCGCCCGCGACGGCCTGGCCGCCCGCGCGGCGACCCTCGGCGACCGCCTGCGCGACGCGCTGCGGGCGGCGATCGGCGATCGGGA
>CAZFIQ010000006.1:8729-9858 GCA_964519185.1 uncultured Patulibacter sp.
CCGCACGGGCCAGCTGCGAGGTCCGCGGCCGGGGGCTGATGCTCGGCGTCGAGCTGGTCGATCCCGACGCCGACGCCGACGCGCTCGGCGCCCGCCCGCCGGCCCCGCAGCTGGCCCGTGCGGTCCGGCGCGCATGCTTGGATCGGGGGGTGATCATCGAGCTCGGCGGACGACACGACGCGGTGCTGCGGCTGATGCCGCCGCTGACGCTGGGCGACGACCAGGCCGAGCGCGTGGTGGCGGCGCTGACCGACGCGCTGGACGCGGCAACGGCCGCGGGCGCGCATCCGGGTCGCGCATGACCCGCGGGCCGTCGCGGCCGCCCGGATCGGACCGCCTGGCGGTCGAGGACGAGGTACTCCGCGGCTTGCTCAACGTGACCGTCGATGCGCTCGCCGCCGGTCGTCGGCGGCGCGGCGGGCCGGTCCCGGCCGGCGACCCCGGGCAGGCCCGGGCCGAGCTCGCGGCGTTGCTCGCGACCCCGGTCGGCGACCCGCTCGATCCGGCCGACGCGGAGACGGGACGGGCGCTGCCGGCGACCGGGGTCGGGGCGGCGCGTGCGCTCGGCGAGCTGGTGCCGCTGCTCGCGGCGGGCCACGCCGATCCGGCCGATCCGCTCTGCGCCGCCCACCTGCACTGCCCGCCGCTCGCGGTCGCGGTCGCGGCGGACGCGGCGGTCAGCGCGCTCAACCCGTCGCTCGACTCGTGGGACCAGGGGCCGTCGTCGGCCGCGGTCGAGGACGAGGTGATCGCGACCCTGGCGACGCTGGTCGGCTACGACCCGGCGACGGCCGGCGGCGCGATGACCACCGGCGCGACCGCGTCGACGCTGACCGCGCTGCTGCTGGCGCGCGACGCGGCGGGCGAGCGGCCGGTGCGGATCGCCTGCTCCGACCACGCGCACTTCTCGACGCTGCGAGCGGCCCAGACGCTGGGGCTGGGGGCACCGGCCGTGAACGTCGTGGCGACCGGCGACGACGGGCGGATGCGCGTGGACGCGCTCGGACCGGCGATCGCCGGTCAGCCCGACGCGGCCTGGGTCGTGGTGGCGACCGCCGGCACGACGGACCTGGGGGCGATCGCGGCGACCGCCGGCAGCGGGTCGATCGCCCCCAGGTCCGTCGTGCCG
>CAZFIQ010000006.1:9868-34547 GCA_964519185.1 uncultured Patulibacter sp.
GGTCGCCGCGATCGCGGAACGCCACGGAGCGTGGCTGCACGTCGACGCGGCGTACGGCGGCGGGGCGCTGCTGTCCGACGCGCTGCGCTCGCTGCTCGACGGCGTCGAGCGGGCGGACAGCGTGGCGCTCGACTTCCACAAGCTCGGCTGGCAGCCGGTCGCGGCGGGGGCGCTGCTGCTGCGCGAGCGGCGCCGGATGCGGCCGCTCGACCTGCAGGTCGCGTACCTCAACGCGGTCGACGACGACGTCGCCGGCTACGAGGACCGGCTCGGCCGCTCGCTGCGGACCACCCGCCGGCCGGATGCGTTCAAGCTGCTGGTGACGATGCGCGCGCTCGGCCGTCGCGGGCTCGGCGACCTGGTCGACCGCTGCCACGCGCTGGCCCACGACGCCGCGGACGCGGTCGCCGCGGCGCCGGAGCTTGAACTGCACTCGCGTCCGACGCTGACGACCGTGCTGCTGCGGCCGGCGATCGCGGACCCGGGGGAGCGCGACGAGCGCTGCGCCGAGATCCGCCGGGCGCTGCTGCGCACGGGACGCGCCGTCGTTGGCCGGACCGAGCTGCCCGGCGCCGGCCCCGGCCGCCGCTGGCTCAAGCTGACCCTGCTCAACCCCGCGGCCACGCCGGCCGACGTGCGGGCGCTGGTCGGGTTGGTGGCGGGAGTGTAGGGGCCGCTACAGAGCGACCACGGCGACGTGGGATCGAACAAGAGTTCGCGCGTACGGGACCTCGAGCAATTGACTGACCGCTAGACTCACCAAACTATGGCTCGCGGGCGACCTACGCGTCAGGAAGTCTACGAGCGGTTCGACTCGTCTCTAGAAGCACTAACGCTCGTCGGCGGTCTCCCCCTGCCTTGGGAGGCCGAGAGTATCTGGAAGGACATCTGGCACCGGGAAACACACCACTCGACGGCGATCGAAGGAAATACCCTGGCGCTGCGGCAAGTGGCAACGTTGCTCGAAGAGGGGCGCGCCGTCGGCAATAAAGAACTGCGCGAGTATCTCGAAGTCGAGGGCTACGGTAAGGCGGCTCACTGGGTCTACAGCCAGGCGATCCGCCAGCACTTCATTGAGAGCGCCAGAGCACCTCTGACGCTGCGTGAGATTCGAGAGATCCACAAGATCTGCGTGGGGTCAGCCTGGGACGTCGCGCCTCCAGATCCGATGAGAGCTGACGAGCATGCTGGCTCGTTTCGTACGAGCGAGCTGCAACAGCTTCGGAACGGACTTGTCCCGCCGTCGGCGACCGAGGTGCACGCTCAGATCAGCACGTGGGTTGAAGGGGTCAACGCGGGGCCGCTCGATGGGCAGCCGCTGCCCGAATGGCTTGCTGCTCGGCATGCCCACTTCGAGCGAATTCACCCGTTCAGAGACGGAAATGGGCGGGTCGGTCGACTCTTGCTCAATCTGCTGTTGGTCCGGAACGGCGCACCCCCAGCCGTGATCTATAAGCGCTCGCGCAGCGACTACCTTAAGGGCTTGGGTGCCGCTGACAAAGGCGATCCCGGCCGCTTGGGGGAGCTGATCGCGCGAGCCGTCTGCAACTGCGCATACGAGATCGTCCTGCCCGCAATCGCGGGCCCGGCGCGCTATGTACCGATCGCGGCGCTAGCAGATGAAGAGGTGTCCCATAGTGCGCTCCGCAGCGCCGCGGCCCGCGGCCGCCTCGAGAGCATCAAGATCAAAAACGAATACCACTCGAGTCGAGAGAAAGTGGAGGAGTACAAGCAATCACGCCACCGTGGGAAGCGGGTGACGTAGGGCGCCCGGTCGTTACCGCTTGAGCGTGACGGTCGTCGTCGTGGCCTTGCCGTAGAGCGCGCGGCCGGCGGAGCTCTTGCGGCCGGTGGCGGCGCGGACGGACAGCTCGACCTTGACCGACCGCTTCAGTTGCAGCAGCTTGCGGGCGTTGCCGGTCAGCGTGATCCGGACCGTTCCGGTCTTGCCGGCGGCGACCCGGTAGGTCCGCCAGGCGCTCAGCGTCAGGCGGCGGGCCTTGCCGCCCTTGCTGGTGCGCTCCTTGCCGGCGGTCGTGATCCGGACCTGGCCGTCGGCGGCGATCAGGCCGCGGTTGCGCAGCTTGACGGCCACCGAGCGGCGGGTGCGGTTGGGCTTGAGCGTCTTGGCGGTCGGCGTCGTCGGCGGCGACGCGACGGCCGGGGCCTCGATCCCGGTCGCCACGGCGTTCGGGTCGACGTAGGCCAGCTCGAACGGCGGGGCGACGGTGGTCGTGAAGCTGTTGCCGTCGGTCGCGCCGCGCCCCGGCTGGCAGTCCATGTCGAAGACGGTGCTGTTGGAGAGCGCCGCGCGGATGAAGATGCTGCCGGTCGGCTGGTACGCCGCGCCGCCGTTGCGGCCCGGGATCTGCGGCAGCGTGCCCGCGGGCGCCTGCTCGAAGGTCACCCGGCCGTCCTCCGCGGTCGGGGCGGTCCACGTGCTGTCCGGCAGCGGAACGGTGACCGCCAGCGGGGTCGCCCCGCCGAACTGCTGTCCCTCGCGGGCGGTGACCGTCGTCTCCGCGGTCACCGCCGCCCGCAGCACCTGCACGCCCTGGGCCGAGCCACGACCGGCGACCGCGATCCAGACCTCGGCCGGCACGCGGTTGACCCCGGCGTTGAGCAGGCCCAGGTTGTAGCCGTACTCGGCGATCCAGTCGGGGAAGGCGGCGGCGACGGCCGTGCCCTGCAGCCGGAAGCCGGCGCCCGGCGGCACGTAGACCGGGTTGGCTGCGCCGGCCATCCGCACGTCCAGGCTGCGCCAGTAGCCGTCGATCAGGTACTTGCAGGCGTTCGGGGAGACCGCCTCGGCGGCCGTCGACGGGGTGGCGAGCGCGGCGGCCGCCGCGACGGTGGCGAGCACGCCGGAGAGCGCGGGGACGAGGCGGCGGGAGCGGGCGGTCATGGGCATCTCGGAGCGGGGAGGAGGACGAGCAGGCGGTGTCCCCGGAGCGGTCCGCGGGCGGGCCATCCGGGCGGCGGGCGCCTGAGATTTATGCAACCCTAACACCGGCCCGAGCGCGATGCGGCGCTCCTGTTCGGTCACCCGAACTCGTAGGAGGCGGGTGGTCGGCGCGGCCGCTTCCCGATGTCGCACGCCCTTCCCGAATCCGCCCCGGCACCGCCGGTCACCACCCCCGCCGCCGCGGCCGCGGCGTTTCACCTGACGGCGCTGCTGAACTGCGCGCTGCGCGAGGCCGACGTGGTCGACTGGGCGCCGGACGGTGACGCGTGGCGGGCGAGCCTGCCGGTGCTCGACGGGGCCGCGACGCTGCGGGTGGCCGTCGCCTACCGCTCGCCGTCGGGTCGGCACCGCTACCGCCTGCCGCCCCGGCTGGCGATCGGCGACGGGGAGCGGGCGGTCGACCTGGCGCTCGCCGCGAGCCTGATCGTCGACGCGCTCTCCGACGTCCGCGCGACCACCGCCGCGCGGCTGGCGCTGCAGGAGCGGATCGCCCAGAGCGTCGAGGCGACCAGCGAGTTCCTGACCGACGGCGGGGACGCCCTGCGCGCGCCCTACACCGGCGGGCCGCAGGACTTCCTGACCAGCGAGCGGCTGCTGACGCTCGGCCACCCGTTCCATCCGACGCCGAAGAGCCGCGGCGAGATGCGGCCCGACGAGCGACGTCGCTACGCCCCGGAGACGGACGGCGGCTTCGCCCTCGGCTGGCTGGCCGTCGAGCCCGAGCTGCTCCAGGCCGACAGCGCGGTCCCGTCCGCCGACGGCACCGGCGAGCGCGACGCCGAGGACGTCGCCGCGGACCTGCTGCCGGACGACGTTCGTGCCGCGCTGCGGGCCGAGCACGGCGACCGCGTGCTGCTGCCGGTCCACCCGTGGGAGCTCGACCGGCTGCGCGGCCGCGACGACGTCGCCGGGCTGCTGCGCTCCGGCGCGATCCGCGACCTGGGTGCGCACGGCCCGGAGCTCCGCGCGACGACGTCGGTTCGCACCGTCGCGCACCCCGACCTCCCGTGGCAGCTGAAGTTCTCGCTGCACCTGAAGGTCACCAACTCGATGCGGGTGACGCTGCCGCGCGAGCTCGACCGGGCGGTCGAGGCCGCGCGGCTGGCCCGGACTGCGGTCGGTGCGCGGATGGCGGAGGTCGCGCCGCGCTGGCGGGTCGTCCACGACCCGGCCTACCTGGCGGTCCGCCACAACGGCCGGCTGATCGACGGGCTGTCGGTGCTGCTGCGCGAGAACCGCTGGACGACGGCCGCCGGGCGCGACGCGTCGGCGGTCACGGCGCTCTGCCAGGAGCACCCCTACGACGGCCGCAGCCGGCTGGCGCGGATCGTCGATCGGCGGGCCGCGTCGACCGGCGAGGACCCCGCGACCGTCGCTCGACGCTGGTTCGCCGCCTACGCCGAGGCGCTGCACGCGTCGGTCCTGCGGATCTACCTGGACGTCGGCCTGACCTTCGAGCCGCACGCCCAGAACGTGGTGCTCGAGCTGGCGGACGGCTGGCCGGTCCGCGCCGTCCACCGCGACAGCCAGGGGTACTTCCACCGCGAGGCCGCGCACGCCGACCTGACGCGGATCGTGCCCGGCCTGGGCGAGGCGACCGAGTCGATCTTCCCCGAGGCGCTGGCCGACCAGCGGCTCGTCTACTACCCGTTCGTCAACAACGCGCTCGGCGTGATCGGCGCGCTGGGGATGGCCGGGCTGGTCGACGAGCGGACGCTGCTGGCCGACCTGCGGGCGCTGATCGAGCGCGAGCGCGAGCGCGGCGGCCGCTACCCGGCGACCCTGCTCGACCGGCTGCTGGACGACGAGCGGTGGCCGTGCAAGGGCAACCTGCGCACGCGGATCGATGATCTCGACGAGCTGGTCGGCGACATCGCCGAGCAGTCGGTCTACGGCACGATCCCCAACCCGCTGCGCGACGGGGCGGGCGCCGCGTGAGCGCGCGCGAGCCGACCGTCGCGCCGCTGCGGTTCGACCCGCTTGACGACGACGTCCACCGCGACCTGCTGCACGGCTGGCTGACGGCCGACCACGTGCGCCCGTGGTGGGGCGTCGACCCCAGCCCCGACGGGACCGCCGGCTACCTCGCGGAGGTGCGCGCGATGGACCACCAGCGCGGCTGGGTCGTCGGCGACGACGACGGGCCGTTCGGCTACGCCGAGACCTACGTCGTCAGCGGCGATCCGCTGGCCGGCTGCTACGACGCGCGCCCGGGCGACCGCGGCTTCCACCTGCTGATCGGCCCGCCCGAGCGGCTCGGCACGCCCGCGACGCGGCGGATGGCGGTGGCGTTGCTGACCGGGCTGCTGGCCGAGCCGCAGGCCGACCGGGCGGTCTGCGAGCCGAACGTCCGCAACGCCCGGATGCGCGGGTTCTGCGCGGCGCTCGGCGCGGTCCAGCTCGACGAGTTCCCGTTCGGCGCGAAGACCGCCGCGCTGCTGGCCTGGGATGCGGCGACCGTCGCCGCGCGGTGGCCCGGCGAGACGGCCGCCGCGGTCCGCCGCGGCTGCCGCTGGGACGCGATCGCGGGAGCGGGCGGATGACCGGTGAGCCGCGGATCCTCGACGTCGTCGGCGTCGGGCTGGGGCCGTTCAACCTGGGCCTGGCCGCCCTGCTCGACGGGGTCGACGGGGTCGACGCGGCGTTCCTCGACCAGCGGGCCGGGTTCGACTGGCACCCGGGGCTGCTGCTCGACGAGGCGGAGATCCAGGTGCCGTTCCTGGCCGACCTGGTGACCCTGGCCGACCCGACCAGCCGCCACTCGTTCCTCAACTACCTGCACGAGCACGGTCGCCTCTACCGCTTCTACTTCCACGAGCGGCTCCAGATCCTGCGCCGCGAGTTCGAGCACTACGGGGCCTGGGTCGCCGGACGGCTCGCGAGCTGCCGGTTCGGGCGGCGGGTGCAGGACGTGCGGCCACACCCCGCCGGCGGCTGGACCGTCGAGGCGACGACCGCCGACGGGGCGACCGAGACGCTGCGTGCCCGCCACGTGGTGCTCGGGATCGGCACGACCCCGACGCTGCCCGCCTGCGCCGGCCCCCACGTCGTCCCCGCGGGCGTGGCGTCGGACGACGGCACGCTGTTGCACTCGGCGGCCTACGCCACCCACCGCGAGCGGCTGCTCGGCCGGCCGGCGGTGACCGTCGTCGGCGGCGGCCAGAGCGCGGCGGAGGTGATCCTCGACCTGCTGCAGCACGGCCGCCCCGACCAGCGGATCGACTGGATCAGCCGCGGGCTGGGGTTCCTCTCGATGGAGTACGGCAAGCTCGGGCTGGAGCACTTCACGCCGGAGTACGTCGACCACTTCCACGCGCTCGACCCGGCCCGCCGCGACGCCCTGCGGGCGCAGCAGGACCTGCTCTACAAGGGAATCTCGACCGACACCGCGGGGGCGATCTACGACGCGCTGTACCGGCGCTCGGCCGCCGGCGGCCGCGATCCCGACCTGGCGTACCGCGCTCGCACCGAGCTGCGGGCGGTCGATCGCGACGTCGACGGCTGGCGGCTGACGCTGGCCCACCGCGACGAGCCCGCGACCGCGGAGCTGCGGACCGGCGCGCTGGTGCTGGCCACCGGCTACGCGGCACCGGCGCTGCCGCTCGATCCCGCGCTGATCGCCACCGACGCCGCCGGCCGGCCCGACGTGACGCGCGACTACCGACTGCGCGGACCGGACGGCGCGCCGACGACGCTGACCGTCCAGAACGCAGAGCTGCACAGCCACGGCGTCGGCACCCCGGACCTGGGCCTGGCCGCCTACCGCAACGCGGTGATCGTCAACCGGATCGCCGGCCGCGCGGTCTACGCGGTGCCCGAGCGCACGGTCTTCCAGCGGTTCGGACTGGCCGACCTGCGCGAGCGCGCGACCGCGGACGGCGACCGGCCGGCGGACCGCGACGGAGCGGACGCGTGAGCGGGCTGCAGCCGCTGCTGGCGGCGCTGACCCCGGAGCGCTGGTCGCGGGCCAACCGCGAGCTGCTGGCCAAGCTGCTGACCGAGCTGGCCTACGAGGACGTGATCGTCGGCGTGCCGGTCGGTGAGGGTGGGGGAACGAACGGCAGCGGACCGGCGGGCGGTCCCCCTGCGGCACCGACGCCCGAAGACTCCGAGGCCAAGGCCGCGGGCTCGGAGCTGGCCGCGGCGGCCGACGACGACCCGCCGATCGGCACGTCGCGGGCCTTCCGCGCCGTGCTCGGCGAGGCGCTGAGCGTCGAGTACCGGGCGGTGCGTCGCTCGCTCGGCGTGTGGCGGGTCGATCCGGCGTCGCTGCGCTGGACGCTCGAGGGCCGCGCGGTCGACGAGATCGACGCGGCCGAGGTCGTCGCCCTCGGCGCCTCGACGATCGGCGCGAGCCCGGAGACGACCGCGGGCCTGGTCCAGGAGCTCTCCAACACGGTGCTCGCCGACGCCTACGGCCTGGCCACCGGGCGCCCGGCGGACGAGCTGGTCGGCCTTGACCCCGACGAGCTCGAGGGCGAGATGCGGGGCCACCCGTGGATCGTCGCCAACAAGGGCCGGATGGGCTTCGGCGCGTCCGACCTGCTGCGCTACGCCCCGGAGGCCCAGCCGACGGTCGAGATCCCGTGGCTGGCCGTCCGCCGCGAGCGGGCCGACGCCGCCACGATCGACGGGCTCGACCTGGACCGGGTGCTCGTCGAGCAGGTCGGCGAGGGCGGCGCCGACGAGCTGCGCGAGCGCGCCCGCACGGCGGGGCTGGACCCCGACGCGGCCTGGTTCCTGCCGGTCCACCCGTGGCAGCTCGACCAGCGGATCCTCGCCCTGCACGCCGGCGACCTCGCCCGCCGCGAGCTGGCGGTGCTCGGGCCGCTCGACCGCCGCTACCGGCCGCAGATCTCGATCCGCACGCTGACCGACGCCGCCGATCCGACGCGCCGCGCGATCAAGCTGCCGCTGTCGATCCTCAACACGTCGGTCCACCGCGGGCTCCCGCGCGCGGCGACGCTCGCCGCCCCCGCGCTGTCGGCGTGGTTCGCCGGGATGATCGACGGCGATCCGTTCCTGCGGGAGCGCGGCCTGGTGCTGCTGCGCGAGGTCGCCGCGATCTCCGTCGAGCACCGCTCGTTCGCCCGGATCGACGGGGTGCCGTACCAGCACACGGAGATGCTCGGGGCGCTCTGGCGCGACCCGCTGGCGCCGCGGCTGGAGCCGGGGGAGCGGGCGTTCACGCTGGCGGCGCTGCTGCACGTCGACGCGGCCGGCGTGTCGTACGCGGAGCGGCTGATCGCCCGCAGCGGCCTGGATGTCCGGGCCTGGGTCGACCGGTTCCACGACGTCGTGCTGCCGCCGCTGCTGCACGTGCTCTACCGGTTCGGCGCGACCTTCTCGCCGCACGCCCAGAACTGCCTGCTGGTCGTGCGCGACGGCGTACCGGCGCGGCTGGTCGTCAAGGACGTCGCCGACGACGCGATCATCACCGCGGACCCGCTGCCCGAGCTGACGACGATGCCGGACGACGTCCGCCGGGCGCTCGGCCACGGGGTCGAGTCGACGATCGCCAGCCAGTGGATCCAGTCCGGCCTGCTGGTCTGCGTGCTGCGCTACGTCGCGGAGATCCTGGCCGACCGCTGCGGTCTGGGCGAGCAGGCGTTCTGGGCTTCGGCGCGCGATGCGGTCGCGGCCTACCAGGAGCGCTTCGAGGACGAGCTCGGCCCGCGGTTCGACCTGTTCGACTTCGAGGCCCCGGCCTTCGTCAAGCTCTGCCTCAACCGCGTGCGGATCCTGGGCCGCGGCTACGCCGACGACGCCGAACGGCCGATCGCCGCCGCGCTCGGCTTCGTCGACAACCCGCTCGCTCCCCCGGAGGCCGCGCGATGAGCGCCGAGCACCCGACCGTCACCATCGGGCCGGAGGTCGCCCCGTGAGTGCTGAGCACCCGACCGTCACCACGCCGCTGCTGAGTGAGCTGAGCGCCTACGCCGAGCACGACCCCGCGCTCGACCGCCGACTGTGGGCCCGCCCGGTCGTTCCCGAGCACGACACACCGCTGCTGACGGCGTGGATGAACAAGCCGCACGTCGCGGAGTTCTGGGCGATGGCGTGGCCGCAGGACTGGATCCGCGACTACCTGGTGCGCCAGGTCCAGGACCCCGCCCGCAGCCCGTACCTGGGGTTCGTCGACGACGTGCCGGTCGGCTACATCGAGGTCTACGACCCGCACCGCGACGTGCTCGGCGCCCACGCCCCGGTCCGCGAGGGTGACCTCGGCGCGCACGTGCTGATCGGCGAGGAGGAGCACCTCGGCCGCTACAGCGTCGCCGTCGGCCGGGCGGTCGCGCGGTTCCTGTTCTCGCGACCGGACGTGCTGCGGCTGGTCGGCGAGCCGGACGTGACCAACCAGAACTTCCTCTCGCTGCTGAGCTTCCTGGGGTTCCGCAAGGAGGCGGAGATCGCGATGCCCGACAAGACGGCCGCGTTCATGGTCTGCGAGCGGCGGGACTTCGAGCGGCTGTCGAGCCGGCGGCGCCGGGTGACGCGGTGAGCGGCGGGACGGAGGGGCGCCGGGCGGAGGGGAACGGCGGGCGCTCGTCGGGTTCTGTCGATCCGTTCGACACAAGCCGACGGGCGGCCGACAACGGTCCGGTGCTGGCGCTGGACGGCGTGGTCAAGCGCTACCGCGGACGTCCGACGGCCGCGCTGGACGGCGTCGATCTGACGGTTGCTCCCGGCCAGGTGCTGGCGCTCCTGGGCCCGAACGGCGCCGGCAAGAGCACGCTGATCGGGGTCGCGTCGGGCTTGCTGCGGCCCGACGCCGGAACGGCCCGCGTGATCGGGGTCGACCCCCACCGCCGGCGCGGGGTGGTCCGCTCGTCGGTCGGCCTGGCCCCGCAGGAGATCGGGATCTACCCGGCGCTGACCGTGCGGCAGAACCTGCGCGCGCTCGGCGAGCTGTACGGGCTGAGGCCGCGCCGTGCGCGCCAGCGGGCCGACGAGCTGCTGGGGCCGTTCGCGCTCGAGGACCTGGCCGATCGTCCGGCCGGCGAGCTGTCGGGCGGCCAGCGCCGCCGCGTCCACGCCGCGGGCGCGCTGGTCAACGACCCGCGGCTGGTGCTGATGGACGAGCCGACGGCCGGAGCCGATCCTCGGACCCGCAGTGACATCCTGCGGGTCGTCCGCACCGTCGCCGACGCCGGGGCCGCGGTGCTCTACACGACCCACTACCTGCCGGAGGTCGAGCAGCTCGACGCCGACGTGGCGCTGCTCGAGGCCGGCCGGATCGTCGCCGCCGGCACGGTCGCCGGGCTGGTCGCTCGGCATGCGCGGACCGCGCTGCTGCTGACCGTCGTCGGCGCGCTGCCGACCGCGGTTCGCGACGCCGCGGGGATGACCGTGGTCGAGGCCGGCGATCCCGACGACCCGGCCCGCCGGACGCTGGTGCGGGTGGCCGGCGGCGATCCGGGGGCGCGGCTGCGCGAGCTGCTGGTCACGCTCGGCGACGATGCTCCCGCGCTCGACGCGGTCGAGATCGTCCGGCCGTCGTTGGAGTCCGCGTACCTGGCGCTGACCGGACGTCGCGCGGCGGTCGCGGCCGACGTCGCGGCGGCGGAGCAGGCGGCATGAGCGCGGTCGAGGCACCCGCCGAGCGCGAGCGACGCTTCGGGCGCGGCGGCATGACCGGCGTCCGCGCGATCGTCCGCAACGAGCTGCGGATCCTGCGGCACGACCCGGTGCCCGCGGTGATCCTGGTCGCGATGCCGATCGTGCTGATGGTGCTGCTCAGCAACGCCATGAACCTGGCGATCGCCGACGAGGGCTACCTGGGCGTCACCGGGTCGGCGCAGACGGTGCCGGGGATGGCCTGCGTCTTCGCCTTCTTCGGCGCCGGAATCCTGGCCTTCTCGATCTTCCGCGAGCACGGCTGGTCGACCTGGCCGCGGCTGCGTGCCGCCGGGCTCTCCCGGCGGAGCCTGCTGGCGGGCAAGGTCGTCGTGCCCGCGGGGCTGCTGGCCGTCCAGCACGTGGTGCTGTTCGGCTTCGGCGTGCTGCTGCTCGACCTGGACAACGTCGGGTCGTGGTGGCTGATCGCGCTGATCGCGTCGTGCTTCACGCTGGTGGTGCTGGCGGCCGGGCTGGCGGTGACCGCGGTCTTCCAGACCGTGCAGCAGGTCAACGCGGTGACCAACCTCGGCGCGATGGTCCTGGGCGGCCTGGGCGGGGGGTTCGTCCCGGTCCGCTCGCTGCCGGAGTGGGTCCAGCCGATCGCCCCGATCTCGCCCGTCAACTGGGCGATGGACGCCTACCGCGCGGTGATCCTGGACGGCGTCGGGGGGCCGTTCTGCGGTCCCGACGCGGGCTGCCGCCCGCTCTCCGACGTGCTGATCCCGTGCGCGGTGCTGATCGGCTTCGCGCTGCTGTTCACGCTGATCGCGGTCGCCTTCCTGCGCCCGGACCGGCCCAAGCGCACCTGGGGCTAGGACACTGACCGGGCTGATGCGGATCGTGCCCGTCAGGTGGGCACGATCCGCATCAGCTTGGGTGGTGGGTCTAGCGACGCACCGTGAGGGTCCGGCTGACCGTCGCCTGGGTGCTCTTCGTCGGGACCACGCGGACCGTGGTCGAGACCGAGGAGCGGCTGCGCAGCAGGCTCGTGGCGTCCTTGCCGAGCTTCAGCCGGTAGGTCCGGGTCTGGCCCTTGCGCAGGCTGATCGTCTGGCGCGACACGACGGTCACGACCCGCGCCTTCCGGTTCCCGATCCGGTAGCGGCTGCGGGTCCGGACCTCGATCCGCGCTCGCGTCGTCGCCTTCGTGTCCAGGTTGCGGACGCGGACCGCGATCCGGCCCTTCTGGGCCCGCACGCGGGACGTCAGGACCCGCACCGTCGTCGTCTTCTTGGGCGTCTCCGTCTGGGGACGCGGCGTCGGCGGCGGACGGAAGCCCGGATTCTCCGGGAGCGGCGGCGGCTGCGTCCCGCCGGGCGGGGCCGGGGGCGGGACGTAGGGCTCGTAGGCCTTCGGCGGCGGCACGCTCAGGAACGGCGGGGTGCCGGCCGGCGCGACGACCTGGCTGCCGTCGTGACGACCGCGCACCAGCTCCAGCGTCCGGGTGACGGTGCCGTCGGTGGCCGTCAGCCGAACCGTGGCCTGGCCCCCGGGCAACACCCCCGGCCGCAGCTCGCGGGTGCGGTCCTCGGCGGACGCGGTCCAGCCGTCCGTCGGCACCGCGAGGGCCGGCAGCGGGTCGGAGCCGTTCCAGGTGACCGTCGGCAGCGATACCGACCGGGCGGCCGGCGTCAGGCCGGTCGCCGCGAGCTGGACCTGACCGCCGACCGTCAGCGGTCCGCTGAGCGGGCCCAGCCAGGCCGTCCGCTGCGCCGGGCTCAACGCCACCCGCAGCTCGTTGCGCGCCGTCGCGGCCACGGGCGAGAACTGCAGCGCCGCACCGGAGTCCGGCGGCAGTGGCAGGATGCCGCCGTTGTAGACGCCGAACTCGGTGCGCCAGCCGGCGGCCGAGGCGGGACCACCGGTGCCGCCGACGTACCCGCCCGGATCGTGCGGCACGTGGACGATCTCCGCGTCGACCTCGGCGGCTGCGCCGCCGCCGGCGAACGGACTGCCGCCGACGACGCCGACGTAGCCCGCGGCGAACTGGTCGGCGGAGGCGGTCGCCGCCGACTTGGCGATCGTCGCCGAGGTCATGCTCCCCGAGCCGTCGCGGATGTTCCCGGGACGGCAGTCGAGCACGAACGCACCGGCGCCGATCGAGGCCATGTCGACACGGACGACGATGCTGCCGTTGACCTTGCGGACCGCGTCGTCGCGGCCCACCGGCAGCGGCGGCAGGGCGCCACCGCCGGCCTGGCGCAGGCTGACGGTGTCGCCACCGGTGGACCGCCACTGGGTCGCGCCGACGATCACGTCGTCGATCGAGACGGCGGACGTCGGCAGCGCGGTGTCGAGGGTGACGCTCAGGCCGTCGACCTTCGTCCACTGGACGTTGGTAGTCGGATCGCCGGCGGCGACGGCGTTCGTCGCCTCGAGTGCGATCCAGGCGGTGACCGGGAAGACGTGGACGCCGGCGGGCAGGAAGCCCTCGTTGACGGCACCGCCGACGAACCAGGACGGGAGCACGGCCTGGAAGCGGCCTCCGGGCAGGGTGACCAGGTCGCCGCTGGCGGTACCCGACGCCGTGGTCGGCTCGAAGAGGATCGGCGTGTCGCGCCAGGCGCCGTCGATCGAGTACTCGCAGACGTTGAGGGTGGCGGTCTCGGCTGCGGCGGCGCTCGCCGGGCCGGTGAGCAGGACCGCCGCCCCGACGGCGGTCGCCAGGCCGGCGACCGTCCGTCGGGAGATGCGGGGGGTGGGGATGCGATCGCCCTCCTAGCGGGTCAGCCGCAGCGACTTGGTGGTCGCGGTCTTGGCGTCGTCGGACTTCACGGTGACCGTGACGTTGACGCTCTGGCGGTTGCGCAGCGCGGACAGCAGGCGGCTGGTCACCGGCAGCGTGAAGGTCCGCGCCTTGCCGGCGTCGATCCGGTAGTCGGCCGAGCGGATCACGGCGTAGCGGGCCTTCTTGCCGCCGACGGTGACCTCCGAGGTCGTCCGGATGCTGATCGCGCCGACGTCCTTGGCCGTGCCGCCGTTGGCGAGCCGCAGCGACAGGGTGCCGTGCTTCGACCGCTTGAGGCTGGCCGAGCTGACGCTGACGGGGGTCTGCTCCGCCGGCGCCGCGCCGGTCACGAGCGCGGCGGTCGCGAACGGGGTGCGACCGGCGGTGGCGATCGTGTAGCGGCCGCGCGACCCGTACGCCGGGCGGTAGTCGGCCATGTTGCGGTCGTGGACCCAGCCCGGGTTGCGCAGCTCGCCGACGCCGAGGTCGCTGCCGTCGTTGGTCGGGGTGCCGGCCGGCAGGCCGTTCTGGTGGACGCCGGGCAGCACGTCGCCGAACAGGCGCGAGTAGGGGATCGCGTCGTTGGTCACCGCGATGTCACCGAAGACGCAGTCGGCGGTCAGGCCGTAGGCGTCGGTCTCCGGGCGCAGGAAGACGCTGCCGTAGGGACGGACGTTGATGCCGATGTTGTGGTCGGCGCGCCCCGGGTAGCCGCGGCCGAAGATCGTCACCCGGTCGCCGATGTTGCCGTGCGACGCGACGCGGAACTCGACCGGGCCGTTGCCGGTCGGCGTCCAGCTGGTCGCCGGGATCTCGAGGGTGGTCGGATCGATCGTCACGGTGGCGGCGCTCGGGTCCTGCGAGGTGCCGCCCTTGGGGCCGGTCGAGACGAACGACGGATCGTTGACGTTGACGGTCCAGATGCCCTGGACCGCGACCCGCTGGGTGCCCTCGACGGTGTTCGTCGCCTCGATCGCGACGGCGCCGTGGATCGGGAACTGGTTGTTGCGATCGTGGCCGAGCAGGTGGTGGCCGAGCTTGTACGGGTCGCCGGGGTTGGCGGGCGCGTCGAAGCTGCGGGTCCAGAGGCCCTTGGCGAAGTCGCCACCGGGCAGCTGGGCGTGCAGCTGGGCGCCGGCGAGCGTCAGCTTCTTGCCGCGCTGCACCTGCAGCTCGCCGCCGCCGTAGGTGATTCCGAGCTTGACCTCGTTCTTGTTGAGCAGGTCGACGTTCGGTCGATCCGCCGATGCGGGGTTGATGTACCGCTGCATCGGGCTGATGCACTGCCACCCCTCGGTTGGGGCGGCGCTGGCGGCCGGTACGGCGACGGACAGTCCGACGAAGGCGATCGCGCTGGTGGCGATCAGGCCGGTGGTGGTGCGGCGGCGGACGGTCGTCCGCTTCGGGGAGTCGTGCACTGGGTGCTCCGGATCGGTGGTTCTGCTGCTGACTCGGTCGCGCGCACGTGGCGGGGCGTTGCTGCCCCGGCGGGCGTCCGACCGAGTACGACGAAGGCCCCATATGGGGCCCCTAAGACGGGAACCCTAACGATCTTCGAGATGGCGTGTCAACGCTCGCTGGTCGCGGTGCCGTCAGCTTGGCGGGAATTGCGGCCCGGGTTCGACCCGGCGGGCGTGCATCCGGAGCTTTAACGAGTTAGGGTGCCCGCCATAGGTATCCCTTAGAAGGATCACCTAACTGTGCGCGCCCGAGTGGTCGGTCGCGTCGCGGTCCTTTCGGAAGATCCCCGTAGGAGTCTCAGAGTGAGCAACGTCCCATCTCGCGCCGGGCGCGCCGCCGGCGCGCTGGCCGCGTCGGCCGCGATCGTCGCGATCGGCATCTCCGCCGCAGCCGCCCCGGCGCAGGCGACCGAGTACGCGACCGGCTGGAGCTGCCTCAGCCCGTTCGCCAACTACACGAACAACACGTACCCCGACGATCCGCCGGCCCCGAACACGATCCTCGACTCGATGGACGTGCAGGTCCTGCGGACCAGCGACGACGAGCTCGTCGCCACGCCGGGCAAGGTCCTCAAGCTCGACGACCTGCTCGTCACCTTCGACCTCACGGACCCGCGGGTCGCCGAGGCGCTCTACACGCGGACGTCGACGCTGACGACGACCTACTCGGGCAGCGTGCCGCTCGGTGCGTCGGACACGACGAACCGCAGCCTGACGCTGCGCACCGTCCCGGCGGCCGTCACCGTCTCCGGCCCGGCGACGCAGACCTACGCGTTCGGCGGGAGCCCGGCCGACATCACGCTGTCCAAGCCGGTCGCGGGCGAGCGCTGGTGGGGCTTCTCGGTCAACAACGTCGACCCGGTCGCCGGGCCGGTCCTCAACACGTGGTACACGGACGGCACGCCCAACGCCTCCGGCATGGTGACCCGCACCTACTACGTCGACCTGCGCAGCGGCAACCAGATCCCGCGCGACGTGGCCGGCCGGCCGTTCGTCAACGGCGCCGCCTCGGTCGGGCACAAGTACATCACCCACACCGGGGACAACCGCTTCGCGGCCTCGGCCGCGCTCACGCTCGAGGCGACCAACACCGTCGAGGGCGTGCAGACCGTTCAGACCGAGGGCAGCTGGATCGTCAACGTCGAGGATCCGACGCCGGGCTCGATCAACGATCCGTTCGGCTTCACCGACGGCGGCCACGTCGTCACGATCCCGACGGTCAAGTTCAACATCCCGACGATCCGCTGGACGCCGACCGGGGCGGGCCCCGTCGAGGTCCGCCTGGCCCAGCCGGGGCAGGCGAGCGGCGTCGTCGCACGTTCGACCGGCTACGACCGCCCGGGCTACAACCGCCCGCTGGTGATCAAGCCGTACGGGCCCGTCTGGGGACGCTTCGAGACCGAGTCCTACGGTCCGTCGACCGACTGCATCCCGGGCGCGATCAGCGTCGCCGACGCGACGATCCTGGCCAACCCGAACACCGCCGCGTCGTTCTTCGGCAACGTCGCGTCGGACAACACGGCGGAGAACCCCGACCTGACCGTTGGCTCGCCCGAGAACCCCGGCTTCTACAAGAACGGCGCCGGCGCCTGGGTGCCCGCGGTCGGCTCGCGCGGACGGTTCGCGTTCGCGATGCTGCCGCAGGCCCCGATCGCCGTGGCGCCGCTGGCGGTCGTCACGCCGCCCGTCGACGGGCCCGCGCCGACGCCGACGCCGACGCCCACGCCGACCCCGACGCCCACGCCGACCCCGACCCCCGCGAGCGGCAAGGCACTGAGCCTGGGCTCCGGCGCGCTGCAGGCGAAGAGCAACAAGATCGCCTTCAAGCTGTCGAACCCGAACGGGCTCGAGGCCGGCGCCAAGCTGACGATCAAGACCGCGAGCAAGGTCAAGCTGACGAAGAACGGCAAGGCCAAGACCGTCACCGTCGTCAAGCAGACCGGCCCGTACGCGATCGCGCCGGGCGCCTCGCGCACGGTCAGCCTGTCGCTGACCGCCGACGGCAAGCGGCTGCTGAAGGCCCGGAAGAGCGTGCGCGTGAAGGTCACCGTCGCGTCGACCAACGGCAACGCCAAGGCCGTCACCAAGACCCTGACGCTCAAGCGCTAGGACCGGCGGGGTGGGACGTCGGCCGACGTCCCACCCCGCCGGCAGGACCCGGACCGCCCGCTGCCCCGCGGGCGGTCCGGCGTAGTTTCTCCCGCTTCCCGAACGCCTCCCCGCCCATGACGCACTGCACGCCGACTCCGTCCCTCCGCCGCCTGACGCTCGCCGTCGCGCTGCCGCTCGCCGCCGCCGGCACGCTGCTGGTCGGCGCGCCCCCGTCGCCGGCGGTCGCCGCACCCGTGACGGTCGAGGAGAGCGAGATCTGCCAGTACAGCTTCGACCAGTACTGGCGCCGGCTCCCGGTCGAGCTGACCGGCGAGCTGTACAACCTGACGACCGCGCAGCCGATCGCGCCCGGCGGCGCCGCCGCGCCCGGCGACGTGATCCAGCTGCGCGCGGTCACCTTCACCGCCGAGCTGCCGCCGTGGATGCTGACCTTCGGCTTCGACTCCGAGTTCCTGCCGGCCGGCGAGGGCGAGACCCCGATCTCCGGCTGGATCGCCTTCGAGGCGACCAACACCCAGCAGGGCATCCAGGCCCCGGCGCCGTTCAGCACGGTCGCGCGCAGCACGATCGTCGTCGGGCCGGGGGGCGTGGTCGACGAGGTCTCCTCGACCTTCCCGATCGATCCGGCCACGGTCGCCGTCCCGACCTGGACCGCGACCGGCGGTCCGGTCGACGTCCGCCAGGCGATCGGCACCCGGATGGGCAAGATCCCGGCCGGCCGCGACGGCGCGCTGATCGACGTCAACGGCTCGCTGTTCACCGAGACCTCGATCGGCAGCGGCCCCAACGTCACCCGGCTGTTCCTGGACTGCACCGTCGGCGACCAGCTGCAGGAGGGCGCGGCGCACACCGACCGCACGCCGCAGGCGGTCGGCGGCACGGTCCGCGTCCCGAACTTCGCCGGCGACGTGGTCGGCGGTCCGTCGGCCGGGTCGCTGGCCGACCCGGTCGACCTGGCCGTCGTCGATCGCAGCCTGCCGCGGGCCCGCAGCGGCCAGGCCGCGACGCTCGCCACGACCGCCCTGGAGCTGCGGCTGGACGCGGCCCAGCGCGCCGCCTGGCTGGGCTCCGGCGGCACCGCCAGCTTCTCCGGCGCCGTCACCCTGCAGGCCGACCGCGGCGCGCCGGCCAGCCAGGAGGCGGCGATCGTCTCGACCGCGCCGGTGGCGGTCCCGGCCAGCGGCCCGATGACGCTCACGCTCAACCTGGCGAGCACCACCTGGACCGCCCAGGGCGACCAGGGCATCGACGTGCGGTTCGCCGACGCGGTCGACGTGGTCGCCACCGTCGCCGGCGTCCCGCGCACGCTGCGGCTCGAGCGGGCGGCGGCGTCGACGGCGCTGCGAGCGACCGCCTACCCGTTCGCCTTCGTGCTCGGCCCCGACCCGCGGACCCGGTTCGAGGACGACAACCGCGGCGGCGGCGGGGGCGGCGGCGGGGGTGGGAGCGACGACCCGGTGAGCCCGACCAACCCGCCGCCGCTGGGCGGGGGCGGCGGCGGATTCGCCCCGCCGCCCGTCAAGCGCGGCAAGGAGACCACGGTCAAGATCGCCTCCTCGACGCTCCGGCGGAAGAGCGGCAAGCTGGCGATCAAGCTGACCAACCTCAGCGGGACCGCGTCCACGAAGGGCCGCTTCACCCTCGTCACGACGGCTAAGCACCGGGTCGGCAAGAGCAACCGGAAGCAGCTCGTTCCGCTGATCGCGCGGTCGTCGTACTCGCTGGCGGCCGGCAAGAGCCGGACCTACACGGTCAAGCTCGGCAAGGCCGCGACGACGCTGCTGAAGAGCCGCTCGTCGGTCAAGGCCAAGCTGACGGTGACGCCGTCCAGCAGCACGACCGAGAGCGTCGTCTCGCGCACGGTGACCGTCCGCCGGTGACGGTCCGCGGGCGACCCCGGTCGCCCGCGAGGTAGGTCGACCGAACACCAGCCCGCCAAACGCGCGATCATCCATCCGTGAGCACCGTCGGGAGCACCCCCGCGCCGTCGTCCCCCGCGAGCCTCCCACGGGCGGCTCGCGGCGCGCTGTCCGCCGAGCCGCTGCGCGACCGGATCGCCCGCGGCGACGTCGCGGTCGCCGTCGGCGTTGCCGGCCAGGGGGTCGACGTGCTGGAGGAGCTGGTGGCGCTGGTCGCCGGCGATCCGCGTCTGCTGGAGCGGGTCGAGCAGGCCCAGCGGCTGCTGACGGAGCTCGCCGCGAGCCCGCTCGGCGAGGCCTCCGGTGCGTTCCGCCACGGCACCGACATCCGCAGCTGGGCGATCGACCCCGACGCGGCGCCGCCGGCCGCCTACCGTCGTCACGCCGCGCTCTCGTACCCGCTGCTGCTGCTGGCCCAGACCCTGCTGTGGGACACGCTGGCGGAGGACGGCCTGGGCGCCGCGCTGGCGTCCGGCCGCGTGGTCGCCGCGGCCGGACACTCGCAGGGCCTGCTGCCCGCGCTGATGCTGGCCGAGGCGGCAGGCCGCCGGGACGCGCCGTACCGGATCGACGACGCGCTGTTCGCGCGCTACCTGCGCTACTCGTGGGCCCAGGGACTGCACATGGCCGCCGCCGCGGAGGCCGCCGACGAGGCCCGCGAGCTGGCCCCGCTGGTGGCGATCGGCGGCGTGCGCCGGCCCCGGCTGGAGGCGACGCTGGCCCGCGTCAACGCCCGGCTGCCGGCCGGACAGCGGGTCGCGATCGCGCTGGTCAACGGCGCGACGTCGCTGGTGGTCGGCGGACCGCAGGCGGCGCTGGCGCTGCTGCGCGAGACGCTCGACGCCGAGGCCGCCGACGAGCAGGCCGCCCGTCGGCGGGGCGCCCGCGGCGGTGCGCCGCTGCGCTTCGGCTGGAGCCCGCTGCCGG
Source organism: uncultured Patulibacter sp. (assembly GCA_964519185.1). Lineage (GTDB taxonomy): Bacteria > Actinomycetota > Thermoleophilia > Solirubrobacterales > Solirubrobacteraceae > Patulibacter. The sequence goes on from CAZFIQ010000006.1 coordinate 29,600, forward strand.
TCGACGTGCCGTTCCACACGCCGGGCCTGGCCGCGGCGCAGGCGCGCTTCGCCGGCTGGCTGGCGGACGCCGGAGACGGCTTCCGGCTGCCCCGCGCGGACGACCTGGGCGTCGCCGTGCTGTCGCCGGTCGACGGCCGCGATCTGCGCCGCGCGGACGACCTGACGGCGGCGGTGCTGGACAGCCAGTTCACCGCGCCGGTGCGCTGGGACGCGGTCGGCCGCGCGATCGTCGCCCGCGGCGCCGACTGGGTGCTCGACCTGGGACCGGGCACCGCCGCGGCCCGGCTGACCGCCGATGCGCTGCGCGGCAGCGGCATCCACGCCGTCGGGCTGGCGTCGCCCGACGGCCGACGGGTGCTGTCGACCCCCGCCAGCGCGCCGGCCGGACCCGGCGTCCGCTACGCCGAGCTGGCGCCGCGGATCGTCGCCCTGCCCGACGGCCGGACGCACGTCGACACCCGCTACACGCGGCTGGTCGGCGCCCCACCGGTGGTGCTGGCGGGGATGACCCCGACGACCACCGACGCGCCGATCGTGGCCGCGGCCGCCAACGCGGGCTACACGGCGGAGCTGGCCGGCGGCGGGCAGCCCGACCGGTTCACCTTCGACCGGCGGATGGACGAGCTGGCCGAGCTGCTCGACCCGGGCCGCACGGTCGCGTTCAACACGCTGCTGCTCGACCGCCACCTGTGGAGCCTGCACGTCGAGCGCGAGGGCTTGCTCTTCGCGGCGCGCGACGCGGGGATGCCGCTGAGCGGGCTGACCGTGTCCGCCGGCGTGCCGGAGGTCGAGGACGCGATCGCGCTGCTCGACCGGCTGGCCGCGCACGGGATGCGCGCCAACGCCTTCAAGCCCGGCACGGTCGAGCAGATCCAGCGGACCCTGGCGATCGCCGACGCCGCGCCGCACCACCTGATCGTCGTCCAGATCGAGGGGGGGCAGGGGGGCGGCCACCACTCGTGGGAGGACCTCGACGAGCTGCTGCTGGCGACGTACCACGAGCTGCGCCGCCGCGACAACGTGGTGGTCGTGGTCGGCGGCGGGATCGGCACCCCGGAGCGGGCGCGGGAGCTGCTGACCGGGGCCTGGTCGGCCCCGTACGACGAGCCGCCGATGCCGGTCGACGCGGTGCTCGTCGGCACCGCCGCGATGGCGGTCGCCGAGGCCGCGGCGTCGCCCCAGGTCAAGCGCGCGCTGGTCGCCGCGCCGGGGACCGCCGACTGGGTTCCGCGGACGGCGGTGGCCGGAGGCGTGACGTCGGCGACCAGCAACCTCAACGCCGACATCCACCTGCTGGAGAACAGCGCGGCGCGAGCGGGCAAGCTGCTGCAGCAGGTCGCGGGCGACGCCGCGGCGGTCGCCGCTCGCCGCGACGAGATCGTGGCGGCCCTGGCGCGAACCGCCAAGCCGTACTTCGGCGACCTCGACGCGATGAGCTGCGGCGCGGTGCTCGAGCGGGCCGTGCAGCTGCTGGCGACCGGCCGCGACCGCCGCTACGACGACGGGGCGTGGGGCCATCCGACCTGGCGCAGTCGCGCGCTGGCGCTCTTCGTGCGGCTGGCCGCGCGACTCGACGAGGCGGAGCGGGGCGACGTCGCGCCGCCGGTCGCGACGCTCGGCGACCTGGACGACCCGGCCGCCGCGCTGGCGCGGTTCCGCGCGCGCTACCCGCACGCCGACGCGACCCTGCTGCACCCGGTCGACCGCCAGTACGTGCTGGAGGTCTGCGACCGCCCCGGCAAGCCGGTCCCGTTCGTGCCGGTGCTCGACGCCGAGGTCCGCCGCTGGTACATGGCCGACGGGCTGTGGCAGGCCCAGGACGACCGCCTGGACGCCGATGCGGTCTTCGTGATCCCGGGTCCGGCGGCGGTCGCCGGGATCGTTCGCGACGACGAGCCGGTCGCCGCGCTGCTGGGGCGCTTCGAGGCGGCGACGATCGTGGGCCTGCGGGCCGACGGCGTCGTCCCCGTCGGGCGCGACCGCCTGGCCGACCCCGGGCCGCTCGCCAGCGCGCTGGCGCGGCGGGTCGCCGGCCGCCCCGGCCCGGTCGCCGCGTTCTGCGCCACGCCGACCGTCGCGGCGGCGGCCGACGGGCCGCGGGTGATCGCCAACCCGCTGTCCGCGCTGGTCCGCGACGGCGACGAGATCACCGTGACCACGGCGGACGACGTCGATCGGCCGGCCGGCGACGACCACGGGCCGACCGACGATCCGCGGGCCGCGGCCAGCGGGCGGGTCGACGACGCCGAGCGGGCGAGCGGCGGCGCTGCGATCGTCCGGATCGACGTCGTCCCGCAACACGCGGCCGAGGGCGAGCGGCTGGAGATCCGGGCGACCGCCGACGGTGGCGTCGAGCTGCGGATCGCGCTGCCCGGCCTGGACGACGCGGCATCCGCCGGGCCGCTGGTCCTGCGGTTCGCGCCGCTGCCGGTCGCGGGCGCCTTCGCCGCGGTCGCCCCCGACGCGGCCCGCGCGGCCTTCGCCCGCGCGTCGCTGCTGGCCGACCCGGCCGCCGGCAACGCGGTCGCGGTTGGCCCGGACCAGGCGGGCAGATCGCGACCGCGTTCGGGGAGCGACGGGCCGGACGCGGCCTGGACGCTCGACGGCGAGCGGATCGCGGCCTACCGCGCGGCGACCGGGGCCGAGCACGACGGGGTGCCGATCGACCTGGCGCTGAGCCTGGCCTGGCCGGCCGTCGCCGGGCGGCTCGGCGCGGACCCGGAGATCGCGGCACGACTGGCGGAGCTGGTCCACGCGCGCCACGAGGTCACGGTCGGCCCGGCCTGGCCGCCGGCCGCGGGCGACGCGGGACGGGTCGCGGTCGAGCTGATCGGCCTGGACGACCCGGACGACGGGCCGACCCGGCTGCGGATCCGCGCCGTGCTGCGCGCGGCCGACGGGCGTCGCCTGGCGACCGTCGACGCCGGGCTGGTGATCGTCGGCGCGCCGCCGGTGACCGGCGACGAGCTGCGGCGGGCGGAGACCCACGCGGGGACGATCGTCGTGGGGCCTGCCGAGCGCGCGCTGCTGGCGGAGCAGCCGTGGCTGACGCTCTCCGCCGACGCGGAACCGATCGACGGCGAGCGGCTCACGGTCGATGCGCGCACGACCCTGCGTCGGGGTCGCGACGGCACGACGGTGCGGGCCGCGAGCGGGGAGCTGCGCGGGGCCGACGGTCGAATCGTCGCGACGATCGCGCTGGGCACGACGGGTGCCCCCAGCGTGTCGGGTGGCGTCGCTCCGGGGGGCGCTGCCACGACGACGACGCCGCCCGTCGGTTCCGGCGGGCCGACGGGTGCGGTCGGAACCGGCCGTGACGACGCGACCCACCCGGTCGCGCGGACGTTGGAGCTGCTGAGGGACGCGGACCCCACTCGCCCCGCGCTGCACGCGCGGCCGCGGCGGACGCTGGCCACCACCGACGACCTGGCGCCCGAGTCGCTGCGGCCGTTCGCGCGGATCGGCGGCGACGGCAACCCGCTGCACCGCTGCACGCTGGCCGCGCGGATGGCCGGGCTCGACGCGCCGATCGTCCACGGGGCGTGGACCGCGGCCCGGGCCTCGGCGTTCGTGGTCGACGCGCTCTGCGCGGGCGACGCGACGGCCCTGGAGCGGTGGCGGATCGACTTCGTGGCGCCGGTCGCACCCGGGGCGCTGCTCGACCTGGAGGCGTCGCGGACGGCGGTCCGCGACGGCCGCACGCTGGTCGAGGTCCGCGTGCTCTGCGACGGCCGCGACGTGGCGATCGGCGAGGCGACGATCGCGTCGCCGGCCCGCCGTCCGCGGGCGCTGCTGTTCCCCGGCCAGGGCATCCAGAAGCGCGGGCTGGGGGCCGAGGGGCGGGCCCGCAGCGGCGCCGCGCGTGCGGTCTGGGCCCGGGCCGACGCGTGGCTGCGCGAACGGACCGGGCTGCGGCTGCTGGAGATCCTCGACGGCGATCCGACGGTCGCCACCCTGGCCGACGGCGGTGTCGTCCGCCACCCGTCCGGCGTGCTCCAGCGGACCGAGATCACCCAGGTCGCGCTGGTCGCGCTGGCGGCCTCCCAGCTGGCGGAGCTGCGCGCCGAGGGCGTGCTCGCGGCGGCCGACGCGATCGATCCGGGGACCGTCGCAGCGGGCCACAGCGTCGGCGAGTTCTCGGCGCTGCTGGCACTCGGCGTGCTCGACCTGGAGCAGGCGCTGGGCCTGGTGCTGGCCCGGGGGCGGGCGATGCAGCGGCACGTGCCGCGCGACGCCGACGGGGCCTCACCGTACGCGATGGCGGTCGTCGACCCGCGGGCGGCGGGGCAGGATCGCGCCGGCCTGGAGCGGGCGATCGCGGCGGTGGCGGCGGACGGCCACGTGGTCGAGATCGCCAACCACAACGCCCGCGACCGGCAGTACGCGGTGGTCGGGACGGCGACCGCGCTCGACGCGCTGGCCGCGCGGCTGCCGGCCCGCGGCGGCGACGGCGGGCGCGATCCGCTGCGGGTGCTGCCGGGCATCGACGTGCCGTTCCACTCGTCGGTGCTGACCCCGGCCGTCGGCGACCTGCGGGCGACGCTCGAGGCGACGCTCGGCGCGGTCGACCACCGGCGCCTGGTCGGCCGCTGGATCCCCAACCTCGTGGCCCGGCCGTTCGTGCTCGACGCGGCGTTCGTCGCCGCGGTGGCGGAGACGTCCGCCGACCCCGACCTGCCGTCGCGGTTGCCCGCCGACGATCCCGACGGCGCGGCGCGGACGCTGCTGATCGCGCTGCTCGCCGCCCAGCTGGCCGCGCCGGTGCGCTGGGAGCAGACGGTGCAGGCGCTGGTCGGGGCGCCCACCGCGGGCGGGCTGGGCGTCGGCACGGCGATCGAGCTCGGCCCGCCGCACGCCGCGGTGATCGGCGGACTGGTCCGCACGGCGCTCGCGGAGCGGCCGGCGACCGCCGCTCCGGTCACCGTGCTGCACGCCGAGCACGATCG
>CAZFIQ010000007.1:0-4518 GCA_964519185.1 uncultured Patulibacter sp.
TCGACTGCGACGCCTGCGTCGAGGCCTGCCCGGTCGACGCGATCTTCGGCGAGGATCAGATTCCCGACGAGTGGGAGAAGTACGTCGCGCTGAACGCGGCGCACTACCAGTAGGCCGCGGACGCTCCGGGCGGCAGGCCCCCGCCGTCCGGCTCGTTCTTGCAGGGCGCCCCTAGGGGCGCCCTGCGTCGTTCCGGGGCGCTGTGCGTCAGCGCTTGACCGGCACGGGGCCGGCGGGGCTGCGCCCCGGGGAGCGGGGCACGCCGTTGCGCTCGCGCTGCTGGATCCAGGCGAACCAGACCAGGCCGGCGATCACGCCGATGATCGCGACCCAGAAGTTCAGGCGCATGCCGAGGATCTCGTTGGCGGGGTCCAGGCGCTGGGTCTCGGCAAAGATCCGGAACGCCGAGTAGCCGGCGACGTAGAGCGCGAAGAGGCTCGGCGGGCGGAAGGTCCGCCGGTTGTAGAGCACGATCAGCACGCCGGCCAGGGCCAGGCACCAGAGTCCCTCGTAGAGGAACATCGGGTGGAAGGTCGCGAACTGCTCGAAGCCCTCGGGGCGGTGGGCGGGGTCGATCTCCAGGCCCCACGGCAGGTCGGTCGGCTTGCCGAAGATCTCCTGGTTGAAGTAGTTGCCGACCCGGCCGATCGCCTGGGCGACCAGGATCGACGGGGCGGCGGCGTCGGCGAACAGCCCGACGTCGACCCCGGCGCGGCGGACCCGCCAGAGGCCGACCAGCACGCCGGCGGCGATCCCGCCCCAGATCCCCATGCCGCCTTCCCAGATCGCGAACGGGCCCCACCACGCGTCGGGCAGCTCGTTCCAGCTGGTGATCACGTGGTAGAGCCGGCCGCCGATCAGGCCGGCGGGGAAGCCCCACGTGGCGACGTCGAAGACCAGGTCGCGGTTGCCGCCGCGGCTCTCCCACAGCTTGAGGCCGATGTAGATCGCGGCGGCCAGGCCGACGACGTAGGCCAGGCCGTACGCGTGGAGCGTCAGCGGGCCGATGGAGATCCCGCCGTCGGCGGGGCTGGGGATCGAGGCGAGCACGGGCACATCTTGCCCCAGCCGCGCGACTGATGCGGCTTTTACCCTTCAGGCCGTCGCGATCCGCATCAGGCGGGACGCGGCGGCGCGATCGACCCGGCTGATGCGGGTTCCGCCGGCGACGGCGGCGTGATCCGCATCAGCGGGGTGGGTGGGGGAAGAAATCGCGTGGGCGGCTCACTAGCCAGTATAATCAATATATGTCGAATTCCGGTGACGATGTCCTGGTCCAGCGGCGCGGCGAGTCCGCGTGGATCCGGCTGAACCGCCCGGAGCGCCGGAACGCCTACGACGCCGCGATGGGCGAGGCGATGATCGAGGCCGTTCGGGCGAGCGCGGACGCGGCGGTGATCGTGATCACCGGCGAGGGCAGCGGCTTCTGCTCCGGCGGCTACCTGGCCAACCTGGCGAACGCGAACGACGCGGAGATCCGCGCGATGTTCGACGCATCGTTCCGGCTGTTCGACGAGATCCGCCGCAGCCCGCGTCCGGTGATCGCGGCGGTCAACGGCGGGGCCTTCGGCGGCGGCAACGAGCTGGTCGTCGCCTGCGACTTCGCGATCGCCGTGGAGAGCGCGACCTTCGGCCAGACCGGGCCGCGGGTCGGCAGCGCGCCGGTGCTCGGCGCGACCAACATGCTGACCGCCAACGTCGGCGAGAAGCGCGCCAAGGAGATCGCGATGCTCTGCCGCAGGTACACCGCGGCCGACGCGCTCGAGCTCGGCTGGATCAACGAGGTCGTGCCCGACGGCACGCTGGAGGAGGCGGTCGACCGCTGGGAGCAGGAGATCCTGGCCCTCAGCCCGCGCTACCTGGAGATCGCCAAGATCAGCTCGAACGTCTGGTGGAACCAGATGCGCGACAGCTACCTGTCGGGCCTGGGGATGCTCCGCCAGGCGGTCGGCTCGGCCGACATGGTCGAGGGCGCGGCCGCGTTCATGGAGAAGCGCCAACCGCGCTTCCCGGGACGGCCCGGAGCGTGACGATGCCGGCGACCTACCGCGACCTCCAGCCGCTGATCGAGGACCCCGCCGACTGGCACCTGCCAGGCGTCCTGCGGGCGCGCGCCGCCGAGCGTGGCGCCGAGGTCTACCTGGACGTCCCCGACCACGGCAAGCGCTGGACCTACGCGGAGACGCTCGACGCCGCCGAGCGGATCGGGTCGGCGTTGCTCGCCCACGGCGCGGTCGGCGACCGGGTGCTGATCATGGCGCCGAACAGCGGCGAGCTGATCCTGAGCTGGTTCGGCGCGGCGGTCGCCGGCATGGCCGAGGTGCCGATCAACACCGGCTACGCGGGCACGTTCCTGGAGCACCAGGTGCGCACGACCCAGCCGCGCGTCGCGGTGATCGACGCCCGGTTCGCCGCGCGCTTCCTGCCGGCGGACGGGGAGGCCCCCGATGCCGCCTACGCGAGCATCGAGCGGTTCTACGTCCTGGGCGACCCGCGCGCTGACGCGACGGACACGGCGCAGCGCGGCAACGCCGCCACCGACGCGGTGGACGATGCGATCGCCGGCCTGCGGAAGGCCGGCTGGACCGCCGAGCCGTGGGGCGTCCTGCTCGACGCGGGGAAGGTCGAGCTGCCGGAGGTGCGGGCCCACGACCTGGCCTGCGTCCTCTTCACGTCCGGCACGACCGGACTGTCGAAGGGCGTGATGATGCCCCACGCGCAGATGCAGTTCTTCGCGCAGGAGTGCGTGTCGCTGACGCGGCTGACGGCCGACGACGTCTACATGTGCGTCGGCCCGCTGTTCCACGGCAACGCCCAGTTCCTGGCCGCCTATCCCGCGCTGCTGGCCGGGGCGCGGTTCGTGCTGCGCGAGAAGTTCAGCGCCAGCGGCTGGGTCCGCCAGCTGCGCGAGTGCGGAGCGACGGTGACCAACTTCGTCGGCGTGATGATGGACTGGACCTGGAAGCAGCCGCCGCGCGACGACGACGCGGACCACCGGCTGCGCTGCGTCTTCGCGGCGCCCACCGCGAGCTCGATCGTCGACGGGTTCCGGCAGCGGTTCGGCGTCGAGGCGTTCGTCGAGTCGTTCGGGCTGACCGAGACGTCGATGCCGTTCCTCTCGCCCTACGGGGTCGCGCGACCGCCGGGCGCCGCCGGCCTGCTGGTCGAGGACTACTTCGAGGTCCGGCTGGTCGATCCGGAGACGGACGCCGAGGTGCCGGTCGGCGAGGTCGGCGAGCTGGTGGTCCGCACGAAGCTGCCGTGGACGATGTGCGTCGGCTACTACGGGATGCCGGAGAAGACCGCCGAGGCCCAGCGCAACCTGTGGTTCCACACCGGCGACGCGCTGCGCCGCGACGAGCACGGCTGGTACTACTTCGTCGATCGCTTCAAGGATGCGATCCGCCGCCGCGGCGAGAACATCTCGTCGTACGAGGTCGAGCAGGCGGTGCTCGGACATGCCGCCGTGATCGAGTGCGCGGCGGTGGCGGCGCCCGCCGCCTCCGAGGCGGGTGAGGACGAGGTCGCGGTCTTCGTCGTGCTCGGGCCCGGGGCGGAGGCGAGCGTCGACGAGCTGCGGGCCTGGTGCGACCAGCGATTGCCGGCGTTCGCCCGGCCCGAGTTCGTGGAGATCGTGGAGGCGCTGCCGCTGACGCCGTCCGGCAAGGTCCGCAAGATCGAGCTGCGCGAGCGGGCGACGGAGCTGGCGCGGGCGACGGAGGCGACGGCATGACGCCCCCGGCCAGCCGGCCGCTGCGCCGCCCGGAGGGGCACAAGCCGAAGAAGACCGCGATGCTGCTGGCGCAGCGGATCGTCGCGGAGATCGCCGACGGCGGGCTGGAGCCCGGGGCGTCGCTGCTGTCGGAGCGCGAGATGCTCGAGGAGTACGGGGTCGCGCGCGGCACGCTGCGCGAGGCGCTGCGGTTCCTGGAGATCCAGGGCGTGATCACGATCCGCACCGGCCCCGGTGGCGGCCCGGTGGTCAACGCCCCGGCGTCGCGGCACCTGGCGAGCATCATCGCGATGATGCTCCAGCTGGACGGGGCGCCCTTCCGCGCGGTGCTGGAGGCGCGCGCGACGCTCGAGCCGTGGATGGCGCGGCGGGCGGCCGAGCGACGGACCGACGAGCAGCTCGAGCGGCTGCACGCGTCGGTTCGCCGACTGGAGGCCCACGGGACCGGCGACGGGGACTTCCTGGACGAGAACACCGCCTTCCACGCCGAGATCGCCGACGCGGCCGGCAACGAGGTCTTCTCGATGATCATCGGCTCGCTCAACTGGATCGTCGACGGCTCGGTCCTGGGCGTCACCTACTCCGAGCCCCAGCGCACGGCGATCGCCCGCGAGCACCGGCGGATCTACCAGGCGATCGTCGCCCGCGACGGCGAGCGCGCCGCCGCCGCGATGGCGGTCCACATGCACGACTACGGCACGTACCTGGACCGGTTCTACCCGGAGACGGTCGACACGCCGATCCGCTGGGACGCGCTGCCGTGACCGGCGGGAGCAGCCGATGAC
>CAZFIQ010000007.1:4528-28375 GCA_964519185.1 uncultured Patulibacter sp.
CGATGACCGCGGGCGGGCAGACGGTGGTCCACACGGGGCCGCGCGGGCGGATCGTGGCCGTCGACTCGGCCTACGACACGCGGGCCGAGAACCGCGGTCGCGATGTCGTCGTCAACGCGTCCTACTGCGGGGTGCTGCCGGCGCGGTTCGTCGGCCAGCACCGGCCGCGCGGTGCGATCGGCGTGGACTGCGGGGTCGGGCCGGAGGGGGCCGGGATCGCCGGGCTCTGGTTCCTGGAGGCCCTGGGGATTCCCGCGGCGACCGCCGCGATCGACACGGTCCGCCTGGGCGACGGCGTCGACATGTACGAGACGGCGACGATCAGCTTCGTCAACGCGGTCGCGGCCCGCTGCGGGGTGACGGTCGGCCTGTCGGTGCGTGACGCCGCTCGCGCGCTGCTGGAGAACGAGCCGTCCGAGCTGACCCCGTCCGAGCTCACCAACCGCCGGCTGATCGAGACCGCGTCCAGCGGCCGGTCGATCGTCTGCACCGACTCGATCGCCTTCGGCCTGCCCGAGGACGCCGGCCGCAACGTCCTCTGCACCGCCGGCCACACCGGCCGCAGCGCCGTTCCGTACCTGCGCCAGGTGGCGCCGTGGGGCTTCATCTGCTCCGACGGCGGCGGGGGCAAGGACGGCTCGGGGACCGCCGGCCTGGCGATCATCGAGGCCGACGGCCTGGCCGGCGCGGTGGTCGACGCCCGCACCGCCCGTATGGGCAGCGGCCTGAGCACCTACGAGGACGGCGTGATCAGCGCCTGCAACCGGAACGCCGCGGCCCGGGGCGTGCGCGTCGGCCAGTCGGCGCGCGACGCCGCCCGACGGCTGCTCGGCGACGACCCGCGCGACTGAGCCGGTCGCCCGACCGCCCCATCCCCCGACCGAGAGAGACGAGCATGAGCCACGATCGCAAGACCCTGCTGGAGCGCGAGGACCAGCACCCGCAGGAGGTCGTCGACGAGCGCGACGGCCGCCGGATCATCGTGCTCGACTCGGCCCGCTGGGTCGACGAGCGCAACACCGACCGCGACGTGGTCGTGCCGGCGTCCTACGTCGGCGTGCTGCCGGCGCGGATGATGGCGATCCACCGGCCCCGCGGGGTCATCGGCCACGACGCCTGCATCGGCAAGGACGGGGCCGGGATCGCGGGCCTCTGGTACCTGGAGGCGCTGGGGATCCCCGCCGCCACCGCCGACGGGATGACGGCCGAGATGGGCAACGGCCACGACCTCTACTCCGAGGGCCGGATCTCGCGGCTGAACTACCCCGCCGAGCGCTGCGGCCTGCGGGTCGGGATGCCGGTCGCCGAGGCCGCGAGGCTGCTGCGGGACACCGACACGAGCGACACCGAGGTCGGCAACAAGATCCGCCGCGAGATCGTCGAGGAGGGACCGAACGGCAAGCGCACCGTCGTCACCGACTCGATCGTCTGGGCGTACCCCGAGGACGAGCGGACCAGCGTGCTGGTGACCGCCGGCCACACCGGGCGCAGCGGCGCGTCGTTCCTGCTCGAGGCCAACCCGTGGGGCTTCATCTGCCACGACGGCGGGATGTCGAAGAACCGCTCCGGCATCACCGGCCTGCAGACGACCGCCGACGCCGGTCTGCCCGGCGCCACGATCGACGGCATGAGCGCGCCGATCGGCGACGCCTTCCGCGGCTACGAGGAGGGCACGATCAGCGCCGTCAACGCGCCGGCCGAGGCCCGGGGCGTGGCCGTCGGGATGACGGTCAAGGAGGCCGCCCACCGCCTGCTGGTCGGGGGACAGGGGTGAGCGGCGCGGAGACGGCCGCCCTGCGTCCGCGGCCCGAGCCGTCGGAGCTGACGGAGCCGTTCTGGGCCGCCGCCCGCGAGCGGCGGCTGGTCCGGCCGTACTGCGCGGCTTGCGACCGGAGCTTCTTCACGCCGCAGATCGCCTGTCCGCGCTGCCTCTCCACGGAGTGGGAGTACCGCGAGAGCAGTGGACGCGGGACCGTCTACAGCGCGACCGTCGTCCACCGCGCGCCGTACCCGGGCTTCACGAGCCCGTACCACGTGGCGATCGTCGATCTGGAGGAGGGCTGGTCGATGCTCACGAACGTCGTCGACGTCGGGCCTCCGTCCCGCGGCACGCCGGTCCCGATCGGCGCCGCGGTCACCGTCGCCTGGCTGCCGCTCGACGAGCGGATCGTGCTGCCGGTCTTCCGCCCCACCCACGACGAGGTCCCCGCATGAACGTCGGCATCGCGATCCAGAGCACCGCCCGGCGGTCCCCCGACGCCGCCGCGGTGATCGAGGGCGACCGCACCCTGACCTACGCCGCGCTCGACGAGCGGAGCAACCGGCTGGCCGACGTGCTGGTGCGGTCGTTCGGCGTCGGACGCGGCGACCGCGTGGCGCTGCTGGTCCCCAACCGCACCGAGATCGTCGAGCTGATGGCGGCCTGCGCCAAGCTCGGCGCGGTCTACTGCGGGCTGAACTTCCGCCTGGGCGAGGAGGAGTACGACGCGATCCTCGAGAACGCCGCGGCCAGGCTGATCGTCTGCGGCGACGAGCACCGCGAGCTGGCCGCCCGGCTGGCCGAGCGCCACGGCGCCGCGCTGCTCGACATCGACGGCGACGGCCCGGACGGCTACGAGGCCCGGATCGACGCGGCCACCAACGTCGTGCCGCAGTCGATCCACGAGGTCCGCGCCGACGACCTCTTCTGCCTGGTCTACACCAGCGGCACCACCGGTCGCCCGAAGGGGGTGCTGTTCGACGTCGGCTCCGTGGTCCAGCACGCGACCGTCGCGCTGCACGAGTTCGAGCTGGACGCGGACGCGCGCTGGCTGGCCGCGCTGCCGCACAACTCGAGCGTGCAGATCACCTTCGTCCCGCTGCTGCTGGTCGGCGGCACGGTGATCTTCGACGAGTCGCGCGGGTTCGACGGGCAGCGGTTCGCGGCTTCGGTGCGCGCGCACGCCGCGACCCACACCTACCTGGTGCCGACGATGCTGTTCCGGTTGCTGGAGGCGGGCGTCGGTCCCGACGACATCCCGACCCTGCAGACGATCGGCTACGGCGCGGCGCCCTGTCCGCCCGACCGGATCAAGCAGCTGGTCGAGCGGTTCGGCCCGCGGTTCACCCAGCTCTACGGGATGGCCGAGGTCGCCTCGATCGGCACGATGCTGCGGAAGGCGGACCACGCGCGGGCGCTGGCCGGCGAGGGCCGCATCTTCGCGTCCTGCGGCCGCCCGTCGTGCGTGATGGACGTGCGCGTGGTCGACGGCGACGGCCACGACGTGCCGGACGGCGAGCGCGGCGAGGTGATCTTCGGCAGCCCGCACACGATGCGCGAGTACTACCGCGACGAGGTCCGCACGGCCGAGGCGCTGATCGACGGCTGGATGCACTCCGGCGACATCGGGCTGCGCGACGCCGACGGCTACCTCTACGTCGTCGATCGCAAGAAGGACCTGATCATCCGCGGCGGCTTCAACATCGTGCCGTCGGAGGTGGAGAACGTGCTCTACGCGCACCCGGCGGTGCTCGAGGTCGCGGTGGTCGGTACGCCCGACGCGGAGTGGGGCGAGGCGGTCGCCGCCGGCGTCGCGCTGAAGGAGGGCACGACCGCCGACCAGGCCGCGCTGCAGGCGTGGTGCCGCGAGCAGGGCCTGCCGAGCGTCAAGGTGCCGGAGCGGATCGCGTTCTTCGACACGCTGCCGAAGAACGCCGTCGGCAAGCTGGCCAAGCGCGACGTCCGCGACGTCCTGATCGGCGGCGCCCCGGCATGAGCGGCCGGCGGTCCCGCGCGGGCGGGCGACACGGCGGGCGGGGCCCGCTCTCCGGGGTCGCGATCGTCGGCGTCGGGATGACCGCGCAGGCGCGCCAGCTCGACACCACGTCGATGGCCGCGAGCCTGGAGGCGGCGAAGCGGGCGATCGCCGACGCGGGGATCGACAAGGACGAGATCGACGGGATCGCCGCCCGCTGGACCGGTCCCGGCGGGACGACGTTCGAGCCGGGCTCGGCCGACTGGGCGACGCTGCTGGGGGTCCACGTCGACTGGATCGGCGACTCGTACCCGCAGGGCGTGCCGGCGGTGCTCGACGCCGCGGCGGCGATCAGCGCCGGGATCTGCGAGACGGTGCTGATCACCGGCGGGCAGGCCGGCGTGATGGCGGCCGAGGCGGGCAAGGTCGCGTCCTACACACGGCCGGCCAACGAGTTCGTCGAGCCGTACGGCTCGTTCACCGCGACCCAGTTCGCGCTGGTCGCGCAGCGCTACCTGCACCGGTTCCCGGAGGCGCGCCAGGCGATGGCCGAGGTCGCGGCGACGATCCGCACCACCGGGTCGCGCCACCCCGACGCGGTGATGGCGGGCCGCGGGCCGTTCACGGCGCAGGACGTGCTCGACGCGCCGATGGTCGTCGACCCGTTCACCCGGCTCGACCTCTGCCTGGCCAACGAGGGCGCCGCGGCGCTGGTGCTGACCACGGTCGAGCGGGCCCGGGCGCTGCGCCCCGACCCGGTGGTCGTGCTCGGCGGCGGGATGGAGTGGATGCGCCAGCAGTACGTCGATCCGCCGCGCTACGACGAGGTCCGCTCGATCGGTGCCCGGGCGGCGAAGCGCGCGTTCGGGATGTGCGGGCTGGGCCCGGAGGACGTCGACGCGTTCCAGTTCTACGACGTGAACTCGTACGAGGTGCTGCGCCAGTTCGAGGTCGTCGGGCTGTGCGCGGAGGGCGAGGCGGCGGACCTGGTGCGCGAGCGCGGGATCGGGACCGACGGTGGCCTGCCGACCTGCACCGACGGCGGGATCCTGTCGTTCAGTCACATCGGCTGGGGCGCCCCGACGCTGAAGATCATCGAGGGCGTCCGGCAGATCCGCGGGCAGGCGGGCGACCGTCAGGTGCCCGGCGCCGAGGTCGTGCTGGCGGCCGGGGCGGGGGCCGGCGCGCAGTACCACAACCTGCTGCTGCTCGGTGCGGATCGCTGAGGCTCGCCGCGCCCGCCGCTGATGCGGATCGCGCCGCCTCGACGGGCGGACGCCGCATCGGCCCGGCCGTACCGCGCGAGTCGACTTGACAGCGGTCGGGGGTTCTGGGTATTTTAATGATCATAGTTATCCCAATCGCGATGGGGCCGTTCGGGGGAGTCCGGGACGTCGGCCACGCGAGTGACCCCCACCCTTCCGCATGGCCTCAACGCAGCCTCAGACCACCAGCTCGGCCGAGCGCCACGATCGCGGCGCCGTCGTCGGGGCGCTCGCCCGTGAGTTCGCGGCGACCGAGATCGCCCCGCTCGTCGCCGAGTACGACGCGGCCGAGCAGATGCCGCGCGAGCTGCTCGACAAGATGGGCGCGCTCGGCTTCTTCGGCGGCGTGATCAGCGAGCAGGACGGCGGTCTCGGGCTGGACTACGTGACCTTCGCGCAGCTGATCGAGGAGGTCTCGCGGACCTGCCAGATCCTCGGCACCTTCGTGTCGATGCCGTCGGGCCTGGTCGGGGCGAGCATCGAGGCGTTCGGCAACGCCGAGCAGAAGCAGCGGTGGCTCAAGCCGCTGGCTCAGGGCCGGATCTTCGGGGCCGCCGCGGTCACCGAGCCCGGGTCCGGCAGCGACGTCGCCGGCATGCACACGACCTACCGCCGGGACGGCGACGGCTTCGTCCTCAACGGCGCCAAGGCCTGGATCTCGAACCTCGACATCGCCGAGTTCTTCGTGACCTTCGCCTCCCACGACCGGTCGCTGCGGCACCGCGGGGTCTCGGCCTTCATCATCCCGCGCGACACGCCCGGCCTGAAGCTGCAGCCGTACAAGAACAAGATGGGCTTCCGGCCGATCTGCACCGGCGACGTCTTCTTCGACGAGCTGCGGCTGCCGGCCGATGCGCTGCTCGGCGAGGAGGGCGCGGGCTTCAAGATCGCGATGACCGCCGTCGAGCGGGGGCGTCTGGGCGTCGCGGCGCGCGCCGTCGGCGTGACCCAGGCGTGCCTGGAGGACACCGTCGCCTACGCCCGGGACCGGGTCGTCTTCGACCGCCCGATCGCGGAGTTCCAGATCGTCCAGGGCAAGATCACCGACATGGCCGTCGCGGCGAGGACGTCACGACTGCTCGTGCGCGAGTGCGCGCAGGCGATGCAGGACGGGAGGCGTGCCCGCGAGCTGACGAGCATGGCCAAGATGTACGCGTCGGACATGGCCCAGCGCAGCGCCAACGACGCGGTGCAGGTGTACGGCGCCGCGGGCGTCTCGCCCGAGTTCCGCGTCGGCCGGATGTACCGCGACGCCAAGGTCCTGCAGATCGTCGAGGGCAGCAACGACCTGCACCGCGCGCTGATCGGCGAGATCAACGTCGGGCTGCGCTCCGACGGGGAGCGGCCGGCATGAGGGTCGCGGTCCTCGGGTCCGGGATCATGGGCAACGGGATCGCCCAGCTCGCCGCGATGGCGGGCGACGAGGCCGTCGCCTACGACGTCGACGACGAGGTGCTGCAGCGCGCCTCCACGACGGTCGAGAAGAGCCTCGCGCGCTTCGTCAGGTCGGGCAAGAAGACGCAGGAGGAGGCCGACGAGGCCTTCGCCCGCCTGCGCTTCACCACGTCGCTGACCGACGCCGTGACCGACGCCGACGTCGTGATCGAGGCCGCGCCCGAGATCCTCGACCTCAAGCAGGAGCTGTGGAAGCAGGTCGTGGAGCACGCCCCGGCCGACGCGCTGCTGGGCACCAACACGTCGCAGCTGTCGATCACGTCGATCGCCGCCGCGCTCGGCGACCAGGCCCACCGCCTGGTCGGCATCCACTTCTTCAACCCGCCGGTGATGATGCGGCTGGTCGAGGTGATCGCGGGCCTGGAGACCGCGCCGGAGAACGTCGCGCGCGCGAAGGCGCTCGGCGAGCACCTCGGCAAGACGGTCGTCGTCTGCCAGAAGGACAGCCCCGGGTTCATCACCAGCCGCGCCTACGCGATCCTGCGGCTGGAGTGCGTGAAGATGCTCGAGGAGGGCATCGCCACGGCCGAGGACATCGATACCGCGCTGAAGCTCGGGTTCAACTTCCCGATGGGGCCGCTCGAGCTCGGCGACATGAACGGCGTCGACACCTACGTCCACGCGATCAGCGGCCTGGAGCGGGCGCACGGCGAGCGCTTCCGGCCGACCGTCGGCCTGCGCAACATGGTCGCGGCCAACCGCCTGGGCCGGAAGACCGGGGCGGGCTTCTACGACTACGACGAGGACGGAAACCGCGTCCCGCGCTGACGCCCCCGGCCCCGCGCGAGGGGGCGTGCATTATCCCAGGGGCGTCGTTCGCCTTCTGTGCTTCGGAGCACAAAGACGCTTGACACTCGGGGAATTAAGGAAGATAATGATCATTGTTAGCCCTGAGCCGTTGCCGGCCCGGGGGAGAACCGGGGCCGCCTCGGAGAGGCCCTGACCACCGAGGAACCACCCATGAATGCTCAAACGCCCGTTCTCGATGTGACCGTCCCTGGGCTGGACCGGCTGTTCATCGGCGGCCACTGGGTCGAGCCGGCCACGGACCGCACGGTCGACGTGGTCAGCCCGTCGACCGAGGAGGTCATCGCCCAGGTCGCCGATCCCTCGACCGAGGACGCGGACCGCGCCGTGGCGGCCGCCCGCAAGGCGTTCGACGAGGGGCCGTGGCCGCGGATGTCGATGGCCGAGCGGATCGCGGTCTGCACCCGCCTCGCCGACGAGCTGGAGGCGCGGCTCGACGTCGCCAACCGCGCCTGGCTGTGGGAGGCCGGCGCGCCGATCGCCCACGGCGAGATGATCAACAGCGGGGCCGGCAAGATGGTCTGGCGCTACGCGCTGGAGGCCGCCGAGCAGGTGCAGCTGGAGGAGTCGCGCACGACCCCGACCGGCGAGGTCCTGATCGCACGGGATCCGGTTGGCACGGTCCTCGGGATCCTCACCTACAACGGCCCGATCGTGCTGATGGGCATGAAGGTGATCCCCGGCCTGCTCGCCGGCTGCACCTTCGTGATCAAGCCTGCTCCGGAGTCGCCGCTGACCTCGCGGATCGTCTCCGAGGCGATCGAGGCCGCCGGCTTCCCGGAGGGCGTGATCAGCGTCCTCGCCGCCGGCACCGAGGTCACCCAGCACCTGGTCGGGCACGAGGGCATCGACATGGTCCACGCGACGGCCGGCACCGCGATCGCCAAGGACATCGTGCGCCGCACCGCGGGCCGCCTGGCGCGCACCGCGCTCGAGCTCGGCGGCAAGTCGCCGGCGATCATCCTGGACGACGCGGACCTCGACGTCGTGCTCGAGACGCTCGTCGGCGGCGCCTGCGGCTTCAACGGCCAGGTCTGCGTCGCGCTGTCGCGGGTCTTCGTGTCGCGCGAGCGCTACGACGAGCTGGTCGCCAAGATGGCGGCGGCCTACGAGGCGATCAAGGTCGGCGACCCGTTCGATCCCGAGACCGAGCGCGGGCCGCTGGCCGTCGGTCGGGCGGTCGAGCGCTGCGAGCACTACGTCGCCAAGGCGATCGAGGAGGGGGCGACCGTCGCCGCCGGCGGCAAGCGCCCCGAGCACCTCGACAAGGGCTTCTACTACGAGCCGACCCTGCTGCGCGACGTCACCAACGACATGACGGTGGCCCGCGAGGAGGTCTTCGGTCCGGTCACGGCCGTGATCGCCTACGACGACGTCGAGGACGCGATCCGGCAGGCCAACGACACCGACTTCGGGCTGGCGGCGTCGGTCTACTCGGGCAGCAGCGAGAAGGCGCTCGAGGTGGCCCGCCGGCTCCGGTCCGGCGGCGTGGCGATCAACCTGGCCGGCGTCTGCCTGACCGAGCCGTTCGGCGGCGTCAAGCAGTCCGGCTGGGGCAAGGAGTGCGGGCTCGAGGGGATCCTCGAGTTCATGGACATCAAGCAGATCCTGCTGAGCGGCAGCTACGTCGACGCGTAGGGCCGGCGCGCGGTGGGCCGGTCGGTCGGCCCACCGTGGATCGCTGTCGTTATTAAATACAATAAATAACACTGAGACGTCGGCCCAGTCGGCGAGAGGAGAGGGACCATGAAGCAGGTACGACTCAAGGGCGTGATGCTCGCCGGAGCGATCGCCGCGTTCGGCCTCGTCGGCTGCGGCTCGGACGACGAGCCGGCGACGACCACCGCGGCCTCGGGCGGCGACGCCCCGGCGGCGACCGACGCCCCCGCGGCGAGCAGCGGCCCGCTGGTCAGCGCGGAGATCGCGGAGGGCTTCGAGCAGGTCACCGGCCTGAAGCCGCTCGAGCAGCCCGCGACGATGGACGCGCTCGCGCCGCGGATCGCCCGCTACGAAGAGGTGCCGAAGGATCTGCTGATCTCCGAGCCGGTCAGCAAGAAGGCCGAGCCCGGCAAGCACGTCGCGCTGCTGGTCTGCGGCGTCCCGGTCTGCGCCGAGTTCAACAACGCCGCGAAGGAGGCGGCGGACCTGCTCGGCTGGAAGACCACCCGCGTCGACCTGGGCGTCAGCCCGGAGGAGTTCGCCAACGCCTACAACCGCGCGATCGAGCTGAAGCCCGATCTGGTCGTCGGCTCGGGGCTGCCGCGTGAGCTGTTCGACAAGCAGCTCAACACGCTGGCCGAGATGGACGTCCCGGTGATCCAGTGGTCCTCCGGCATCGAGCCGGTCGAGGGCAAGCTGTGGGTCGCCACCGACAACCCGCTCTACAACGCGGTTGGCGTGATGGGGGCCGAGGCGGTCGCCGCCGACGGCGAGCTGAAGGCCAACGCGGTCGTCTTCAACGTCCCGCAGTACAGCATGTCGACGCTGTTCGCCAAGACGTTCGAGGAGTACCTGGGCAAGGCCTGCACGGACTGCCAGGTCGACTACCAGGAGGCCGCGGCCTCCGACATCGGCAAGCTCGGCCAGAAGGTCACCGCCTACGTCCAGCGCAACCCGGACACGACGCACGTGGTCTGCAGCTTCGGCGACCTCTGCCAGGGCGTCGGCCAGGCGCTGAAGACCGCCGGTCGCAGCGAGATCAAGGTCTACACGCACGACCCGGGGGCGACCAACTTCCAGAACATCGCCAACGGCGTGGAGTGGGCCGCGACGCCGCTGCCGATCGGCCAGACCGGCTGGCAGATCATCGATCTGGCGCAGCGGATCTTCAACGGCGACGACACGGCCAACACGCGGCTCCTGCCGATGCAGTTCGTGGACGAGATCTCCGATCCGAAGTCGCCGGTGATCGGTGCCGTCCCGGACTACAAGGAGCAGTACAAGGCCCTCTGGAAGCTCGAGGGGTAGCACCGTGGCGACCCGGACCCAGCAGCGGGAGGCGGCCGTACGGATCGAGGGGCTGTCGAAGACGTTCCCCGGTCAGCGCGCGCTCGACGACGTCTCGATCGAGATCCGCCGTGGGGAGATCCACGCGCTCGTCGGGCAGAACGGGTCCGGGAAGTCCACGCTGATCAAGGTGCTGTCGGGCTTCCACAAGCCCGACGACGGGGCCCGGGCGTGGCTGCGCGACGAGCCGGTCACGCTCGGCGGCCTGAGTGAGGAGCAACTCGGGACGATGCGCTTCATCCACCAGGACCTGGCGCTCGTCCCGTCGCTGACCGTCCAGGAGAACCTCCACCTGGGCGGCGTCGGCCGCGGGCTGCTGGCCCCGGTCGACGGCCGCGGCGAGCGCCAGGCCGTGCGGGACCTGCTGGGCACCTTCGGCCTGGACATCGACCCGAAGGCGATCGTCGGCGCGCTGCCGCCGTTCGAGCGGGCCGCGGTGGCGATCGTGCGCGGCCTCGGCGCCGTCACCGACGACGTCAACCTGCTCGTGCTCGACGAGCCGACCGCGTCGCTCGGGGCCGCCGAGTCCGAGCAGCTGTTCCGGACGATGCGCCGGATCAACGAGCTCGGCGTGGCGATCCTCTACGTTTCCCACTTCCTGGGGGAGGTGCTGGAGGTCGCCGACCGGATCAGCGTGCTCCGCGACGGGCGCAACGTCTGCGTGCTCGACGCCCAGGCGACGACCGAGCAGGAGCTGATCGCCCGGATCGTCGGCAGCGACGTGACCGTGGCCGAGCCGCCGCCCGAGCCCGACGGAGCGCAGGACGCGCTGCTGACGGTCGACGGTCTGCGCTGCGTCGGGCTCGACGGGGCCGGGTTCTCGGTCCGCGCCGGCGAGGTCGTCGGCCTGACCGGGCTGCAGGGGTCCGGCTACGAGCGGATCCCCGAGTGCCTCGGCGGCGCGCGGCCGATCGACGGCGGCACGATCACCGTCGACGGGACCCCGTTCACGTCGCTGACGCCGTCCTCCGCGGTCGCGGCCGGGATGGTCACGATGCCCGCCGACCGTCGCAGCCTCGGCCTGATCGGCACGTTCACGATCACCGAGAACATGACGCTGCCCGACATCGCCCGGAACTTCCGGCGCGGTCGGATCGATCGCCGGGCCGAGGACCGCGAGGTCCGCCACTGGCTCGACGTCTGCGGCGTCGTACCCCCCGATCCCCAGCGGCGGGTCGACCAGCTCAGCGGGGGCAACCAGCAGAAGGTGATGTTCGCCAAGGCGCTGCGGCTGGCGCCGCGCGTCCTGGTGCTCGCCGAGCCGACCCAGGCGGTCGACATCGGGGCGGCGGCGTCGATCCGCCGCCTGATCTCCGAGCTCGCGGGGCGGGGCCACGCGATCGTGGTCGCGTCGTCCGATCCCGAGGAGCTGGAGGAGCTGTGCCACCGGGTGCTGATCACCCGGGATCAGAGGATCGCCTGCGAGCTGCGCGGGGCGGAGATCAGCGAGGACCGAATCGTGTTCGAGTGCCAGTTCGAAGGAGCGCAGTGATGCAGAGGGAATCCGCGGGAGCCGCGGCCGTCCAGGGCGCCGGCAACCCGCTCACCGCCTGGCGGCGGATCGGGCCGTCGCTCTCGCCGCGCCGGATCAGCGGCGTCTACATCCTGCTGGCGCTGATCGTCTTCTACTCGCTGGCGACGACCACGTTCTTCGAGACGACGACGCTGCGGACGATCGCGACCGAGCAGGCGATCACCGCGATCGTCGCGATGGGGCTGACCGTTGCGCTCGCCGCCGGCGTCTTCGACCTGTCGATCGCCGGGACGATGGGCCTGGCCAACATCGTCGTCGCCAAGCTGATGGCCGACGGCGGGCTCGACCCGGTCGTGGCGATCCTGCTGACGCTGGTCGTCGGGGCCTTCATCGGCCTGGTCAACGGCCTGCTGGTGACCAAGGCGCGGATCGATCCGTTCATCGCCACGCTCGGTACCAACTCGATCCTGCTGGCGGCGATCTTCGTCGTCTCCAACAACCAGAACGTGCTCGGCATCCCGACCGACTTCCAGTCGATCGCGGGCAACGAGCTGCTCGGCGTCCCGCTGCCGGTCTTCTACGTGCTCGGCCTGGCGCTGCTGCTCTGGTACGTGCTGGCCTGCACCCCGCTCGGGCGCCGCCTGTACGCGACCGGGGGCGGCCGCGAGGTCGCCCGGCTGGCGGGCGTGCCGACCACCCGGTACATCATCGGGGCGTTCGTCACGTCCGCGGTGGTCGCGTCGATGGCCGGCATCCTGGTCGTGGCGACGATCGGCACCGGCTCGACCGAGGTCGGGGCGTCGTACCTGCTGCCGGCGTTCGCCGCGGTCTTCCTCGGCGCCACCCAGTTCCGTCCCGGCCGCTTCAACATCTGGGGCACGGTGCTGGCCGTCTACCTGCTGGCGACCGGCGTCAAGGGCCTGGTGCTGATGGGCGCCGACGTCTGGGTACCGGACCTGTTCAACGGCGTCGCCCTGATCGTCGCCGTCGGCCTCTCGGGCCTGCAGCGGCGCGCCAAGCGCAAGGCCGCTCCCCGCTCGAGCGAGTCGGGTGGCGCACCCACCCGGCCCGAGCACGCGGGCGCGGCGTAGCCCGCGACCCGGGCGCCGGCGGACCGTCCGCCGGCGCCGCAACCCGAACCGATCAACCGAAGGAGCAAGAGATGGGCAAGCTGGACGGCAAGGTCGCCTTCGTCACCGGCGGCGCGCGGGGCCAGGGCGCCTCGCACGCCAAGTACCTGGCGCGCGAGGGGGCGAAGGTCGTGGTCGTCGACATCCTCGACGCGATCCCGGACTTCTACGCCACGGCGACCCAGGAGGAGCTGGACGCGACGGTCCAGGAGATCAAGGACCTCGGGTCGGACGCGATCGGCCTGAAGGTCGACGTCCGCAGCTACGACCAGATGAAGGGCGCCTTCGACACCGCGATCGAGACCTTCGGCCGCGTCGACGTCCTCTGCAACAACGCCGGGATGATCCGCGTCGACGCGATCGACGAGATGACCGACCACTCGCTCGACGTCGTCGTCGACATCTGCCTGAAGGGCGTCTTCAACGGCGTCCGCGTGGTCGCCGCGCACATGAAGGAGCGCGGCAGCGGCAGCATCATCAACACGTCGTCGGCCGGTGGCATCAAGGCGTTGCCGTACGTGTCGCACTACGCGGCGGCCAAGGGCGGCGTCGTGCTGGCCACCAAGAGCTGGGCCAACGAGCTCTCGGAGTGGAACATCAACGTCAACGCGGTCGCCCCGGGGACGATCATGACCGGGATGATCACCGGCCTGGCCAAGCAGGCGGGCCAGGATCCGGACGAGGCGTTCGCGGCCTACAACGAGAACGGGCTGTTCCAGGGCAGCGCGGTCGGCGACAAGGGGCGCGTGGAGGTCGACGACATCTCCAAGGTCGTCGTCTTCCTGGCGTCGGACGACGCCCGCACGATCACCGGGCAGACGATCGCGATCGACGCTGGCTGGACGGCGTCCTGAGTCGAAGGCCGACCGGTCGTCGTTGGGCGTCCTCTGGGTGTCGAACGGCGACCGCTGCCGTGACACCCATTCCCGACCCCTGGCCCCGAAAGACCCCGAGAGAAGGACTCCTCACATGAGCACCACCGAAACTCCGGCCTCGCTGAAGGGGTCCGCCAACCGGATCACCGGCATCGTCGACAGCGACGTCCACCCGAACTTCCAGAACGGACTGCAGGACCTCCACAGCTACATGCCGCAGAGCTGGCAGAAGAAGCTGGGGATCGGCGGGGGCGCCGACTGGTCGAGCCGGTTCGCGGCGTCGTCCTACGTCCTGCCGCTGGACTACCTGTACATCAACTCGGCCGGCGCCTATCGCGACGACGCGATCCACGACGGGCAGGCGCCCGCGACCGACGCGGCGTTCACGGCCCGGCAGCTGTTCGACGGCCACGGCATCGACAAGGGCCTGCTGATCGCGGGGCACCTGTTCGGGATCGGCGCGTTCCCCGACCCGCGAGTCGCCGCGACGGTCGCGTCGGCCTACAACGAGTGGATGTGCGAGCGCTGGCTGCAGGTCGACCCGCGCTACCGCGGTGCGCTCGTCGTCGCGCCGCAGGACCCGGAGGCCGCGGTCCAGGAGATCGAGCGGATGCAAGGTCGGCCGGGGATCATGGCGATCTTCCTGCCGCTGCACGACATCCTCCACGGCGAGAAGCACTACTACCCGATCTACGAGGCGGCCCAGAAGTACGCACTGCCGATCGTGGTCCACCCCTCGGGCACCGAGAACGTCTTCGCCCGCGCGCCGCGGATGGCCGGCACGCCGACGTACTACATCGAGTGGCACACGGCGCTCAGCCAGATCCACCAGTCCAACGTGCTCAGCCTGGTCTGCCACGGGGTCTTCGAGCGGTTCCCGGAGCTGAAGTACGTGATCGCCGAGGGCGGCTTCGCCTGGGCCGCCGAGATCATGTGGAAGCTCGACCGCGACCGCAAGGGCCTCGGCGACGAGGTGCCGTGGCTGAAGCTCGCGCCGAGCGAGTACATCCGCCGGAACGTCCGCTTCACGACCCAGCCGATGGTCGAGCCGGCCAAGCGCGAGCACCTGCCGGTGCTGCTCGACATGGTCTGCGCCGAGGAGACGCTGATCTTCAGCAGCGACTACCCGCACTGGGACTTCGACGATCCGCGCCGCGCGCTGGCCGGGGTCCCGAAGGACCTGCTGCGGAGGATCTGCGTGGACAACCCGACCAAGCTCTACGGCGACCGCCTCTAGGAGTCAGCATGGCGACCAGGACCAGCAACGCCACCCGCAACGTCGTCGGACCTGCGGCAGAGATCGGCCCCGGAGAGACCCGGATCGTGGACATCAAGGGTCGTTCGATCGGCGTGATCAACGACAACGGGACGTACTTCGCGCTGCGGAACGTCTGCCCGCACCACGGGGCGCCGCTCTGCGCCGGCCGGGTCCAGGGCTTCATGCGTCCGTCGGAGCCGCACGTCTACGACTACAGCGGCGACGACGGCGACGACCGGGTGGTGCTCTGCCCGTGGCACGGCTACAAGTTCCGGCTGGCCGACGGCAGCTCGGTGACCGATCCGGAGACCTCGCGGGTGCGGACCTACGAGGTCGTGGTCGAGGACGGCGACGTCGTGGTCTACGTCTGAGGCACGGGTCGGCGACGAACCGGTGTTCGGCGTTCGGTCAATACCGAACACCGAACACCGAACACCCCGGGCCCGGCGGTCAGAGCTTCGACGACTCGCCGCCGTCGGCGACCAGCACCGACCCGGTGACGAAGTCCGACGCCGTCGACGCCAGCAGGCAGACCAGCGGACCGATCTCGTCCGGGTCGCCCATCCGGCCCGCGGGGATCTTGCGCAGCCGGCGCTCGAGGATCTCCGGCGACCCGACGACCGCCGACTGCGCGTCGGTCTCGTAGGCGCCCGGGGCGATCGCGTTGACCTGGATCCCCTTGCCGGCCCACTCGCCGGCCAGCGCCTTGGTGAACTGCAGCACCGCGCCCTTGGACGACGAGTACGCGACCAGCGTCGGCTTGCCGAGGATCCCGGAGGTCGACGCGATGTTGATCACCTTGCCGGAGCCCTGGGCCAGGAAGTGCTCGCCGGCCGCGCGGGCCAGCGTGACCGGGGCGAAGACGTTGACCGCGAAGACCTCGTCCCAGACGTCGTCACCCAGGTCCACGAAGCGGCCCGCCGGGGCGATCCCGGCGTTGTTGACGACGACGTCGATCCGGCCGAACGCCGCGATCGCCCGCGCCGGCAGTGCGGCGACCTGCGCGCGGTCCTTCATGTCGCAGGTGACGGCGACGACCGAGCCCGCCGGGCTCTCGGCGACCAGGCGCTCGAGCGCCGCGGTGGTGCGGGCCACGGCCAACACCTTGGCGCCCTCGGCGGCCAGCGCCGCGGCGGCCGAGCGGCCCAGGCCGCGGCTGGCGCCGGTGACGATCGCGACGCGACCTTCGAGCTGCAGATCCATGACTCAGTCCTCCTTCAGGACGTCGGCGACGAGCTCGCGCGAGATGCCCAGGCGGAGCACCTGCGAGCCGCCCTCGTAGATCCGCATCGGGCGGGCCTGGCGGGTCAGGACTTCGATCTTCGAGTCCTTGATCAGGCCCCAGCGTCCCATGATCTGGACCGCGCGGTCGACGATCTTGCCGGCGCTCTCGCTGGCGAGCAGCTTGGCGGCCGACGAATGGTGCAGAGCGGCCTGCGGGTCCTGACGGGCGCGCGACGCGGCCGCGTAGGTCAGCAGCCGGGCGGCCTCCAGCTCGGTCCACGAGTCGGCGAGCATCTCGGCGATCGCGCCCTGGCGGGCCAGCGGCTTGCCGAACTGGATCCGGGTGCCGGCGTGGCGGGCGGCCTCGCGCAGCGCCGCCTCGGCCAGCCCCAGCGACGCGCCGGCGACCGACACGCGGAAGATCGCCAGGGTGGCGAGCGCCAGGTCGAAGCCCTTGCCGCGGACTCCGACGATTTCGTCGGCGCCGAGCCGGACGTCCTCGAACCGCAGGTCCGCGAGCACGTGCGGCGCCGCGATCTCGGGCGTCGGCAGGAAGCTCAGGCCCTCCGCGTCGCCGCGGACGAAGACCATCGTGTGACCGTCGCCGTCGCGGGCCAGCACGTTGTAGAAGGCGGCGGCGCCGCCGTTGGAGATGAACGCCTTCTCACCGTTCAGCACGAACCCGTCGCCGTCCGGCACGAGCTCGGTGGTGATGTTCTTCAGGTCCGACCCGGCGATCGGCTCGGTCAGGCCGATCGCGGCCAGGGCCTCGCCGCTGGCGACCTTCGGCAGCCACTCCCGCTGGTACGCGGGGGTGCCGCCGCGGGTCAGGGCGTAGCTGCCGATCCCCTGCAGCGCGAACAGCGAGTCGGCGTGCGACGAGGTCGCCATCAGGACCTCGCGGACCAGCGCGATCGCCAGCGGGTCGAGCTGCTCGTCGCGGCCGCCGAACGCCTTCGGCACCAGCAGCTCGAACAGCGTCGAGTCGCGCATGATCTTCAGCACGCCCGCGTGGACGGTGCTCATCGCGTCGGCTTCGAGCGCGAGCGGCTCGACCTGGGCGGCGACGGCGCGGGCTTCGGCCTGCAGCGCGCGGTAGTGGGCGGAGAGCTGGAAGTCCGTCATCGTCAGATCCGTTCGATCAGGGTCGCGGTGCCGAGGCCACCGCCGCAGCACATCGTCACGAGCCCGTAGCGACCGTCGAGGTCCTCCAGCTCGTGCAGCAGGGTCGTCATCAGCCGGGCGCCGGTGGCGCCGAGCGGGTGGCCGAGGGCGATCGCGCCGCCGCGCGGGTTGACGCGCTCTGGGTCGGCGCCGAGCTCGCGCAGCCAGGCCAGCCCGACCGACGCGAACGCCTCGTTGATCTCGACCACGTCGATCTGGTCGATCGCCAGGCCGTTGCGCGCCAGGATCCGCTGGGTGGCGGGGATCGGGCCGGTCAGCATCGTCACCGGGTCGACACCGAGCACGACCTGGTCGACGATCCGGGCGCGGGCCTTGAGGCCGAGCTCGTCGGCCTTGTCGCGGCTCATCAGCAGCAGCGCGGACGCGCCGTCGGAGATCTGCGACGAGTTGCCGGCGGTGACGCGGCCCTCCTCGCGGAAGACCGTCTTCAGGCCGCCGAGGCTCTCGAGGCTGGTCGTCGGGCGGATCCCCTGGTCGGCGGTGACCGTGCCGTCGGTGGTGGTCTCGACGGGGAGGATCTCGCGGGAGAACGCGCCGCTCTCGGTGGCGGCGTGCGCGCGCCGGTGCGAGCGCAGCGCGAACGCGTCCATCTCCTCGCGGGTGATGCTCCACCGGTCCGCGATCATCTCCGCGCCCTCGCCCTGCGGGACCAGCGGCCAGCGGTCGAGCAGCTCCGGGGCCTGGCCGCTGCCGTAGTCGCGCTGGGTGGCGGCGGTCACCGGGAAGCCGACGCGGCCCATGTGCTCGACGCCGCCGGCGACGACCACGTCGTCGATCCCCGCCGCGATCTGCAGGGCGGCGATGTGGACGGCCTGCTGACCCGAGCCGCAGCGGATGTCGACCGTGGTCGCCCCGGTGGTCTCGGGCAGACCCTTCTGCAGCCAGGCGTTGCGGGCGATCCCGGTCGCCTGCTCGCCCACCTGGTAGACGCAGCCGACGACCGCGTTGTCGACCAGCTGCGGGTCGATCCCGGCCCGGTCGAGCAGCCCGACGTAGGTCCGGCCCAGCAGATCCGCGGGGTGGATCTCGCGGAGGACGCCCTTCTCCCGGTGTCCGCGGCCGACCGGGGTGCGGACGGCTTCGACGATCACGGCCTCGCGGCCCTGCAGGCTCATGCGGGCTCCACGGTGGTGCTGGGGGCCGGGTCGAGGCCGAGCAGGCGCGCCATGTTGCCGCCGAGGATCGCGGCGGTGTCGGCGTCGGACAGCCCGAGCGCGCGGATCGCGGCGACCTCGGCCGCCGGGTCGGCCATCGGCCAGTCGGAGGCGAAGACGATCCGCTCGGCGCCGTGGCGCTCGATCGCGGCGCGGACCTGACCGGGGTCGAGCGTGGCCAGGCTCGGCACCCACGACGTGTCCAGGTGGACGTCCAGGCCGTGGACCTCCGCCATCGCCTCGTCCCAGGCGTTGTAGCCGCCGAAGTGCGCGGCGATCACGTCGAGCTTGGGGAACGCCTGGTTGATCTGGCGGATCATCCGCGGCGTGGCGAGCGCGCCCTTGGGGTCGCCGGGGAACTCGGGGCCGACGTGGAAGAGCGCGGCGAACTCGCCCTCGAGCGCGGCCAGCACGTCCCACAGTCGGGGATCGTCGAGCGCGAAGCCCTGGAACAGCGGGTGGACCTTCACGCCCTTGAGACCGTTCTCGCGCAGGCTCGCGAGGTTCTCCTCGGGGGTGCGCCCCGGGTGGACGCTGCCGAAGCCGACGAACCACTCCGGGTCGAGGGCCCCGACGAAGCGGTTGGCCGACTCCAGTCGCTCGGGCGTGTCGGCGACGGCCAGGCAGACGCCCCGGTCGATTCGGCCGCGGCGGAACGCCTCGATCGCCGAGGCGGTGGTCCCGTCGCCGAACCGCACGAGCCCGTCGCTCGGCGACCCGAGCGCCCGCTGGGCGATCTTGTCGGGCCAGACGTGCACGTGTCCGTCGATGATCATCGCGTCTCGTTCCTCGTCGTCGCTGCGCAGGGCGGGTCCACCGTGGACTCCGCTATCAGTATAAGGATTATATCCAGACACTCGCGGCGGACTTCCGGCGAGCCCGCCCGAAATCGCCGCCGATGGTGCGACACTAGGGGCCGCATGGCCAGCCCGACCCAGAACCGTCCTCAGCGCTCACGTGGTCGCGACGGGCTGCGGCC
This sequence comes from uncultured Patulibacter sp., assembly GCA_964519185.1. Lineage (GTDB taxonomy): Bacteria > Actinomycetota > Thermoleophilia > Solirubrobacterales > Solirubrobacteraceae > Patulibacter. The sequence continues at coordinate 24,075 of CAZFIQ010000007.1, forward strand.
GCAGAAGACCGCGGCCCTGCTCGCGCAGCGGATCGTCGGGGAGATCACCGACGGCGGACTCGCCGAGGGTTCGCCGCTGCCGCCCGAGAAGACGATGCTCGAGGAGTACGGGGTCGCGCGCGGCACGCTGCGCGAGGCGCTGCGGTTCCTGGAGATCCAGGGCGTGATCACGATCAAGACGGGACCCGGTGGCGGGCCGGTCGTCAACCAGCCGGGCTCGCGCCACCTGGCGGGCATCATCGCGATGATGCTGCAGCTCGAGCACACCTCGTTCCGTCAGGTGCTGGAGGCGCGCGCGGTGCTCGAGCCGGAGCTGGCCCGCCGCGCCGCGGCGCGGGCCACCGACGAGCAGATCGCCGAGCTGCAGCAGTCGGTCGCGGACATGCGGGCGCACCTGCAGGACGAGCAGCGGTTCATCGACGAGAACGCGCGCTTCCACGAGATCATCGCCTCGGCCGCCGACAACGCGGTCTTCGCGATGGTGCTCGGGTCGCTGACCTGGATCTGCGACGGCACCCCGCTCGGCGTGCGCTACCCCGCGGAGTCGCGGTCGGCCGTCGCCGCCGAGCACGCGCGGATCCAGCGGGCGATCGCGGCCCGCGACGCGGAGCGGGCCGGGGCGGCGATGGCCGTCCACATGGGGGACTTCATGGCCTACATGGAGGCGAAGTACCCGGAGCTGGTCGACGCCCCGCTGCGCTGGGACCAGATCGACCAGTAGTCGCTGTCGCGGCTCAGCGGTGCGACCACTGCGGATCGCGCTTGGCGACGAAGGCGCCCAGGCCCTCGCGCGCGTCCTCGGAGGCGAACGCCATCGCGAACGCCCGTCGCTCGCCGTCGATCCCGGCCCGCAGCGGCGTCTCGAAGGCGGCGTCGACCGCCTCCTTGGCCAGCCGCTGGGCGACGGCGGGCCGGCCGGCGATCTTCTGCGCGACCTCCAGCGCGGTCGCGCGCCACTCGTCGACGCCGACCACGCGGGACACCAGGCCCATCGCGGCGGCCTCCGGGGCGTCGAGCAGGCGCCCGCTGAGGACCATGTCCATCGTCACGGCCTTGCCGATCGCGCGCGGCAGCATCTGGGTGCCGCCGGCGCCGGGAATCAGGCCGAGCTGCGTCTCGGGTAGACCGAACCGCGCCGTCTCGGAGGCGACGATCACGTCGCAGATCATCGCCAGCTCGCAGCCGCCGCCGAGGCAGAAGCCCGAGACCGCGGCGACCGTCGGCGTACGGATCCGGCGGACGGCCTCCCACCGCAACGCCCGGTCGCCGTCGTAGATCTCGGTCGCCGAGCGCTCCAGCAGCGCGCGCACGTCGGCGCCCGCGGCGAAGACCTTCTCGGCCCCGGCGATCACGATCGCCCGCACCGCCGGGTCGCGGTCGGCGGCCTCCAGCCGCTCCGTCAGCTCGCCGAGCACGGGATCGCTGAGGGCGTTGCGCTGGCTCGGATTGTCGATCGTCAGAACGACGACGGCGTCGTGCTGCTCACGGCGAACGGTGGGGACGGTGGTCATCGGGGGCTCCGGGGGCCGAGGGGCGGCGCAACAAGGATAATAGTAATCACTACCCCACCCGCCAAGCTGATGCGGCTTTCACCCGCCACGCCGGCGTGATCCGCATCAGGCGCGGCGGGGCGGCGCGATCGACCCGGGGGATGCGGCTTCCGCCGACGACGGCGGCGAAATCCGCATCAGCAGGGGTGCCGAGCGGGTACGCTGCCGCGATGCCGCGACCACTCCACGGCCCCCACCGGCTGCTCGCGGCGGCCGTCGTGCTCGTCGCGTCGCTCGCCGGATGCGGTGGCGGAGCCGCCTCGCCGGCGGCCGGGCCGGTCACGACCGCCGACCCGACGCGGCTGACCGTGGCCGTCGACCAGATACCGCGACCCGGCTTCTGGAGCGGCGTCGCCGCCGCGCCGTCGGGCGGCTTCGAGCACGGGCTGGCGGTTGCGCTGGCCGAGCGTCTCGACCGCGACGGGATCAGGGTGGTCACGGTGCCCTTCGCCCGGATCGTCCGCGGCGACCTGGGCGGGGCCGACGTGGCGATCTCCGACGTCTCGGTGACCTCGGAGCGGGCGCGCGACGTGGACTTCTCGGTGCCCTACCTGCCGGCCGTCCCGGCGATCCTGGTGCGCTCGGGGCAACGGGTGCCGGACCTCCTCGGCGCGCGCGAGCTGCGCTGGGCGGTCGAGACGGGCACCACGCTCGAGCGCGCGCTGGACGAGCGGGTGCGGCCCGACGGCGAGGTCCGCCGGACGGCCACCGAGGCCGACGCGATCGCCGCCCTGCGTTCGGGCCAGGTCGACGCCGTGCTGCTGGACCTCCCGGTCGCGCTCGGCTACGCGCGGGCCGACGACGGGCTGGCGGTCGCCGCGCAGCTCCCCGGCGACGAGCATCTGGCGGTCGTGCTGCCCAAGGGCTCGGACAACCGGCTGGCGGTCGACGCGGCGATCCGCGCGTTCACGGCCAACGGCACGCTCCGCGACCTGGGGCGCGAGTGGCTCGGGGTGGACCTCCAGGGCGGCCAGGTCGACGACATCCTGGCCCTGCGAACGAAGGGAACGCGGTGAGCACTCCGGTACTGGCGGGGATCCTCAGCCTGGAGGCACCGTCCGGTCCTCCGTGGGAGTTCCTGGTCGTCTTCGCCGTGCTGCTGCTCGGCCCGGTGCTGATGCGCCGGGCGGCCCTGCCCGGGCTGGTCGGCCTGCTGCTCGGCGGCTACGCGATCGGCCCGCACGGGCTGGGCTGGATCGGGGCCGGCAACACGACGATCCCGGAGCTCGGGCAGCTCGGCCTGCTCTACCTGATGTTCGTGGCGGGGGTCGAGCTGGACCTCAACCTGCTGCGGCGGTTCCGCGATCGGGCGATCGGCTTCGCGCTGCTGACCTTCAGCTTCCCGATGCTGCTCGGCACCGCCGTCGGCTTCGGCCTCGGCTGGGGGACGGCCGCGTCGCTGCTGCTCGGCTCGATGCTGGCCTCCCACACGCTGCTGGTCTACCCGATCGTGCGCGAGGGCGGGCTGGCCAACAACCCCGCCGCCGCCAGCGTCGTCGGGGCGACGGTGGTCGCCGACACGATGGCGCTGGTCGTGCTGGCGGCGGTTGCGGGATCGACGCAGCAGGGCGGATCGATCGTCGAGCTCGGCGTGCAGATCGGGCTCGGCCTGGTGCTGCTCGTGGCGTTCTGCTTCGTGGTGCTGCCGCGTCTGGCGCGCTGGGCGTTCGATGCGCTCGGGACCGATCGGACGGTTCGCTACGTCGTGGCGCTGACGTCGCTGCTGGCCGCGGCGACCGTCGCCGAGGTGCTGCAGATCGAGGGCATCGTCGGGGCGTTCTTCGCCGGTCTGGCGCTCAACCGGCTGGTGCCCAACGAGGGGCCGTTGATGGAGCGGATCGACTTCTTCGGCGGCGCGGTCTTCGTGCCGGTCTTCCTGGTCTCGGTCGGGTTGATCCTCGACCCGTCGGTGATGTTCCGACCGGAGACGCTCGGGATCGCCGCGCTGCTGACGGTCGCCTGCCTGGGCGGCAAGGGGATCGCCGCGCTGCTCTCGCGACCCCTGCTGGGGTTCACGAGGGGAGAGGTGGCGCTGGCCTTCGCGCTCAGCACGCCGCAGGCGGCGGCCACGCTGGCGACGGTGATGGTCGGCCTGCAGATCGGCCTCTTCAGCACGACCGTAGTCAACGCCACGCTGGTCCTGATCCTCGTCAGCGTGATCGTGTCGACGATCGTCGCGACGCGCGCCGTGGCGGTCGTGCCGCCGGCCCGCGAGCGGCTGCCGCTCGGAGCGCGGGTGGTCGTGGCCTTCCGGCATCCGGCGCACGCGGCCGGCTCGCTGGTGCGGGCGGCCCGGCTGGCCGCCGCCGACGGCGGCGTGGTCCGGCCCGTGCTGGTGCGTCACGAGTCCGATCGCGAGCCGCTGGCGGACGTCGACGCGCAGCTCGCGCGGATGGCCGGCGCGGCGGGGATCGAGGTCGAGCCGCTGACGGTGGTCGAGCGGTCGCTGCTGCACGGCGGCGTCCACGCCGGTCTCGCCGGCGGAGCGACGGTGGTGCTGGTGGTCGGCGACCACGACGCCGACCCGCTCAGCGATCCGGCCACGGTCGCCGCGCTCGCGGACGGGCGGGTGTTGCTGGTTGACCATCTGGACGACGGCGATCCGCCGCGCGACGAGCAGGGCCGGATGCTGGTCGTCACGGTCCCGGCGGACGCCGTCGTCGCGGACGGGGTCGTCGCGGACGGGGTGGTCGACCGCGGGTAGGACCGCCCACCCCCGCTGATGCGGCTTTCACCCGCCACGCCGGCGTG
>CAZFIQ010000007.1:28385-31378 GCA_964519185.1 uncultured Patulibacter sp.
GCGGATTACGCCGACGACGGCGGCGGAACCCGCATCAGCGGGGGTGGGGTCAGCTGATCGGCTCGTCGCCGCGCAGCACAGCCAGCGCGTACTCGCCGAGCTGCTCGCCCTTCGTCGCCCAGGCCGCCGCCTGGTCCTGGCGGTCGCTGCCCATCGCGCCGCTCGCGTAGCGGGCGTGGATGCCCTCGGCGATGCAGGCCAGCTTCCAGCTACCGAGCGCCACGTAGTACGGCAGGTCGGAGAGGTCCAGGCCGGTCCGCTCGGCGTAGCGGGCGACGATCTCCGCGCGCGGGCTGAAGCCCGGTGCCTGCGACGGCGAGCCGCTCAGCAGGTGGGAGATGTCCTCGCCCGGGTGCCGCCACGACGTCAGCGTCATGCCGAGGTCGGCGAGCGGGTCGCCCAGCGTGCACAGCTCCCAGTCGAGGATCGCCGCGATCGACCCGTCGGGACGCAGCACCACGTTGTCGATTCGGTAGTCGCCGTGGACGAACGAGGTCCGCTGCTGTGCCGGGACGCGCGCCGCCAGCCGCTCGTGCGCGGCCTCGATCGCCGGCACCGGTCGGGTCGCCGACGCCTGGAACTGGCGGAACATCCGCCGCAGCTGGCGCTCGACGTAGGCGTCGTGGCGGCTCAGCTCGCCGAGCCCCTGCGCGACCGGGTCGACCAGGTGGAGCGCCGCCAGCGCGTCGACGAAGGTCTCCGAGACGACCGGGCGGACCGCCTCCGGCAGCAGCCGCTGCGCCTCGTCGGCGTTGCGGATGATCAGCCCCTCGACCAGCTCCATCGCGTAGAACGGCGCGCCGATCACGTCGCGGTCGGTGCAGACGCCGTAGGTGACGGGCACCGGCACGCCGCTGCCGGCCAGCCCGGCGATGATCCGGTGCTCGCGGGCGACGTCGTGGGCCGACTCGAGCACGTCACCGAGCGGCGGGCGGCGGATCACCAACGCCAGCTCGCCGGCGTCGCGGACCCCGTAGGTCAGGTTGGACTGCCCGCCGGCGATCAACGACGCGCGGAGCGGCGGCCGAAGCTCGGGGATCGCCTCCTGCAGCCAGGCGGTGAGCGCGGGCAGGTCGAGGCCCTCGACGGGCTCGCCGGTGGTGGTGGGGGCGGGCGTGGGGTGTTGGTCGTTCGTCATCTGCGTTCCGGTACGGCGGGTCCCTTCGAGGCTCCCCGAGTGGGGGTGGGGCGTCGAGCGGGCCGCTCCGCGGCCCTTGGACGATCGTCCAAAGCAGTCGCGGCGGGGTAGGCTGGTGGTGCCCCGGCGTCCCCATGGTCGACCCTGCTCCCGAGATCCGCGACCCGATTCCGATCGCTCCGGGCGTCGACGAGCGGGCGGCGGAGCGGCCAACGCGTTCCTGGCCTTCAGCGATCGCCTGGCGCCGCTGCCCGAGCTCGACGACGTGCTGCGGTCGCTCGCGCTCGAGCTGTGCGAGGTGGTCGGAGCCACGCGGTTCAGCGCCTACGTGCCGACCGCGTCGCCGCCCGGCAGCGACGGTGACGGGCCGCGGTTCACCTGCCGGGTCGGCGGTCGCGACGACCTCGACGGCCACGTCCGCGGACTCGTCGCCGGGGGCCTCGCCGACGGCTTCACCCGCGAGATCGTCTCCACCCGCCGGCCGGTGATGATCGACGACGCGGCCCGCGACCCGCGGCCGATCCGCGCGACGATGCGCCACTGGAACGTGTCGTCGATGCTCGGCGTCCCGGTCGTCTCCGGCCTGGCGATCGAGGCGCTGGTCTTCCTCGACGACACCAGTGGGCGGCTCCGCGTCGATCCGGTTCGGCTGGAGGTCGCCGAGCGGTTCGCGCGGCTGGCCGCGCCGCTGGTGCGGACGGCGGCCGCCGTCGCTCCGCTACGGACCGCGCACGCCCGCGCCCGCCAGCAGGCGCTGACGGCGTCGCAGGCGCTGGCGATCAACGACCGGCTGTGGGCCTGCGTCAGCGGCGACGACGACGGTTCGGCGCTGCTCGCAGAAGCGGCCTCGGCGCTGCAGCGGACCGTCGTCGCCTACGGCCCCGGCTGGACCGCGCCCCGCCCGTTCGGTGCCGACGACGAGGATCGCGCGCCGTTCCCCGCGCTCGACGACCCCGCGGTCCACGGCGCTCCCCGGGTCCGGCGTCAGCTGGCGGCCGGCGAGCCGGGCGAGTGCGTGGCGATCGATCCGGCGCCCGACCTGGGCGTCCACCAGCGCCTGCTGATCGCCCCGGTCGACGACCCGACTGGCCGCACCGCGTGGCTGGTCGCTGTCGACGCCTCGCGGCGGCTGGGACCGCTCGACGCCCAGGTGCTGCGGCGGGCGGCGCACGGCCTGGCGGCGATCGGACGGATCGGGCAGCGGCTGGCGCACGCCAGCGACCTGTCGCCGGAGCGCGCGGTGGCGCAGCTGATCGCCGGCGGCGGCGGGGCGGCCACCAGCCGGCGCGGGGTGCGGGCGCTCGGGCTGGCCGACGACGGCGCGTTCGTGGTCGCGATCGCGGCGGAGCGCGACGCCGTGCCGGTCGACCGGGAGGTCCACGATGCGATCGTCGCGGGCCTGGCCGGCGACGACTGCGTGGTGCTCCCGCACGACGGCGCGACCGTGGTGCTGTGGGCACTCGATCGCGACGCATCCCTCGACGCGGCCCGCGTCCGTCGCGATCGGCTGGAGCGGGCGCTGCGCGCGGTGCCGCTGGCCGGCGACGTCGTGGCCGGGGTGTCGCGGACGTTGCCGGGGGCGGAGCGGATCGCCGAGGCGCGCGAGGACGCCGCCGGGGTGCTGGCGTCGCTGCGGCGCTTCGGCCTGCCGGGTGGCCGCCGTGCGCTGGCGGCGGACGAGCTGGGTCCGCTGCGGCTGCTGCTGGCGACCGCCGATGTGACCGCGACCCGCCGCTTCGCCGATCGCGTGCTCGGCACGCTCGGCGACCACCGCGGCCGCCACCGCGACCTGCTGCTGACGATGCAGGCGTTCCTCGTCGCCGGGCGGCAGGTGCGCGCGGCCGCCGGTCTGCTC
>CAZFIQ010000007.1:31388-34139 GCA_964519185.1 uncultured Patulibacter sp.
TCTGCTCGATGTCCACCCGAACACGGTGCGCTACCGGCTGGCCCGCGTCGAGACGCTGACCGGACTGGCGATCCTGACGTCGGCCAACGACCAGGCGTCGGTCGAGCTGGCGCTGGCGCTGCTGGTGCTGCGGGGAGATCTGGCGCCGGCGCCGAGCGGGAGCGAGCCGCCGGCCCTCGTGTGATCGACCAAAGGACCGGCGACCAATTGCGGGTCGGGGGCGGAGTCCGTGCCTACGCTGGACCGACAGCGGGCCTCGGCCCGAAGTCCCCGACGGAAGGCCGTGCCCCGCATGAACATCGAACCGACCAGTCGCAGCCTCGACCTCCAGGAGCGCCTGCTGGCGTTCATGGACGAGTGCGTGTACCCGGCCGAGGAGGTCCACGCCGAGCAGGTGCGGGCGTCGGGCGATCCCTTCCTGCACGCCCCGGTGATGGAGCAGCTGAAGGCCGAGGCCCGGGAGCGCGGGCTGTGGAACCTGTTCCATCCGCACGCCGGCATCCACCCGTCGGTTCCGGGCCTGAGCAACGTCGAGTACGCGCCGCTGGCCGAGATCATGGGCCGCAGCCGGCTGACCCCGGAAGCCTGCAACTGCAACGCCCCGGACACGGGGAACATGGAGACGCTGACCCTGTTCGCGACCGACGAGCAGAAGGCGCGCTACCTGGATCCGCTGCTCGAGGGCACGATCCGCTCGGCGTTCGCGATGACCGAGCCGGACGTCGCCAGCTCGGACGCGACCAACATCGCCACGCGGATCGAGCGCGACGGCGACGAGTACGTGATCAACGGCCGCAAGTGGTGGACGACCGGGGCGCTGCACCCCAACCTGCGCGTCTTCATCGTGATGGGCAAGACCGACCCCAACGCGGACCGGCACCGCCAGCAGAGCATGGTGCTGGTGCCGCACGACACGCCCGGGGTCGAGGTCCTGCGCAATCTGCCGGTCTTCGGCTACGACCACACCGAGGGCCACGGCGAGGTGCTCTTCGAGAATGTGCGGGTCCCGGTGGCCAACGTCCTGGGCGAGGAGGGCAGCGGGTTCGCGATCGCCCAGGCGCGGCTCGGTCCGGGTCGGATCCACCACGCGATGCGGACGATCGGGCTGGCCGAGCGGGCGCTCGAGCTGATGTGCCGCCGGGCGACCGACCGGGTGGCGTTCGGCAAGCCGCTGGCGGCGCGGGCGAACGTTCAGGACTGGATCGCCGACGCGCGGATCGAGATCGAGATGATCCGCCTGCTGACGATGAAGGCCGCGTGGCTGATGGACACGGTCGGCAACAAGCAGGCCAAGACCGAGATCGCGGCGATCAAGGTGGCGGCGCCGCTGGTGGCGCAGCGGATCGTCGACAACGCGATCCAGGTCCACGGCGCGGGCGGCTTCTCCGACGACTTCCCGCTGGCCGAGATGTACGCCCACGCGCGCACGATGCGGATGGTCGACGGTCCCGACGAGGTGCACCGGATGGCGATCGCCCGCGACGAGCTGCGCCCCTACCGCGCCGCCTGACCGCCACGCCACCCCGCCCGTCCCCCGCGAGCTGATGCGGGTTCCGCCGACGTGGGCGGCGGAACCCGCATCAGCGGGGGTGGTTGGTCGGGCGCCGGCGGGCTGATGCGGGTACCGCCGGCGTGGGCGGCGCGATCCGCATCAGCGGGGGTGGTGGGTGGCGGAAAGCCGGTATTTACGGCGTTTTCGGCAAGATGGTGGGAATCAGCCATCTCGTGTGAGGGGAACCGATTAGACGTATCTGTCTGCGAAAATTTTGCCCGTGAAGACCGCCCCCAGGACCGACCTAGACGCCATCCTCGAGTCCGTCGAGGACCGTAATCCGGGGGAGCTGGAGTTCCATCAGGCGGTCCACGAGGTGCTTGCCCCGCTCGGTCCGGTGCTCGACGCCCACCCCGAGTACGTGAAGGCCCGGATCCTCGCGCGGATCGTCGAGCCGGAGCGGCAGATCATCTTCCGCGTGCCGTGGGTCGACGACCAGGGCGAGATCCACGTCCAGCGGGCGATGCGCGTGCAGTTCAACTCCGCGCTCGGCCCGTACAAGGGTGGCCTGCGGTTCCACGCCGGCCTGTCGCTCGGGACGATCAAGTTCCTGGGCTTCGAGCAGATCTTCAAGAACGCGCTGACCGGCCAGGGGATCGGCGGAGGCAAGGGCGGGTCGGACTTCGACCCGAAGGGCCGCAGCGACGGCGAGGTGATGCGGTTCTGCCAGTCGTTCATGACCGAGATGTACCGCCACATCGGCCCGGACATCGACGTGCCCGCCGGCGATCAGGGCGTCGGCGGCCGCGAGATCGGCTACATGTTCGGCCAGTACAAGCGGATCGTCGGGGCCTCCGAGGCGGGCGCGATCACCGGCAAGGGCGTCGGCTGGGGCGGCGCGCAGGTCCGCACCGAGGCCACCGGCTACGGGCTCGTCTACTTCGTGCAGGAGATGCTCGCCCACCGCGACGAGGACTTCACCGGCAAGACGATCGTGGTCTCCGGCGCCGGCAACGTCTCGCTGTTCGCGATCGAGCAGGCCAACAAGCTGGGCGCGACCTGCGTCGCCTGCTCCGACTCGGGCGGTACGCTGCACGACCCGGACGGCCTCGACCTGGAGCTGCTGAAGACGATCAAGTTCGTCGAGCGTGGCCCGCTCTCCGGCTACCCGGCCCGCAAGGGCGGCGCGGCGACCTTCGTCGAGGGCGCGACGCCGTGGAGCATTCCCTGCGACATCGCGCTGCCCTGCGCGACGCAGA
>CAZFIQ010000008.1:0-11893 GCA_964519185.1 uncultured Patulibacter sp.
GCTTCGACATGTCGATCGACGGTGACGGCTTCACCTCGATCCAGTACCAGAACGCGAACAACTCGGTGCGCGTGACCGACGACTTCATGGAGGCCGTCGTCGGCGACGGGGAGTGGCAGACCACCCCCCGCAACAGCGAGACGGCCAAGCCGGTCGAGACGCCGAGCTACCCGGCGCGCGAGCTGATGAACGCGATGGCCAAGGCCGCCTGGCGCTGCGCCGATCCGGGCATCCAGTACGACACGATCATCAACCGCTGGCACACCTGCCCGAACAGCGGCCGGATCAACGCGTCCAACCCGTGCTCCGAGTACATGCACGTCGACGACAGCGCCTGCAACCTGGCGTCGCTGAACCTGATGAAGTTCCGTCGCGCCGACGGAACGATCGACGTCGACATGTTCGAGCACGTCGTCGACGTGGTGCTGCTGGCGCAGGAGATCATCGTCGGGCCGTCGTCGTACCCGACCGAGCAGATCGGCGCCAACGCGCGGCGCTTCCGCCAGCTCGGCCTCGGCTACGCCAACCTCGGCGCGCTGCTGATGTCCAACGGCGTCCCCTACGACTCCGACGAGGGTCGCAACACGGCCGCCGCGATCACCGCGCTGATGACCGGCCGCGCCTACCGTCGCTCGGCCGAGATCTCGGCCGCGATCGGCCCGTACGAGGCGTACGAGGAGAACCGCGAGCCGCACAACGCGGTGATGCGGATGCACCGCGACGCGTCGTACGCGATCGTCGACGACGAGGCCAACGACCAGCCACTGCTCGACGCCGCGCGCCGCTCGTGGGACGAGGCCGTCGCGCTCGGCGAGGAGCACGGCTACCGCAACGCACAGGCCACGGTGCTCGCCCCGACCGGGACGATCTCCTTCCTGATGGACTGCGACACGACCGGCATCGAGCCGGACTTCTCGCTGGTCAAGTACAAGGAGCTGGTCGGCGGCGGCAACATGGTGATCGTCAACCGGACGGTCCCGCTGGCGCTCGAGGTCCTCGGCTACTCGCAGGCGGAGATCGACCAGATCGTCGCCTTCACCAACGAGCACGGCACGATCGTCGGCGCCCCGGGGCTGAAGGACGAGCACCTGCCGGTCTTCGACGTCGCGGTCGGCGAGCGCGCGATCTCGCACATGGGCCACATCAAGATGATGGGCGCCACCCAGCCGTTCCTCTCGGGCGCGATCTCGAAGACGGTCAACATGCCCAAGACCGCCACCGTCGAGGACATCGCCGAGGCCTACACCGAGGCCTGGCGCCTGGGCGTCAAGGCGCTGGCGATCTACCGCGACGGCTCGAAGACCGCGCAGGCGCTGCGCACCGACGCCCAGGGTGACGACGACGCCGTCGCCGCGAGCGACGTCGACGAGATCGTCGCCCGCGAGGTCGGCAAGGCCGTCGCCGCGGCCGAGACCCGCCTGCTCGCCGAGCTCGGCCCGCAGCGCCGCCGGATGCCGCGCGAGCGCCAGTCGATCACCCACAAGTTCTCGATCGGCGGCCACGAGGGCTACGTCACCGCCGGGATGTACGAGGACGGGTCGGTCGGCGAGATCTTCCTGACCGACATCGGCAAGGAGGGCTCGGCGGTCCGCGGGATGATGAACTCGTTCGCGACCTCGGTCTCGATCGCGCTGCAGTACGGCGTGCCGCTCGAGACGCTGGTCCGCAAGTTCGCGTACATGCGGTTCGAGCCGGAGGGGATCACCACCAACCCGGAGATCCCGTTCGCCAAGTCGATGCCCGACTACTTCATGCGCTGGCTGGCGAGCCGCTTCCTGGGCGCGGACATCCAGGAGGAGCTGGGGATCCGGACCGCGGCGGTCCGCAACCGCCAGCAGGCCCAGGACGCGACGTCGGGCGGCGGCGACACCGCCGGCCCGGCCGCCCAGAGCGGCAGCGCGCCGGCGATGAGCGTCGTCACCGACACGCCGCCGGTCGTCCCGGCGCAGGTACGGGCGCAGGGCGCCGACATCGAGCTCGGCCCGGTCTGCGGCGACTGCGGCGGGATGATGCAGCGCACCGGCGCCTGCTACACCTGCTCCAGCTGCGGCAACAACACCGGCTGCGGTTGATCCACTGACCGGCCGCCCCGGCGGTCGGACCGTAGGACCCGAGGGCCGCGATGATCGCGGCCCTCGGTCGTTCGGGCGGGTCGTCCCGACCACCTCCCGCCCCGCAGTCGCGCGTCCCCGCCCCCGAACCGGCCCGTACCGCAACGCCGCGCCCGCCCTCCGGCGGCCGGGATCGGTAGAACAGCCTGGGCCCGTCCGTCGGGCTCCTCCCACCACCGAAGGACGCATCTCCGTGACCACGTACCAGGTCGGCTACATCGTCGGCAGCCTCTCCGCCTCGTCGATCAACCGCACCCTCGCCACCGCGCTGACCCGCCTGGCTCCGCCGAGCCTCAGCTTCCGCGAGATCGCGATCAAGGACCTGCCGCTCTACAACCACGACCTCGACGGCGACTACCCGCCCGCCGGCCGGACGCTCAAGCAGGAGCTGGAAGCCGTCGACGCGCTGCTGATCGTCACCCCGGAGTACAACCGCTCGATCCCCGGCGCGCTGAAGAACGCGATCGACTGGGCCAGCCGGCCGTGGGGCCAGAACTCGCTGACCGGCACGCCGACCGCCGTGATCGGTGCGTCGGTCGGGGCGATCGGCACCATCGCCGCCCAGCAGCACCTGCGCAACGTGCTCAGCTTCTGCGACGCCCCGCAGCTCCAGCAGCCCGAGGCCTACATCCAGTTCACGTCGGAGCGGTTCGCCGACGACGGCGAGGTCACCGACGACGCCACGCGGAAGGTCCTCCAGGACTACCTGGGCGCCTTCGAGGCGTTCGTCGACCGCACCCTGCGCGCTCGCGCGGCCTGACGGAGCGGAGCCGGGCCGATCCACGGGATCGGCCTTGCGTTCGCCCGGCAGGCTCGATACGAATGAGGTCACCCCCGCAAGCGACATAGGGAGCACCGTGGCCGTCCACCTCACCCCCGACCAGCTCGCCGACGAGATCGGCGTCCGACGCGTCGATGTGGTCGCAACCTGCATCAAGCTCGGCGTGCCGATCTACCAGGGCCGGATCGACCGGACGTTGTTCGAGGCGGTGGTGGCGGGGAGTCGGGAGTCGTTCGAGGAGGCGTTGGATGCGCATTCGCCGGATTGGCGGATGCACTGAGCGGGCGGAGGGCGGAGGTCCCGCCGCCCCCACCCGCCCGGATCGACCGGACGTTGTTCGAGGCGGTGGTGGCGGGGAGTCGGGAGTCGTTCGAGGAGGCGTTGGATGCGCATTCGCCGGATTGGCGGATGCACTGAGCGGGCGGAGCCGTCGGACCCGGCCCTACCGGGCTTGCATATCTAAGTTCATGAAATAAACTTAGATACATGGGGTCGCTGCGCAAGGATCGATGGGCGCCCACCCCGGATCTGGGACTGCCGCGCTCCGCCCGTGAGGGCTGCGACTACCAGGCGTACGTTCCCGACCGACTGGGTGATCGTCGGTTCCGGATCGACGGCGGCACCGCGGCGGACGTGGCGGACGCCGAGGCCGCCGTATCCGCGCTGCAGTCCACCGCACCCGCGCTGAGCGACTCCGAGGCCGTGGCACGCCTGCTGCTCCGGGCCGAGGCCGTCGCCTCCTCGCGTATCGAAGGACTCCAGGTCGGTAGCCGCCGCCTGTTGAAAGAGGAGTTCCTCTCCCGCACCGGCCAGCCGCAGCACGACGTCAAGGCCTCCGAGATCCTCGGCAACATCGCGGCGATGCACGAAGTCGTCGCCATCGCTGGGCGTTCCGGACCGGTGACCGTCGACGTCCTCAAAGAGCTCCACCGCACGCTCTTCGCGGGCACGGAGCACGACCACCTGGGAGGTCGTCTCCGCGAGGAGCAGAACTGGATCGGCGGCTCCCCGTACAACCCGTGCCGAGCGACGTTCGTTCCGCCGCCCCCGGACCTCGTCGAGGAGCTGCTGGACGACCTCTGCGCCTTCTGCTCCGGCGACGCGCTCTCCCCGGTCGCGCAGGCGGCGATCGCTCACGCGCAGTTCGAGACGATCCACCCGTTCGCGGACGGCAACGGCCGGACCGGCCGTGCCCTGATCCACCTGATCCTGCTGCGACGGGGACTCGTACGCGGAACGATGCCGCCGATCTCGCTGATCCTCGCCACCCGCTCCGACGAGTACGTCGCCGGGCTGACCGCGACGCGAACCGTCGGCCCGCCCGACGCCGCGGAAGCCCAGGACGGCATCGACCAGTGGCTGTCCACGTTCGCGTCGGCCACGACCCGCGCCGTGTCCGACGCCCAGCGGTATCAGCAGGAGATCGAGCAGATCCAGGATGGGTGGCGCTCCCAGCTCGGGACGACGCGCTCCGACGCCGCCGCCCGCAGGCTGATCGACGTCCTTCCCGCCTCCCCGATCATCACCGTCAAGACCGCCGAGACGCTGATCGGTCGCTCCAACCCCGCAACCAATCACGCCGTTGGGTTCCTCGAGACGCTCGGCATCCTCAAGCGGACGACCGTCGGCAAGCGGAACAGGGCGTTCGAAGCGCCCGAGATCATCGACACGTTCACGCGCCTGGAGCGGAGGCTGGCGTCACCCGACGCCGACACGTACGCGGTGCCACCCGTGCGCGCCGCCGTCCCGCGACGTCCCCGCTGACCCGGGCGCGACGGCGAGCGACGGCGAGCGACGGCGAGCGACGGCGAGCGGACGCCACGCCCTCGTCGCAGTACCCACACGGGGGGTCGTAGCCCGTCCAACCGTTGTGGGCCCCCGCGAGCCGCTGCGACGATCGCGCCGATGGCGTCCTCAGCGGAACCGGCGACCGACGTCCACGGCACGGGGGTCGTCTTCCCCCGCAGCCCGGACGGTCGTCGCAGCACCAGTGCGCTGGGGCGCGACGTGGTGGCCGCCGCGCTGCGGCCGGTCGACCCCGCGGGAGCCGACGCCGCGGCGGGCGACCCGCGCTGGCGCAGCGGCTACCTGGAGCACTTCCGGCGGCTCACCGACGCCGGCCGTCACGACCCCGACGCCGCCCACGCGATCGCCCGCTCCGGACTCGACGCCGTCCACGAGCGGATGCGGGTGGCGTCGCCGACCGGCGACGAGACGACGATCTCCGCGGCGATCTCCGGAGCCCCGGAGCGCCCCCTGCAGAGCACCGAGATCCACGGGTCGGCCGAGCCCGAGCGGCGCTTCAGCCTGCCGTTCCGCGGTCGCCGGCTGCACGGCGAGGAGCTCGACCGGCAGCTCGACGCCTGGGTCGCCGCCGGCACGCTCGAACCGTCCGCGCGAGCGCGGTGCGGACCGTCGCCGCGCACCCCGAGTGGCTGTCGCTGCCGGGGCAGCAGGTCGTCGTGCTCGGCGCCGGGGCGGAGATGGGCCCGCTGCCCGCGCTGCTGCGCTGGGGCGCCACGGTGGTCGCGGTCGACCTGCCCCGGACCCGGATCTGGCAGCGGCTGCTGACCCTCGGCGAGGAGGGCGCGGGCCGGCTGATCGTGCCGCTGCCGACCGGGGTCCCCCAGCGAGCCGGCGTCGCCGAGAACGCCGGCGCCGACCTGCTGCACGAGCTGAGCGGCGTCGCCGACTGGCTGCTCGGGCTGCCCGAGCCGCTGGTCCTGGGCAACTACGTCTACGCCGACGGCGCGACCAACGTCCGGGTCAGCGTCGCCGTCGACGCGCTGACCCACCGCCTGCTCACCGGGCGCCGCGACGTCTCGCTGGCGTTCCTGGCCACGCCGACCGACTGCTACGTGGCCCCCGCGGACGCGGTCGCCCACGCCAACGCCCGCTTCGACGGCCGTGCCGCGCTGCGCCGAACGTTGGAGCGGCCGCTGCAGATCGGCTCCCGCGGCCGGCTCCTGCAACGGGCCTACCCGGCCGGCGACGCCCCCGCGACGATCGACAGCCTGGTCCCCCAGCAGGGCCCCAACTACGCGCTGGCCAAGCGGATCCAGCGGTGGCGGGCGACGACCGCCCGTCAGGCCGGCACCACCGTCTCGCTGCACGTCGCCCCGCCGACCCGCACCCGCTCGGTAGTCAAGAACCGGGCGCTCGCGGCGGCCTACGCCGGCGCGCACCGGTTCGGCGTCGAGATCTTCGAGCCGGCGACCAGCAACACCCTGATGGCCGCCCTGCTCGTCCACGATCTCCACGCCCGGCCCGCGGCCCACGACCACCCCTGGCAGGACGAGGCCGACGGCGCGGTCCACGGCGGCCTCTGGCGGGCGGGCTACGCCCCGCGCAGCGCGCTCGGCCTGGCGGCCCTGCTGGGGATCGGCGCGGCGCGCGGCTGACGCGCCGCCGGTCAGTCAGTCGGCCGGTGCGGCGAGCGCCCGCAGCTCCAGCTCGAGCGCCAGCCGGTCCGGGCCGTGCGCCAGGTCGATCCCGGTGACCTCCAGCGCCTGCCGCAGGCGGTAGCGCACGGTGTTGGCGTGGACGTGCAGCCGGCGGGCCGCGGCGGACGTGTCGCCGAAGTGCTCCAGCACCACCCGCAGCGTCTCCGCCAGCGCGGTCCGGTGCTCGCGGTCGTGCGCGAGCAGTGCCCGCAGCGCCGGCGACCCGCCGCCCGGCCGCGCGGCGACGAAGCCCGCCAGGTCCGCCACCAGCGCCGCCGCGTGGACCTCGGCGAAGGGCACGATCCGACCGTCCTCCGCCCCCAGCTCGAGCACCCGATCCGCGGTCCGGCGGGCGTCGAGCACGCCGGCGGCGTTCGGCGCGTGCACGCCCAGTCCCGCGTCCCAGCGACCCCGCGACGCGCGGCGCGCCCGCGCGAAGCCGTCGCCCAGGCGCCCGAGCAGCGCGTCCAGGTCCGGCTCGTCGGCGCAGGCCGCCACCACGTAGCCGGTGCCGTCGAGCACCGCGAACGCCGCCCGGCGCCGGAACGCCAGCAGGTGGCTGGCCAGCATCCGCACGACCGGCTCGACCGCCGGAGCCTCGTCCGCCGCGCCGACCGCCCGTCCGCGGACCGCCAGCACGGCGAAGCCGTCGTCGGCCCGCAGCTCGGTCTCGTCGGTCACCCGGGCCGTCAGCTCGCCGCTGCGCAGGAGCTCGGTCACCGCCGCCGCCTGGATCGCCTCCTGCAGGTCCGCCTCGGCCCGGCGGCGCAGCAGGTGCAGCGCGGCGACCGCGGCCGCCTCGCGCAGGACGTCGTCGGCGGCGTCGGCGGTCGGGCCGGCCAGCCAGATCGAGCCGAGCAGCATGCCGCCGCCGCGGACCGCGATCACCCGCCGCGGCGCCATCCCCTCGATCGAGATCACCGCCGGGTCGTCGCCGGCCAGCACGCCGTCCAGCTCGGCCTGCCGCCGCAGGGTGCTGGTCCACTGGTCCGGCACCCGGCGCCCGAGGATCGTCGCGACCCGCATCGGGTCGATGTCCTGCCCCTCGCTGGAGAACGCCAGCACCCGCGACGACTCGTCCTCGATCGTGACCGGCGCCCCGGTCGCCGCCGCCGTCGCGTCGGCCAGCGCCGAGAGGTCGTTCCACAACCGGTCGAGCGAGGTGGAGCGTCCGTGCATGGTCCCTGCCAGCTTCGCAGGTCCCCGGCCGGCACCGGGAGATCGCCCGCCCGATCGGCGTTCGACCCCTCACGCACCATCCAACATCCGCCGATGTCAACCCCGACGTTCGTCAGGTTGTCCCTCCACCGGGCGGGGGCGCGGTTACACTGGCCGTGATGCGCGCCGGATCCCCCCCGCGGGCCATCAGCGACCCGCACCGCACCCCGTCGGCGGGTGACCATGTACGCACCGCGCAGGCGGGGCGCACCAACCTGGTGCTGCTGGCGTTCGCCCGTGGGACGACACTGATCGCCACCGCGGCACTGGCGTTCCTCTCACCGATCAACCGCCCATGGATCCTGCTCGGCCTGGCCGTGGTCGCCGCCGTCTTCATGGTGGCGTCGACCGTGGGGCTGCGCCTTGCGTCCGAGCGCAGCCGTCCGTCGCTGGTCCACCTGGTGCTGACGCTCGACCTGCTGCTGTGGCTCGGCGGCTGCGCGGCGAGCGGCGCGCACGAGAGCTACGCGCTGATGATGTACGTGGTCTTCCCGTCGATCGGCGCGCTGATGATGACCACGTCGGCGCTGGTCACCTCGGCGATCACGATCGTCCTGATGCGGCCGCTGCTCGGCGGCGACCTCGACGAGATCCTCGCGTTCTACGTGCTCGCCGCCTGGGCGTTCGCGGTCGCGATCGCGGCCCGCTACGGGCGCAACGTCTTCGTCCGCCGGCTGCAGCGACTCGACGAGACCTGGTCGTCGCTCGCGCGCGGGCCGAGCGAGGCCGTCCGCGAGCGGGTCGCCGACGACCTCCGGCACGGGGTCCTCGACCCGGTGCGTGCGATCCGGGAGCGGATCGCCGACGCCGAGGGCGCGGGGACGGCGGCGCCCGGCGGCGGAGCGCTCGTCGAGGACCTGCGGGCGATCATCGAGCGGGTCCGCGAGATCGCCAACGAGCTGTACGCGCCCCCCGGCGTCCACTGCGACCTGCACGGCGGGCTGCGCCACCTGGCGCGACGGCGCTCACGCGACGCCACGGTCGGGGTCACCGTCCACGACCCGGTCCCCGCCGCGCTCGCGACGCCGCTCGAGGCCGTCGTCCGCGACGCCCTCGGCCTGGTCGCCGGCCGTCGCACCCGGACGATCGAGATCGACGTGCGCTGCTCGACGAGCGGCGCCGCCGCCAAGATCCGCGTCTCCCCCGCCAGCGAGCTCGACCCGCTCCGCCGCGACCTGCGCCTGGCCTCGCTACGGGCTCGTGCCGGGGTCGGCGACGTGCGGGTCGACCCGGGCCCCGACGGGACGATGACGGTGCGGGCGCGCCTGGCCGGCGTCGCCCTGCCCGACCCCGCCGAGCGCCGGATCCGGGGCCTGGCCTTCCGCGAGATCCGCAGCTACATCGTCGCGGCCCGGCTCGGCCTGGTCCCGGTCGCGATCGCGATCCCGTTGCTGATCGGCGGCACCACCGCCGCGTACCCGTGGGCCGCAGTCGCCGTCTGCCTCTACCTGGCCGGGACCGCATGGTTCTTCCGGACCGCTCGCAGCGACCGCTGCTACTACGTCGGCCTGGGCCTCGACTTCGTCTGCCTGACCGGGTTCCTGCTGACGGTCGGCGACGCCCGGCCGTTCCTGCTGCCGGTCGCGCTGCTGATCCCGGTCGCGCAGTCGGTCGTGCTGCCGTGGTCGATGTCGCTGCCGATCGCGCTCGGGCTCGCGGTCGGACTGCCGCTGACCGGCCCGACCCCGCAGCCGGCGATCACCATCGCGCTGCTGTGGGCCGCGGTGATCGCGATGGTCCTGGTCCGCGAGCGCAGCACCGGCAGCGCCCGCCTGTACACCGCCGCGCTGCGCCGCGACCAGCTGCTGCAGGGGCTCCTGGAGGCCGAGGACGTCGAGCGTCGGCGGCTGGCCGAGCGGCTCCACGACGACGTGCTGCAGCTGCTGTTCGGGGCCCGCCAGGACCTGCTCGACGCCGCCGACGAGGCGGGCGGGGCCGCGGCGGCCCTGGCCAGCGCCGCCGCCACCCTCGGCCTGGTCCTCGACCGGCTGGCCGAGACGGTCAGCGATCTCGACGTCGACGAGGGCGCGGCGGAGGTCACCGGCGGCCTGAAGCGGGCGTTGACCGTGACCGCCAGCCGCCACGACGGACCCGACGCCCAGGTCCACGTCGACCCGCAGGCGGCGGGCGTCCACGACGGCCTGCTGGTCCAGTTCGTCCGCGAGCTGTACCGCAACAGCGTCCGCCACTCGCGGGCCTCGACCGTGCAGCTCTCGGTCGTGCGGGGCCCCGAGCGGATCGTGCTCGACGACGCCGACGACGGCGTCGGCTTCGACTTCCACCAGGTCGACAGCGCGCTCGACCGCGGCGGGCTGGGGCTGGCCAGCCTGCACGACCGCACGACCTGGTCGGGCGGCACCGTCGAGCTCGGGGCCTCCGAGCACGGCGGCGCCCGGGTGCTGATCGCGCTGCCGCTGTCGGAGCAGCACCCCGCGCCGGAGCGGCCGCCGGTCCCGCCGACGCCGGACCCGCGGGCCCCGGAACCGGCGACCCCGGACGCGGCGGACCGCGCGCTCAGCCTCAGCCGTCCTGCGGCTCGCCGGTGATCTGCGCCAGCAGGTGCGGCAGCGCGTCGTAGAAGAAGTCCAGCTCCGCGTCCGGCACGTCGATCGTCACGCCCTCGAAGTGGGTGTGGTCGCCGTGGACGCGAATCCGCGGCGCGACGGTGGCCCCGGCGATCACGAAGAACGGGACGTACGAGAAGTAGTCCAGCCCCTCGAACTCCTCGCGCTCGAGGCCGGTCGCCTCGAGGATCCGCCAGAAGCGGTCCTCGTACTGGGACTCGCCGATCGAGAGCGTCGCTACACGGGCCATGCGGGCAGTCTCGCAGCGGACGCGGGGCCTTGGCGTGCGGTCCCCGACGGCGTACGCTCCGTGGATGACCCGCGTCAAGCTGCACCGCTGCAACTACACGTTCCTGCACACCGAGATCGACGCCTGCTGGCGGGTCCAGAAGGCGCTCGACGAGCAGGGGGTCGAGTACGAGATCGTCAAGCACGGCTGGACCAAGGCCAAGCACCGCCCCGCCGTCGAGGCGCTCAGCGGGCAGAGCAAGCTGCCCGTGATCGAGCTGCCCGACGGCACCGCCTACCGCGCCGAGTCGCGGGACATGGCCGCCCGGGTCCGCGCCGGCGAGCTGCCGGTCGACGGCGCCTGAGTCGGTCCCCGACCCGGACGCCGCCCCGCCCGTCCCCGAAGCCCAGCCCCACGGGCCGCCTTCGGACGCTCGCTACGGTCTGGACATGACCGACGCCGCCACCGCTTCCCGCACGATCGAGCTGGAGGTCTGGTCGGACGTGGCCTGCCCCTTCTGCTACATCGGGAAGCGCCA
This sequence comes from uncultured Patulibacter sp., assembly GCA_964519185.1. Lineage (GTDB taxonomy): Bacteria > Actinomycetota > Thermoleophilia > Solirubrobacterales > Solirubrobacteraceae > Patulibacter. The sequence continues at coordinate 10,885 of CAZFIQ010000008.1, forward strand.
TCTGGAGGCCGCGCTGGAGCGCTTCCCGCACCGCGACGACGTGCACGTGACCTGGCGCAGCTTCCAGCTCGACCCGGCGGCCCCGGTCGAGCCGGCCGGCGACATGTACGACATGCTGGTCGCCAAGTTCGGCGGCACCCGCGACGACGCGCGGGCCAAGACGGAGAACGTGGTCGCGATGGCGGCCAACGCCGGCCTCACGTACGACATGGACGCCGCCCGGCCGTCGAACACCTTCGACGCCCACCGGCTGATCCACCTGGCCGCCTCGCTCGACCGCCAGGACGCGATGAACGAGCGGCTGCTCGCCGCCTACTTCACCGAGGGCGCGGTGCTGGCCGACCACGAGACCCTCCGGCGGCTGGCGGCCGAGGTCGGCCTGCCCAGCGACCGCGTCGACGCGATGCTGGCCGGCGACGAGCTCGCCGACGCGGTCCGGGCCGAGATCAGCGAGGCCCAGCAGCTCGGGCTGAACGGGGTTCCCGCGTTCGTCTTCGACCGCCGCGGCGCGGTCGCCGGAGCGCAGCCCCCGGAGGTCCTCGTCGCCGCGCTCGAGCAGCTGCACGCGGGCGGTTGACCGCGCCGACGCCGCACGCGCGCGCGATTCCCGCGAAGCTGTGCCGATGCGCCCAGCCTCCGTCGACCCCGCCGGCCTGCTCAACGAGGCCCTGGCCGTCTACCGCGAGCACTTCGGGGTGCTCTTCCCGCTGGCCCTGATCGTCGGCCTGGTGCAGGCGATCCTCGGCCTGGCACTCGGCCAGCCGGACGCCGACGGGGTCAGCACCGGCGCGATGATCGCGACCTTCGCCGGACTGATCCCGACGGTGATCTTCCTGGCGTTCACGGTCGAGCTGCTCCGCGACCGCCGCGCCGGGGGCGACGTCCGCTCGACCGGCGACCTGCTGGCCGCGGTGCTGCCGATCGCCCTGCCGCTGCTCGCGCTGTCGCTGCTGGCGGCGATCGCGACCGTCGCCGGGCTGATCCTGCTGATCGTCCCCGGCCTGTTCCT
>CAZFIQ010000008.1:11903-19965 GCA_964519185.1 uncultured Patulibacter sp.
CACGATCTGGGCGGTCGTGCTGCCCGTCTACGTGCTCGAGCGGCCGACGATGATGGCCTGCTTCGGCCGCAGTCGCGCGCTGGTCCGCGGCTACGGCTGGCCGGTCTTCGGCACGCTCGCCCTGGTGCTGCTGGTCGCCCTGGCCGGCGCGATCGTCGCGGCGATCCTCTCGGTCGACCCGACGTCGCCGGTCGGCGCGTTCGTCCAGCTGGTGATCGTGTCGCTCGTGACGCCGGTCACGACCCTGGTGCTGACCGGGCTCTACTACCGGCTGATCGACCTGCACGGCGAGCCCGATCCGGGCACGCCGCAGGCCGCGGCCCACGACGCGTTCGGCCGCTGAGCGGCGGTCGTCGCCGGCCGCGTACGCCTATCCCGTGGCGGCCGGCCGGCGGCGGACGACCGCCCAGGTGATCGCTCCGACCGCCAGGCAGATCACGGCCACGCCCGGCCAGGACCCGATCTGCTTGCCGAGCGGATGCGACAGGGCGAAGCCCGCCAGGTAGACCGCGACCAGGCCGAGGGCGACCGGCAGGCCACGCTCGCGCCGCCACGTCAGGCCGCACCAGAGCGCCGCCAGGAAGAGCACCACGCCGCCGAGCGGCCGGACGCCGGTCGCGTCCGCGACCGCGAACCCGAGGGCCAGCGAGAGCGGCGCGATGATCCAGGTCGGAACCGAGCGGAGCACGCGCGGATGGTACCCGCGCCGATCGGTGGCCGGCCCGTCGCCGTCGAGCGATCGCCCGCTACGCGCCGTCCGACCGGTCCAGGTCGACGTCGGCGAACGACACGGGGTCGTCGACGGGCTCCAGGTGGGTGTCGACCGTCAGCGCGTCGAACCGCTCACGCAGCGCGGCCTCGACCTGCTCGACGAAGTCGTGCCCCTGCTGGACCGACCACTCGCCGGGCACCAGCACGTGGACGGAGACGAACGCGCGCCGCCCGGCCCGCCGGGTGCGCAGCGCGTGGAAGCTGGTCCGCTCGGTGGTGAAGCGCTCCAGCACGGCGTCGATCGCCTGCCGCTCGTCGGTCTCCAGCGCGCGGTCCATCAGGCCGTCGGCCGAGCGCCGCACCAGGCCGCTGCCGGTGACGACGATGTTCGCGGCGACCACCAGCGCGACGATCGGGTCGAGCGGCGCCCAGCCCGTGATCGCCACCAGCGCGACGCCGACGATCACGCCGATCGACGTCCAGACGTCGGTCAGCAGGTGCTTGCCGTCCGCCTCCAGCACCAGCGCCTGCTCGCGCCGGCCGACGCGGACCAGCAGCAGCCCGACCGCCAGGTTGATCGCCGAGGCCACCGTGACGATCACCAGGCCGATCCCGACCGCCTCGATCTCCGCGGGATTCAGCAGCCGGTTGACGGCGGCGTAGGTGATCGTCAGCGCGGCGACGAGGATCATCGCCCCCTCGACCCCGGCGGCCAGGTAGTTGGCCTTCTCGTGGCCGTAGGTGTGCTCCTCGTCGGCCGGCTGGCCCGCCCAGCGCACGGCGATCAGGCCGAAGGCGGCGGCGACCAGGTTGACCAGCGACTCCGCGGCGTCCGACAGCAGGCCGACCGATCCGGTCAGCATCCAGGCCGTCAGCTTGAGCGCGATCGTCGCGGCGCTGCTGACGATCGCCAGCCACATCAGGCGGACGAGGCGACGCTGGCGGAGGGCGGCGGCGGTGGACATCGCGGCGGACGGGAAGGTGCCCCGGAGCGAACCGTTCCGCCCCGGTGGGGCCCCGACAGTAGGGGACCTCGGCGGCCCGTGCGGGCTGCGGTTCGACCCGGTTCGGGCTCTTGGCACGGCTCACTCTGGGTGTCGTCGCGGGCGGCTTCCGGTCGTGGCGGCGCACGTCCGCGGAGCGGGTCGCACCACGCTCGGCGACCGCTCCAGGTCGCCGCAGGGGAGCACCCGGGCGCGCGGTCCCGGCCGGGGGCGATCAGCGATCGGCGGCGCGGCGCAGGACGTCCGTCAGGTCGTCGCCGACGAGCGGTCCGCGGTGCCCGGGCCAGACCGTCCGGGGCGCGAGCGCGGCGAGCGCGCGGATCGACTCGCGCGCCCGCTCGGTGTCGTGGTTGTAGGCCTCCAGCGGCACCGCCGGGGGCTGGTCGTGGCCCCACATGTCGGTCATGTAGAAGCAGTCGCTGACCAGCGCCAGCCGGTCGCGCTCGCGCCACAGTCCGATCAGCCCGGGCGCGTGGCCGGGCAGCGCGACGACGCGGAAGCCGGCCAGCTCGTCGCCGGCCGCGACCGTTCCCGCGATCGTCACCGGTCCGCCGTCCCAGAACGCGCGGTGCATCAGCGCGTGGAAGCAGCGCACCGCGCGCGGCAGCCGCTCGGGCCGCCAGTACTCGCGTCCGCCGCGGCCCTCCGCGTAGGGGACCGCGTCGCGGTGGCAGAGCACCCGGTGGCCCCGCGCCGCCAGCGCCGGCGCCGCGCCGCGGTGATCGGTGTCGGCGTGGCCGAGCACGACCGCGGAGATCCCGCCGAGCGGCGCGGCGGCCGCCTCGATCGCGTCGACCATCCCCCACTCGCCGGCGTCGTAGACGACCACGCCGTCGGGCCCGTCGATCAGGAAGACGTTCATCGCGCGGGCCAGCCCGCCCCGCAGCAGCCAGACGCCGTCGGCGACGCGCTCGGGCGGGGCGGCGGCCAGCCGGGCCCGCAGGCCGCGGCGGACGGGGGCCGTGTCGGCCGCGGCGTTCATCGCCCCGCTCCGTCGGTCGTGTCCGCCGCCACCCGTTCCAGCAGCCGCCGACCGCGCCGTCGGACCTGGGCCCGGAACAGCGGCGGCAGCCAGCGCTTGGCGGCGTAGGCGACGTGCCCGTCGCGGTCGGTCAGGATCAGGAACCGCCCCGCCGCGACGCCCCGCTGGATCCGCCCCGCGATCCGCTCGGGCGGCACGTCGGAGGCCGTGACCAGGCGCTCCATCAGCCGCGCCACGCCCGGATCGGGCGTACGGAACGACGACGCCAGGCCGGTCCGGAAGAAGCTCGGGCAGACGACGGAGACCGCCACGCCCTGGGGCTCCAGCTCGTACCGCAGCGTCTCCGAGAGCGAGACCACCCCGGCCTTGACCACGTTGTAGGACGCCATCAGCGGCGGGTTGAGCAGGCCGGCCAGGGAGGCGACGTTGACCAGGTGCCCGTGCCCCTGCGCGGAGAACAGCGGGACGAACGCCGCCGACCCGCGGATCACGCCCTTCAGGTTGACGTCGATGATCCAGTCCCAGTCGCCGAGCGGCGTCCGCGCGAAGCGGCCGCCCGACGCGACCCCGGCGTTGTTGACCAGCACGTCGAGCCCGTCCCAGGCGGCCAGGCAGCGATCGCGGGCGGCCGCCCAGTGGTCGACCCGGCGCACGTCGAGCCGCTGGGCGATCACGCGGTCGCCGTGCCCGAGCGCCGCGACCGCCGCCGCCAGCGCGGCCTCGTCGACGTCGGTCGCGCAGACCCGCCAACCGTCGTCGGCGTACCGCTGGGCGAGGGCGCGGCCCAGGCCGGACGCGGCGCCGGTGATCAGGATCCGCTGGTTCATGGCGGCATCCTACCCCCGGTAGATGCCCGGCGCACGCGGACCGTTCCGTGCGCCCCGGGCTCCCGGACCGGCCGTCGCCACCGCCCGCAGCGCGGGGGCGCGCGGCGGACTCCGCGGGGCGGCCGACCGCCACCGTCCCCCCTACCCTGCCGCGCCCCGCCGACGCTCAGGCGCCCAGTCCGTCGTCGTTCCGTCGACCGGCGCCAACGGCAGGCGCACCACGAACTCCGCGCCGCCGTCCAGATGGTTGCGGGCCGCGACGCTGCCGTCGTGCGCCGCGACCACCCCGGCGACGATCGCCAGGCCCAGGCCGGCCCCGTCCCGGCCGCGGGTGCGGCCGCCCTCGGAGCGCCAGAAGCGGTCGAACAGGACCGCCGGATCGTCGTCGGGCAGGCCGTCGCCGTGGTCGCGCACGGTCACCCGCGCCTGGTCTCCGTCGTGGTCCAGGGCGACCTCGATCGGCGTGCCGGCGGGCGTGTGGACGAGCGCGTTGCGCAACAGGTTGGCCAGCACCTGCCGCAGCCGCGCGTCGTCACCCCAGACGATCGCGGTGCCGTCCACGGCCGCGCCGATCGTCCGCGCCGGATCGACCGCGCGCGCGTCCTGGGCCGCGTCCGCGACGAGCGTCGCCAGGTCGACCTCGACCCGTGCCATCTCCGGCTCCTCGTCGAGCCGGGCCAGGGTCAGCAGGTCCTCGACCAGCCGGCCCATCCGGGCCGCCTCGTCCTCGATCCGTCCCATCGCCTTGCCCAGGTCGTCGGGCGTCGTCACGGCGCCGACGCGGAACAGCTCGGCGTAGCCGCGGATCGACGCCAGCGGCGTGCGCAGCTCGTGCGAGGCGTCGGAGAGGAACTGCCGCAACCGGCCCTCGCTGGCCTCGCGCTCGGCGAACGCCCGCTCGAGCCGGCCGAGCATCCCGTTGAGCGCGACACCGAGCCGGCCGACCTCCGTCCGCGGGTTCGCGTCGTCGACCCGGCGGTCCAGGTCGCCGGCGGCGATCGCCCCGGCGGTGTCGGCCATCCGGTCGAGCGGGCGCAGCCCGACCCGGACCAGCGCCCACGAGATCGCGGTCAGCAGCAGCAGGGCGATCGCGATCACCAGGCCCTCGGTCCGCAGCAGGCTGGCGAGCGCGTCGTCGACGTCGGACAGCGGCAGCGCCGAGACCAGCGCTCCGCCGCCGCCGGGCGGCGCGGACACCAGCACCCGGTAGCGCAGGTCGTCGTCGCCGACGGCGTTGGCGGTGAACGGTGGCCCGGCACGCAGCACGTCCGGCAGCTCGGGGACCGCCGAGCTCGCGCCGCCGTACTCGCGGGTCGGGGTCAACGGCGTGCCGATCCGCTGCCCGTCCGCAGCGCGCAGCTCGCCGTAGGCGCCGGGCGGCAGGTTGGGGCCCGGACGGCCGCCGTCGGGGGCGTTGCCACGCCGGGCGGTGCGGTCGGACGGGGGGCGCGGCAGCCAGCTCGGCGAGCGCAGCACCCCGACCGCGGTGCCCTCGTTCTCGATCTCCAGCTGCCGAGCGATCCCCGCCGTCGACGACCGCAGCTGGGCGTCGACCTGGTCCAGCAGCGCCGAGCGCTGGCTGGTGTAGGTGACCGCCGCCAGCACGGCCATCGCCACCGCCGTCAGCACGAGCAGCGTGGCGATCAGGCGCGCGCGCAGCGTCATCCGGCGCTCCGCGGGGCCCGCAGCGCGTAGCCGACGCCGCGAACCGTGTGGATCAGCGGGACGCTGTCGGACGCCACGTCGAGCTTCTTGCGCAGGTAGCTGACGTAGGTCTCGAGCACCCGCGCGTCGCCGCCGAAGTCGTACTCCCAGACGTGGTCGAGGATCTGCGCGCGCGTCAGGACCCGGCGCGGGTTGCGCAGCAGGAACCGCAGCAGCCGGTACTCGGTGTCGGTCAGCTCGACGGGGACGCCGGCGCGGACGACCTCGCGGGTGTCCTCGTCCAGCTCCAGGTCCTCGAACCTCAGGACCGGCGAGGACTCCGCCTCGGCCTGACCGGTGCGCCGCAGGATCACCCGGATCCGGGCGACCAGCTCCTCGAGCGAGAACGGCTTGGTGACGTAGTCGTCGCCGCCACTGGTCAGGCCGCGCAGCTTGTCCTCGGTCGCGTCGCGGGCGGTCAGGAAGACGATCGGCACGTGGCTGCGCTGGGCGCCCAGCCGCTCGGCGACGTCGAACCCCGTCATGTCGGGGAGCATCACGTCGAGCACCATGATCTGCGGCCGGAAGGCGGCGACCTGGGCCAGCGCCTCGGTCCCGGTGGCGGCGGTGGCGACCTCGAAGCCCTGGAACCGCAGGGCCATCGAGACGACGTCGACGATGTTCGGCTCGTCGTCGACCACGAGGACGCGGTGGCCGGTGCCCTCCTGCGGCGTCTGCATGGAGCGAGTATCGCGTCCCAACCTGGGAGCTTCCTGGGAACGCCCACCGCCCCCGCAAGCTGATGCGGATTCCGCCCACATGACGGGCAGGATCCGCATCAGCTTGCGGGGGCGACGGCGGGGCGACGGCGGCTGATGCGGATTCGGCCCGTGTGGTGGGCGCGATCCGCATCAGCTTGGGGGTGGTCAGCCGGCGGCGCGCAGGGCGGCGGCGGTGCCCTGCAGGTCGTAGAGGCCGTCGACGCTCGGCACCGCGGTACCGACCTGGGCGGCGAGCGCCAGCACGTCGCTGGCGCCGACGCGGCCGTCGTTGGACATGCGGGTGGGCGGGCCTCCGTTTCCGCCGTCGGTCAGCACATAGCGGATCCGGCCGGACTCGACCGCGTCGGCCAGCCACGCGACGGTGACCTGGCTCTCGCGGCCGGAGAAGCCGCCGATCGCCGCGACCTGGGCCGTCGGATCACGCGTCAGCAGCTGCGACGCCGCGCCGTTCTGACTCGACACCGCGACGACGCCGCCGCCGTTCTGCTTCGCGTAGGCCAGCGCGCTGGTCAGCGTCTGCGTGTTGCCGCCGCCGAGGCCGCCCCCGCCGCCCGACGGCGGGCCGCCGTTGCCGCGGGTCGTCCCGGACGTCGTCGACCCCGACCCGGAAGCGCCGGAACCGGACGCGCTGGAACCAGCGCTCGGGTCGGTCGTGGTACCGGGCGGCAGGCCCGCGCCGTCGGTCGTGCTCGATCCATCGGCGGTCGGATCGTCGGTGGTGCCCGGGGGCAGGCTCGTGCCGTCGGACGAGGACGACGAGCCGCTGCTCCCCGCCGCGCCGCCCGCGACGGCCGGCGGCGCGCCGCCGTTGGTGCCGCCCGAGGGCGAGCCGCCCTGGCCGGAGCCGCCGAAGCGCCCACCGCCGCCGTGACCGCCGCCCGGTCCGCCCATGCCACCGCCGCCACCCGTGGTGGGCGGGCCTCCGTTCATCGAGCCGGAGGGCCCACCCGCGGGGAAGGTCGAGCTGGTCGCGTAGCCGAGCGTGTCGACCGCCCAGCTGGCCGGAGCGAACAGCATCAGCGCGATCACGGCGGCGATCGCCGTCTGACGGATCCGCCGGTGCAGGCCGAGCGCCAGCACGATCGCGACCACCGCGCCGCCGCCGATCAGGACGGGACGGAGCCACGCCATGTCGGTGGCGCTCTGGTCGATCACCACCAGCGACGTGACGATCCCGCCGGCGATCATCAGCGGACCGACGATCCGCGCCGGGATGCCGCCCTTGACCACGATCCCCACGCCCGCGCCGACCAGGGCGGCGGTGAACGGCGCCAGCAGCGACACGTAGTACGGGTGGAAGATCCCCTCGGCGCGGCTGAAGGCGACCGCGGTCACCAGCCAGGCGGCGCCGATCGCGACCAGCCAGCCGGTCCGCGCGTCGTCGCGGCGCAGCCGGGTCAGCACCAGCAGGGCGATCGCCACGACCGCCGCCGCACCGAGCAGCCAGCCCGCCTGCCCGCCGAGGGCGCTGTTGAGCAGGCGGAAGGCGCCGGTGTCGCCGCCGAAGACGCCGCCCATGCCGCCTCCGCCGCCACCGCCCATGCCGCCCCCGGGCCCACCGCTCTGGCCGAACAGCCGACCCAGCCCGTTGTAGCCGAAGATCAGCGACCAGATGCTGTTGTCGGAGGTGCCCGAGACCCACGGTCGGTCGGCCGCCGGGGTCAGCCAGACCAGCACCGGCCAGGCCAGGCCGACCGCGGCTGCGACGCCGCCGAAGCCCAGCAGCTGGCCGATCGCCGCGCGCCTCCCGCGCGGGGCGATCCACAGCCAGGCCAGGACGATCCCGGGGACGATCGTCAGCGCCGCCGCCATCTTGGTCTCGAAGCCCAGGCCGATCAGCGCGCCGGACAGCAGCAGCCAGCGGGTCTTCCCGTCCGAAGGGCCCGATTCAGAATCAGTGGTTGTCTGGGGCGGTCGATGACCGAGCCGGGCGGTGCCCGAGGCCCGAGAGTCAGACTGGTTGTCTGACTGAGGGTTCGGGTGCCGATCCGGCGACGCGTCAGCGGCCGTTCCAGGCAGCCGATCATTCTGGATCGGGCCCTCCAGCCCGCGGACCAGCGCCCACAGCGCACCGACCGAGCAGAGCACCAGCAGCGCGTCGGGGTTGTTGTG
>CAZFIQ010000008.1:19975-20711 GCA_964519185.1 uncultured Patulibacter sp.
GGGGTCAGCGCCAGCGCCAGGCCGGCGGCGGTCCCCGCCCAGCGGCCGAAGACGCGGCGGGTCAGGTCGTAGGTCAGCGCCACGCTGGCGACGCCCATCAGCGCCTGCGGGACGAGGATGCTCCAGCTGCTGAAGCCGAAGGCCCGCGCCGACAGCGCCTGGACCCAGAAGGCCAGCGGCGGCTTGTCGACGGTCATCACGCCGGACGAGTCGAACGACGCGAAGAGGAACGCGTGCCAGCTGTCGGTCATCGAGCGGACCGCGGCGCTGTAGTACTCGTTGGCGTAGCCGTTGCGGTCGAGCGCCCAGAGGTTGAGCACGGCGGCCACCGCGATCAGCGCCAGCAGCTCGGGGCGGGCCGCGATCCGCGCGGCGACGGCGCGGGAGCGCTCGGCCAGGCGGCTCGGCGCTCTCCGCGGAAGGGTCAGGTCAGGGGACGACATCGGGGTCCTCGGTCGGGGGGAGACGGGGTCAGCGGCCACGGGCCGGGGGATCGATCAGCAGCCGCGGCGCGGGCCGGGGTCGCTCCGACGCGGCCTCCGCAGCGGCAACCGCTTGCGGAGGTGACGAGCGTCGGGCGAAGACCCACGAGCGCAGCGCGACGAAGCGGCTGACGGTGGCGGTGACGCCGGCGGCGACCAGCACCACCAGCTCGAGCCACGCCGGGGGACCGGCGTCGATCGCGTGCAGCACCGCCAGCGCGCCGGTGGTCAGGCCGACCGTCAGCGCGAAGACC
>CAZFIQ010000008.1:20721-32153 GCA_964519185.1 uncultured Patulibacter sp.
GGCCTGGGTGTTGGCGACCGCCGTCACGGCGAGCGCGGTGACGTTGGCGCCGACCGCACCCAGCGCCGGGCGCAGCAGCAGGAAGAGCAGGACGTAGGCGAGCGTCGAGACGACGCCGATCGCCAGGAAGCGGGCCAGCGGCGCGCTCAGCAGCAGCCGGCCGATCCCCTTGAGGTCGTCGACCGCGGTCCGCACGATGTCGACGCGCGAGTCCGGGTCGTCGGTCCAGTCGACGGGGACCTCGTGGATCCGCAGGCGCTCGCGCTGGGCCAGCACCAGCAGCTCGGTGTCGAAGAACCACGCCTGATCGGCGACCCGGGGCAGCAGCCGCTCGGCGGCGTCGGCGCGGATCGCCTTGAACCCGCACTGGGCGTCGCTGAAGCGGGCGGCCAGCGACCAGCGGAGGATTCGGTTGTACCCGCGCGAGATCAGCTCGCGCTTGGGGCCGCGGACGACGCGTGCGCCGCGCGCCAGCCGGGTCCCGATCGCCAGGTCGCTGTGGCCGGAGACCAGCGGGGCGACCAGCGGCAGCAGCGCGCGCAGGTCGGTCGACAGGTCGACGTCCATGTAGCAGAGCACGTCGGCGTCGCTGGCCGTCCAGGCGGCGCGCAGGGCGCGACCGCGACCCTTCTCCGGGAGGTCGAGGACCTCGACCCCCGGCAAGTCGGCGGCCAGCACCGCCGCGATCCGCGCGGTCTGGTCGGTGCTGGCGTTGTTGGCGATCGTGATCCGCCAGCGGAACGGCATCTGCGCGGTCAGGAACTCGTGCAGCCGCCGGATCGACGCGGGCAGCGCGGCCTGCTCGTTGTGGACCGGGACGACGATCTCGATCAGCGGACCGTGGGCGGGCGTCGGCGACCCCGCCACCGGCCGGGTGCCGACGGTCGCCAGGGGACGGACGTCGGCCGGCGCCGCGGCGGCGCCCGCCGGGGCCGGCGCCGCCGGGCGGCGCGCGGTCCGGGTCCGGGCGGTGACGTCGGGGCGGGTGGTCGGGGCCGCCATGGTCTACGCCTGGGAGCTGGTGGTCGCGACGACGCCGTCGACGGTGCCGGCGTCGTCGTTCGTCGTGCCGTCGCCGGACGGCGGAGCGCCCCCGGCGCCCGACGGCGGGGTTCCGCCCTTGCCGCCGTCCGACGGCGGTCCGCCGCTCGGCTGGATCGCCTTCATCGCGGACTCGACCTTGTCCTGGCTGACGCCGAGCGCGTCGGCCAGGGCCTTCGCCATCTCGTCCGGGGTCCCGGGCTGGCCGTCGGTCGGCCGGGTCGACTCCATCGCCTGCTGGAGCTGCTCGACGGTCACGCCGAGCTGCTCCGCGACCGGCTCGAGGTCCGTTGATGACGGCCCGCCCGCCCCGCCCATCCCGCCCTGGGGCGACTGGCCGTCGGTCGACGTGCCGTCGCCGTTGGGGGTGGTCTGCGTCCCGTTCGTGCCGTCGGACGGCTGCGTCGGGGTCTGCGCCTGGGTCGCGGCGGCGGCCGTGCCGGTGTCGCCGTCGGAGCCGCAGGCGGCGACGCCGAGTCCGGTGGCGCCGAGCACCAGGAGGAGGGGGATCTGCTTCGTGATGCGCTTCATGGATCCAGCGTCGCGGCGGCGGCTGGGAGGACCCTGAGTCCGCCCTGAGCGGTCTCCGAGACCCCGGCCCGGCGGGCGCGCACGGACGTCCGCCCGGACGTCGTGCGATCGGTCGCTTCGAGGGGTCGAGCGCTCAGCGCCCGCGGGCCAGCCGCAGCGCGAGGGCGGGACAGGCGGCCGCGGCGCGCCGCGCGTGGGCCCGCAGCGCCGGATCGTCGGCCCGCTCGGTCAGCATCGGGTAGCCCCAGTCGTCGAGCACGATCCCCTCCGGGAACAGCTCGGCGCAGAGCCCGTGACCGACGCAGGCGATCGGGTCGAGGACCAGCCGCTCCCCGGCCCCGCGGTCGCTCGCCGCGGGCGACTCCCGTCGCCGGGACCCGAGCGACGCGCGGTCGCCGGTGCCGGGCCGGGCACGCACGTCCCCGCCACCGCTCCGCCCGCTCATGCCGCCACCGCCGCGCGTCGGCCCCGCTCGCGTCGCGTCCCGGTGCAGGCCCGGCACGCCCCGTGACGCTCGTGGTCCTCCAGCTCCTCCGCGAACAGGACGCTGGCGCTGCGCAGCAGCCGGGCCACGCCGCTCGGGTGGCCGCAGGCCCCGCGGCGGTCGACCATCGCGGTCCAGCGCCGCAGCCGGGCCCCGTCGCCGGCCACGCCGCGGCCGTCGGCGAGCCGCGTCAGCACGTCGCCGAGCGCGGCCAGCCCGTGGACGCAGGAGCCGCACTGGCCGGCCGACTCGCCGGCCATCCAGGCGACGATCCGTGCCGTCGCCGCGACCGGGCAGGCGCGATCGGCGAGCGCCCAGGCGATGCCCGCCCCGACCGCCGCGCCGTGCGGAGCCAGCCCCGCGTCGGTGATCGCGGGGGCCTCGCGGGCGTCGATCCAGGCCCCGAAGTAGCCGCCGACGAGCACCGCCCGCAACGGCTCGGCCGGACCCTCGGAGCACGCCAGCAACGCGTCGAGCGGTGTGCCGACCGGGACCTCGTGAACGGCCGGACGACGGACCGCGCCGCCGACCGTCGCCAGCATCGTGCCGGGACGCTCGGCGGTCCCGGCCGCCCGGAACCAGTCCGGGCCGTAGCGCGTGATCAGCGCCAGGTGGGCCAGCGTCTCGACGTTCTGGACCAGCGTCGGCCGGCCGTGCAGCCCGCGCTCGGCGGGCCGCGGCGGCGTCAGCCGGGGCCGTGCGGGACGCCCCTCCAGGTGGGCCAGCACCGCGGTCTCCTCCCCCGCCACGTAGCCGTCGGCGGCCGCGTGCAGCCGCACCGCCAGGTCGCGGGGAACGTCCCGTTCGCGCTGGGCGTGGGCCAGGGTCGGGAGCACGTCGGCCGGCGCGACGACGAGCAGCTCGCGGGCGCCGACCGCCCGCGCGGCCAGCTCGGCCCCGTCGAGCAGCAGGTGCGGCTGATCGGTCAGCAGCAGCCGGTCCTTGCCGCTCGCGGGCTCGCCCTCGGTGCCGTTGACGACCACGACCGCGTCGCGCCGGCCGTGGACCGCCTCCAGCTTGCGGGCGGTCGGGAACCCCGCGCCGCCGCGCCCACGCAGCCCGGCGGCGTCGACCGCGGCGATCAGGCCGGCCGCGTCGACGGCGGGCAGCGGCCCGTGGACCGCCCGGTGGTGGGCGGCGTCGGTCGGGCGTCCGGGGAGCGCCGCGGCCAGCAGCCGCGGCGTCGCGCTGAACCGGGTCATCGGGGGACCTCCGGGGTCGTGAGCGGGGTCGTCGCCCGCCGGCCGGCGGGCGACGCGGCGGGGCCGGCCGGTCGCGAGAGCCGCAGCCCGACCGCGCCGGCCAGCAGCGCGGCACAGGCGACGCTCAGCCAGAGCATCCAGCCGCCGCCCCCGACGTCGGTGCCGATCCCGAGCCCGTGGGCGAACGCGACCGGCCAGCAGGCGTAGGCCGCCCAGTGGACGATCCGCCAGGTCCGCAGGCCGATCCGGTGGCGCAGCAGGCTGGTCACGATCAGCGCCAGCAGCAGGTCGAAGGCGAGCGCCCCGAGACCCAGCCAGAACGGCTGGTAGCTCCCGACGAACGGCACGATCGCGTCGACGACGGTGATGCTGACGTAGTCGTCGACGACCGCCGAGACGATGTGGATCGCCAGGAGCACCATCACCAGCAGCGAGACCGTGCGGTGCAGGTGGTCGACCACGAACCGCGGGGCCCAGCGCGGCGCCCAGCGTCGCTGGTTGGCGATCCCCAGGGCCACGGTCAGCGTCAGCAGCACGAGCGTCGCCGCGCCGCTGCCGCGCAGCAGGTACCAGAGCGCCTCGCCCATCAGGCGGCCCGCCGGGCGCCGAGCGCCGCCAGGGACGCGGCCGATCTGCGGTTGCCCGCGACGATCGGGGAGGCCGGGGCCCGATCCGCCCCCAGAGGCGCGGCGTCGGCCGGCCAGCCGCCGACGACGACGACCGTGCCGTCGGCGGCGACCAGCCGGGCGGGGATCCCCGCGGCGGCGAGCCGGCGCGGGGCGTCGTCGCCCCAGACCAGCGCCGCGGTCGCGTGGACCTCGGCGTCCAGGCAGCTGTCCGCCGCCACGCTGGCGGTCCGCCAGACCGGCGCGACCGGCCGTCCGCTGACGGGGTCGAGCACGTGGTGGAGGGTCCGCCCGCCGCGGCGCCAGCGCCGGAGCGTCAGGCCCGAGGTCGCCAGCCCGCCCCGGTCGACCCGGACGGTCGTCGGCGGTTGGGGGTCGCGGTGGTCGTCGGCGATCCCGACGGCCCAGCCGCCCGGCCGCTCGCCGGCGACCGCGACGTCGCCGCCGAGGCTGACCAGCGCGCCGCCCGCGCCGCCGGCCCGCACCGCCGCGGCCGCCGCGCGGTCGGCGGCCAGCCCCTTGGCGGTCGCGCCCAGGTCGAGCACGACGCCGGCCGGCAGGTCGACGGTCCCGGCGCGCCCGTCGATCCGGATCGCGCGTCGGTCGCCGGCCGGCTGCGGCACGAAGGCCCGCGGGTCGTCGGTCAGCTGCTCGTGGCTGCGGTCGTAGCCGGCCGCGACGATCGCCGCGCCGAGCGTCGGCGTCACCGCGCCGTCGGTCCGCTCGGCGGCGTCGAGCGCGGCCGCCAGCGCGGCGCGCAGCAGCGGCGACACGGGGAACGGCCCGCGACCGGCGGCGGCGTTCAGCGCCGTCAGCTCGCTGTCCTCCCGGAAGCGGCTGCAGGCCCGGTCGATCGCGTCGAGCTCGGCGGCGACGGCGGTGCGGGCCCGGACCAGCGTGCGGGGGTCGCTCACCAGCAGCTCGACGGTCGTCCCGAGCGCCCGCCAGCGGACGATCCCGAGGCTCACGACGCACCCGACGTCACCGAGGGCGCCTGGTTGCTCGTCGACGGCGCAGACGACGTGCCGCTGTCGGACGAGGAGGAGCCCGACGTGCCGTCCGACGCGCTGACGCCGTCGTCGATCGCGCCGGTCGTGTCGTCGACGGAGCCGCTGGCGCTGCCGGACCCGGAGGTCGACGTGCCGGAGTCGCCGGAGACGACCGCCCCGGCGGTGGCCGGGGTCGAGGACCCGTCGGTGCCGCGGCCGACGCCGGCGGCGAGCACGCCGAAGCCGAGCACCATCGCCGCGGCCAGGGCGACGGCGCCGCCGGTCAGGCGACGCGAGAGCCGCAGCCCGCGGTCGCGGGCGGTGCGGGGGTCGTCGGGGCGACGCGGGGCGTCCGCCGGGACGGGGGAATCGGACGGAGTGGGCATGGGACCAGCCTGCTCCCGGCCGCTCAACGCCCCCTGAGCCGTTGCTGGGAGTTCCCCGAGAGCGACTGGCCGCCCGTAGGATCGCGCCATGCGCCCGCTGAGGTACTCGATCAACGTCACGCTCGACGGCTGCTGCGACCACCGCGCGGGCGTACCGGACGAGGAGACGCACCGGCACGCGACGGAGCTGATCGCCCGCGCCGACGCGATCATCCTCGGCCGCGTGACCTACGAGCTGATGGAGTCCGCGTGGCGACCGTCGGAGCAGGCGCCGGAGATGCCGGAGTGGACCGCGCCCTTCGCCCGGACGATCGACGCGGCCCGCAAGTACGTGGTGTCGAGCACGCTCGACGCGGTCGACTGGAACAACGCGTCGCTGGTGACCGGCGACCCCGTCGCCGCGGTCCGCGCGCTCAAGCAGCAGCCCGGGGACGGCCTCTACGTCGGCGGCGTCACGCTGCCGCTGGCGCTGGCGGAGGCCGCGCTGATCGACGAGTACGAATTCGTCGTCCACCCGCGGCTGGCCGGCCACGGTCCGACGCCGTTCGCCGGCCTGTCGCGGTACGTCGACCTGGAGCTCGTCGGCCGCCGCGAGTTCGCCTCCGGCGCGCTCGCGCTGCGCTACGTGCCACGCGACGCCTGAGCGTCCCTCGGGCGACCGGTCGCCGTCGTGCACGCACCGGACGTCGAACGACGACCGGTCACCGTTCGCCCGACGACGTGCGCCACGCCGCGAAGTCGTGGAATCAATCATCTAGGCTGGCCCCACCGTGTCGCTCCCCCTGTCGCCGCCGTTCGCCCCGCAGCTCGCGAAGACCCGGACCGCCCTGCCCGAGGGCGACAACTGGGCCTACGAGCCGAAGTGGGACGGCTTCCGCGCGATCGCGTTCGTCGACGGCGACCAGCTCGTCCTCCTGTCCCGCGGCGGCAAGGACCTGGTCCGCTACTTCCCCGAGCTGACCCTGCCGCCGGGCCGCTACGTGCTCGACGGCGAGATCGTGATCGACGCGCTGTCGGTGGAGCGCGGCGGCGGCACGATGCCCGAGGGCGCCCGCGACGACCCGCAGAACTTCAACGCGCTGTCGCAGCGGATCCACCCGGCGGAGTCGCGGATCGAGCGGCTCTCGCACGAGATCCCCGCGCGCTACGTCGCCTTCGACCTGCTTGCCCGGGACGACGAGGCGCTGCTCGAGCGGCCCTACGCCGAGCGCCGTACCGCGCTGGAGGCGTGGCTCGCCGGCGACGGCGGGGTCGACTTCGCGGGCTCGGTCGTCGACCTGACCCCGTCGGTGCTGACCGTCGCCGAGGCCGAGCCGTGGCTGCGCGCGACGGAGGGCGTGGTCGCCAAGGAGCGCGACGCCCCGTACGTCCCCGGCGGCCGCAAGGGGATGGCGAAGATCAAGCGGATGCGGACCTGCGACGCGGTCGTCGTCGGCTGGCGTCCCGGCAAGGAGGAGGCGACCGTCGGATCGCTGATCCTCGGGCTCTACACGCCCGACGGCGAGCTGCGGGTGGTCGGCCACACCTCGGGCCTGAAGGCGGCCGAGAAGCGCGGCCTGGTGGAGACCCTGGCGCCCTACGCCAGCGGCGAGACCGGCACCGCCGAGCCGAGCCGCTGGAAGTCCGGCAAGGACCTGGAGTGGACCGGGCTGCGGCCCGAGCTGGTGGTCGAGGTCGCGTTCGACCAGGTCTCCGGCGGCCGGATCCGCCACGGCGCCAAGCTGCTGCGCTGGCGCGACGACAAGCCGCCGGCGGAGTGCACGGTCGACCAGGTCGAGGGGCTCTGAGCGCCGACCGCGTCGGCTTCTGACGAACTGATCGTCAGAAGCCACCACTCCCGAGTCCCGCGGCCCCATCCGTCGCCGAGCGGGGCCGCGGCGCCGACCTCAGTGCCGCAGGCCCGCCTGCTTCAGCAGCGGCATCACGTTGTCGCCGAAGTACTCCAGCTCCTCGTGGTAGTCGATCATGCCCATGATCATGCCGCCCATCCCGGCCGCGCTGAGCCGGCCCAGCTCCTCGGTGACCTGCTCCGGGGTGCCGACGATCGGGTAGCCGCCCCAGCCGGCGATGAACCGCTCCTGCATCTCCTTGACCGCGTGGTCGAACGACTGGCTGGCCCCCGAGCCGGCGATCCGGATGACGTTGCCCGCGGCGCCCCAGTCGCCCTCGTCGACGACCTGCTGGAAGGCGTCCTTGGCCTCCTGCTCGGTGTCCCGGCAGACGATCAGCCCGTAGGTCATCACGTCGATATCGCGCTGGTAGTCGTCGCGCGCCTTGGCCCGCACCTTGTCGGTGTAGAGCTTGATGTTCTCCAGCGTGTCGAGCGACGCGAAGTTGATGTCGACGTTGCGGGCGGAGAAGTCGATGCCGGCCGGCGAGTTGCCGGCGTTCAGCAGCACCGGACGCGGCGCCTGGTGCGGCTTGGGGTACGCCTCCAGGTCGAAGCCGTTGAAGTTCGCGCTGTCGATGTCGAACGAGCCCTCCTCCGTCCACAGCTTGGTCGCGAAGTCGATCCACTCCTGGCCGAAGGCGTAGCGCTCGTCGTGCTCGCGCTGCTGACGGCCGAACATCTCCATCTCCGGAGGAATCCAGCCCATCACCAGGTTCAGCGCGAAGCGGCCCGCCGAGATGTGGTCGATCGTGGTCGCCGCCTTGGCCGCCACGATCGGGTGGATCGTCGGCAGGTGCGACGTCGACGCGATCGCGATCCGCTCGGTCGCCTCGGCCAGGCCCGCCGCCCAGGTATAGGTCTCGAAGCAGTTGCCGTTGAAGTTCGTCGATCCGCCGAAGCCCTTCCAGCGGGCCACCGGGACCATCGCCTCGAATCCGATCTGATCGGCGCGCTGGGCGATTGCCTTGGTGTGCGCCCAGGTGACCTCGTAGGTCGTCGGGGCGTGCGACATGATCAGTCCGTGCGAGCAGTTCGTGCCGAACAGGCCGAGCTTCATCTTCTGGTCGCCGAGCAGCGGATTGGTCTGCTGCCGGTCGACCAGCGGCCTGGTCTCGTTGTCGGGCCGCGGGTCGGTCGGGGCCAGCCCCAGCCGCTCGTTGGCGCGCTCGGTCACCTTGTCGGTCATGCGTTGTCCTCCTCGATGGGGTCGGGTGCTGACGCGCGGACCAGCGGTCCGGTCGCGCGGAGCTCGGGCCCGGCGGCCAGGCCGGGCGGGTCGGTGCCCGGCCGCGAAGCCGGGCGATGATCGATCGGAGCTGCGGCCTCAGCCCAGTCGGAACGGGTCGCGCGTACCGCCGGTCAGCTCGACGAAGACCGACTTCGTCTCCGTGTACTCGTGCACCGCGTCGACGCCGTTCTCGCGGCCGATCCCGCTGGCGCCGAAGCCGCCGAACGGCATGTTCGGCGCGATCACGCGGTAGGCGTTGATCCAGACGGTGCCGGCACGCAGGCCCGCCGCGACGCGGTGCGCGCGGTGGACGTCCTTCGTCCAGACGGCACCGGCCAGCCCGTACGGGGTGTCGTTGGCCAGCCGCAGCGCCTCCTCCTCGTCGTCGAAGGCGTACGCCGCGACGACCGGACCGAAGACCTCCTCGCGGACGATCGAGCTCTCCGGCCCGACGTCGGTGACGACCGTCGGCCGCACGAACAGCCCGCCGTGATCCGGGTCGGGCCCGCCGCCGCTGGCGAAGGTCCCACCCTCGTCGGCGGCCGCCCGCAGGTGCCGGAGCACCTTCTCGTACTGCGGGCGATTGGCGACCGGACCCATCTCCGTCTCCGCGGCGGTCGGATCGCCGAGCTTGATCGCGTTTGCGCGGTGGGCGACCCGCTCGATCAGCGCGGCGTGGACGTCCCGGTGGACGAGCAGCCGCGACCCCGCCATGCAGGTCTGGCCGGTCGCGGCGAAGACGCCCGCGACGACACCGTTGGCGGCGGCGTCCAGGTCGGCGTCGGGGAAGACGATCTGCGGGCTCTTGCCGCCCAGCTCGAGCGTGACGCGGTTGATGTTGGCCGCGGCGGCCTGGGCGACCTTGGCCCCGGTCGCGGTCGAGCCGGTGAACGCGACCTTGTCGACCCCGCGGTGCGCCGCCAGCGACTCGCCGGTGCTGCGGTCCCAGCCGGTGACGACGTTGAGCACCCCGTCCGGCAGGCCGGCCGCGTGCAGGATCTCGGCGAACGCGACGGTCGACGCCGGCGAGTGCTCGGACGGCTTGACGACCATCGTGCAGCCGGCGGCCAGCGCGGGCGCCAGCTTGAAGGTCAGCAGCAGCAGCGGCGAGTTCCAGGGGGTGATCGCGCCGACCACGCCGACCGGCTCGCGCCGCGTGTAGCCGAAGTAGCTCGGGTTGACGGGCGGGATCGTCCGGCCCTCGATCTTGTCCGCCAGGCCGGCGAAGTAGAAGTACCACTGGGGCAGGGCCTGCAGCTGCCCGAGCATCTCGCGCAGCAGCTTGCCGGAGTCGCGGACCTCGAGCCGGGCCAGCCGCTCGGCGTTGGCGGCGATCGCATCGGCGCAGCTGCGGATGATCGCGGCGCGCTCGAAGCCGGTGATCGTGCCCCACGGGCCGCCGAGCGCCGCCCGGGCCGCGGCCACCGCGTCGTCGACGTCGTCGGGTCCGCCGTCGGCCAGCTCCGCCCACGGGGCGCCCCGGTAGGGGTCCTCCGACGTGAAGGTGCCGCCGGACCGCGCGTCGACCGCGCGGCCGCCGATGAACAGCTTGAACCTCTCCAGCGCTTCCGGTTCCGTGGGGACCATCGCTCTCTCCTCCTCGCCGCCGTGCGCGCCGCCGGGCTCGGCCCGACGTCGTGGCACCACGCTACGCCCGGCGCCGGCCGCCCCGATAGCCGCAGATCGCCGCGGCCGATCCGCTCCGCGCCGACCGTCGGAGCCTCCCGACGCCGGGCCACCGCCGTCGTCGCCGCCCTGCGCTCAGCGGATACCCGCCTGCGCTCAGCGGACTAGCCAACCGGCGGAGCCATCCGTAGCCTGGATCGACGCGACGTTGACGAGCGCGACCGGAACCCCACCGGCGCGCGGGGAGGTGTCGAGCAGATGGAGGAGCAGCAGACCGCGGTCGTCGGCGACGGGGACCGTACCGGCACCGACCGCTTGAGCCGGTTCCCGGTGCTGGCCACCCGCGACCTCGAAGAGGCCCGCGAGGCGGTCGCGCGGGTCTACCTGGACCACGCGCTGTCCGCCCCGAGCGGTCGCCTGGAGATGACCCTGAACGCGGTTCCGCACCCGCAGTTCACGCTCGGGTACCTGGCCTACCGGTCGGCGACCACGCTGGTGATGCCGCCGACCGAGGACTGCTACCACGTGAACCTCACGACGGCCGGCGAGACCCGCGCCAGCCGCAGCGACGGCGCGCGCGAGGCGACGGCGGCCCTGCGACGCGGCGTGGTCCTGCTGCCCGACCAGGAGAACACGGTGCGCTGGTCGGAGGACGCCGAGCAGCTGATCCTGAAGATCTCGCGTCGCAGCCTCGAGCGGCACCTCGGCGACCTGCTCGGACGCAAGGTCGACGAGGTCCTCGACTTCGACTTCGGGCTCGACCTGTCGGACCCGCGCGGCGCGGCCCTGCTCTCGTCGGTCGAGTTCTACGCCCGCGAGCTGGACCGACCGGGCGGGCTCGGCGAGATGCCGCTCGCGCGCGAGCAGTACCTGGCGTTCATCATGACCCAGCTGCTGCACGCCAGCCGCCACCAGTACACCGACGAGCTGACGGTGCCGGTCGATCCGCTGCGCCGCAGCCGGCTGCGGCCGGTGCTCGAGTACATGGAGCAGCACGCCGCCGAGCCACTGACGCCCCAGGACCTGGCGCGGGTCGGGTGCATGAGCGTCCGCACGCTGCACGCGACCTTCCAGCAAACCGTCGGCGAGTCGCCGATGAACCACCTGCGGCGACTCCGGCTCGACCACGTCCGGGCCGAGCTGCAGCGCAGCGACCGCCAGGTCGTCCGGGTGACCGACGTCGCGCTGCGCTGGGGCTTCCTCCACCAGAGCCGCTTCGCCCAGCAGTACCGCGAGCGGTTCGGCGAGCGTCCGAGCGAGACGCTGCGCGGCGGCTGAGCCGCGCACGGCGACGGCGCTGGGCCGCGCCGACCGCGCCGGCCCCCGGGGGGGCGCTACCCCGGGACGACGCCCGCCTCGACCGCGGCGGCGCGGTAGGCGTCGGCCAGCGTCTCGACCGTCTCGTGGGCGTTCAGCCCGCTCGGGTTG
>CAZFIQ010000008.1:32163-32805 GCA_964519185.1 uncultured Patulibacter sp.
CGGCCAGGTCGAGCACGTCCGGCTGCCGTCCGGGCGTCGCCTTGCGCTCTTCGAACGCGTCGCGGTACGCGGTGATCCCGGCGATCGCGACGACCTTCGGCCGGTGCTCGGCGACGAACCGCGTCAGCCGCTCGCCGCCCTCGCGCAGCTCCTCCCGCGACAGCTCCGACGCCCGCACCGTGGCCCGCCGCACCAGGTTGGTGATCCCGACCCCGCGGCCGATCATGTACTGCCGGTCGCGGTCGTTCATGCCGTTGACCCGATCGATCTCGTAGTCGGTGATCCCCGCCTGCGCGAGCGCCGGGTAGAAGCGGTTGCCGGGGTGCGCGAAGTGCGTCTGGACCGCCGCCGTCCACAGCCCCGGGTTGATCCCGACGAACAGCAGCTGCAGTCCCGGTCCCACCAGGTCCGGCACCTCGGCGTCCCGGAACTGCTCCAGCTCGGCGCGCGTGTAGCCCATGCCCGGGGATCATGGCGCCCCGGCAGCGTCCGCGCCGGCCGGCGCGGACGGCCACCGCCGCCGGGTACACGTCACCTTCCGTACCGCATGGGTACGGAACCGACCGCGACGGCTACGCGTCGGACTTCTTCGCCCGGCTCGGCTGGACCCGCTTCGGCTCGCCCGCCTGCTTGGCGAAGTTC